>NZ_JBNHFR010000004.1:0-356826 GCF_059090445.1 Arthrobacter sp. B2060
CCGGGATCGTGGCCTGCGGGTCCGCATCCCGGTAATAGTGGACACCCTGGACCAGCGAAGCGGCGCAGTTACCCACCCCGACGATTGCAACACGAATCGGATTTGAAGACACGGAACTCCTTTGAGAACAAAACTTCACGTGCCCTGCGCATCTGTACCTGGTTGTACGACGGCGGCTGACGGACACGGCGCCACACGGCGCGCTTATCAGTGTAACTAAACAGCGCCGGAGCCGCTGTTATTCCCGGCCGCTCCGGCTACTTCATTACCAAGCGCCGTTACTCAGACCCGCTGTGCCCAGAGGTTGATGTCCGATTCGACGGCGAATTCGTCGATGGCGGCCAGCTCCTCTGCGTCGAACTCCAGGTTGTTGATGGCTCCGAGGGTGTTTTCGAGCTGGGCCACGCTGGACGCGCCGATCAGGGCTGAGGTCACCGGGGATCCCTTGGGCTGGTCGCGGAGGATCCAGGCGATGGCCATCTGCGCGAGGGACTGGCCGCGGCCGGCGGCGATCCCGTTGAGCCCCCGGATGCGCTCCAGCTTGTCGTGGGTGATGGTCGATTCGGAGAGGAACCGGTCCTTGGCCGCACGGGAATCGGCAGGGATGCCGTGGAGGTAGCGGTCCGTCAGCATGCCCTGGGCCAGCGGCGAGAAGGCAATGGACCCGGCACCCACCTGGTCAAGTGCCTCGTACAGGTTGGGGCTGCCGTCCTCGGTCCAGCGGTTCAGCATGGAGTAGCTGGGCTGGTGGATGAGCAGCGGCGTGCCGAGTTCCTTGAGGATCCGGGCCGCCTCCAGCGTCTGCTCGGGAGTGTAGGAAGAGATGCCGGCATAGAGGGCTTTGCCGGAACGCACCGCGTGGTCCAGCGCTCCCATGGTTTCCTCAAGGGGCGTCTCGGGGTCGGGGCGGTGGCTGTAGAAGATGTCCACGTAGTCCAGTCCCATGCGCTGCAGGGACTGGTCCAGGCTGGACAGCAGGTACTTGCGGGAGCCCCACTCGCCGTACGGGCCGGGCCACATGTGGTAGCCGGCCTTGGTGGCAATGACCAGCTCATCGCGGTACGGCTTGAAATCCTCGCGCAGGTGCCTGCCGAAGTTGGTCTCTGCCGATCCGGCCGGAGGGCCGTAGTTGTTGGCGAGGTCGAAGTGGGTTACGCCCAGGTCAAAGGCACGGCGCAGGATGGCGCGCTGTTCGTCGAAGCGCTTGTCGTCGCCGAAGTTGTGCCAGAGGCCGAGGGAGATCGCCGGCAGCTTGAGGCCGCTGCGTCCGACACGGCGGTATGGCATGGTTTCGTAGCGGTGGTCTGCAGCCAAATAAGTCATACGTACCATCCTGCCAGCCAGACAGACGCGCTGGGGCCGGTGTCCATCATCCGGTCAGGGTGACGGGCACCGGCCCACGCAGCAGCCGGGAGGGCAGAGGGTCAGTCTCCGAGGACCGCCGCGCTTAGCCCCGGAAGTTCGACCTTGCCCCCCTCGATGCGGACGGCATCATCGGTGGCCAGGAGCAGCTCGGTGCCTGCCCTGTCCAGGGTGACGGACTGCTCGGCGAAGTTCAGCAGCACCTGCACGCCGCCGCGGCGGAAGCGCAGCCACCGGGCGTCGTCGTCGAACTCCGCGTCGGTGTCCTCGAAGCCCAGGGCGGTGAGGTCCGGCGTGGAACGCCGCAGCCGGATGAGCGCCCGGTACAGCTCCAGCAGCCGGGCGTGGTCACCCGTGGAGGCTTCCGCCCAGTCCAGTTTGGAGCGCGTGAACGTTTCCGGATCCTGCGGATCGGGCACGACGGCGGGATCCCATCCCATGCGTTCGAACTCCTTGATCCTGCCTTCCGCGGTGGCTTTGCCAAGCTCGGGCTCGGGATGGGATGTGAAGAACTGCCAGGGGGTTGTGGCGCCGTACTCCTCACCCATGAACAGCATGGGTGTGAACGGGCCGGTCAGGGTCAGCACAGCCGCGAGGGCCAGGCTGCCGTACGGCAACGACTGGGAGAGCCGGTCCCCGGTGGCCCTGTTGCCGATCTGGTCATGGTTCTGCGAGCAGACCACCAGTGCCGCCGGATGGACGGCGCTGAAGTTGATCGGGCGGCCGTGGCGGCGTTCGCGGAAGCTGGAGTAGCTGCCGTCGTGGAAAAACCCGTCCCGCAGCACCTTCGCGAGGGCGCCCAGCGAATCGAAGTCGCCGTAGTAGCCCGTGGTTTCCCCGCTGACGTTGACGTGGACGGCATGATGGAAGTCGTCGCTCCACTGCCCGGCCAGGCCGTACCCGTTGACATCCCGGGGGTACAGCAGGCGGGGGTTGTTGAGGTCCGACTCGGCGATCAGGGTCAGCGGACGGCCAACCTCGGCCGAGATCTGGTCGGCCAGCGCGCCGAAGTCCTCCAGGATGTGGACGGCGCGCTCGTCCTTCAGCGCGTGCACGGCATCCAGGCGGAGGCCGTCCACCCGGTAGTCGCGCAGCCACATCGCGACGTTGTCGAGGATGTACCGGCGCACGTGGTCCGAGCCCGGCCCGTCGAGGTTGACGGAGTCGCCCCAGGTGTTGCCCTCGCCGTGCTTGAGGTACGGCCCGAACCTGGGGAGGTAATTTCCGCTCGGCCCGAGGTGGTTGTAGACCACGTCCTGGATGACGCCGATGCCGGCGGCGTGGGCGGCGTCCACGAACCGCTGGTACGCGGCCGGCCCGCCGTAGCCCTCGTGCACGGCGAACCACTGCACGCCGTCGTAGCCCCAGTTGTGCGTGCCGTTGAACGCGTTGACGGGCAGCAGTTCCACGTAGTCGATTCCCAGCCCGGCCAGATAGTCCAGCTTTGAGGCAGCGGCGTCGAGTGTCCCCTCCGGCGTGAAGGTTCCGAGGTGGAGTTCGTAGATCACGGCCCCCTGGAGTGCCCTGACCTGCCACCCCGAATCCTGCCACCGGTAGGTTCCGGGATCGAATGTGCGGGACAGTGCGTGGACGCCGTCCGGCTGGCGGCGGGTCCGGGGATCGGGCAGCGGGATTTCGTCGCCGTCGAGCAGGTATCCGTAGTCGACCTCGCCGGCGGCGGGTGCCTCCGCGGCCGTCCACCAGCCCTCATCCTCCGGCCCGGTGCCGGTCCGGCCGGTCATCGGGTAGCGCTCCCCGCCGGCCAGCAGTGTCACGGAGCCTGCATTAGGTGCCCAGATGTCGAACCGCTGCGGCCCGTGGACGGGTTTGGCCGCGTAATTCTGCTGCGTCATGCCTTTTCTCCTGTCTCAGGAACGAGCAGCGCCACCGGGTAAATCCGGAAGATCTCCGATAGCGCCGCTGGCCCGGGGCCGAAGCCCGTACCGGTCAGTTCATCCTTCATGGCGGTCTCAAGCTCGACGGCGGTGTCCCGCCAGCCGCCCGACTGTTCCAGTCCGCGGGGCAGCCGGGTCGCCAGGGTCACCGCGCCCGGCGCTCCGCCCACTCCGCGGTCGAAGCCCAGCAGGTGCGCAGCCGCGGGGCCGCTCGCCTGCACCGGGCGGTACCCGCCAAACAGCTCCGGTCGCTCCCGGCGCAGCCGCAGGGCCCGGGAGGTCACCAGCAGCTTGGCCCGCTCGTCGGTGAAGGACTCCGGCCGTTGGCCGGCGTCCAGCTGTTCCAGGGCGCGTATCCGTTCCGGGAAGCTGAACGGGCGGCGGTTGTCCGGGTCGGTCAGCGAGCGGTCCCAGAACTCGGTGCCCTGATACACGTCGGGCACGCCGGGCATGGTCAGCTGCACCAGCTTCGCCGAGAGCGAGTTCGATGCGCCGTACGGTGCCAGGAGGTCCACGAGGGCCTCCAGTTCGGCGCGGACCTCCGGATTGTCGAACGCGGAGTCGACGGCGGCCGTCAGCTTCTCTTCGAACGCGCGATCGGGATCCGTCCAGGTAGTGGAGTTGCTGGCCTCGCGGGCTGCCTTGAGTGCGTAGGACTGGAGCCGCTCCCTGTCCGCAGGCCATGCGCCGGCAATGGCCTGCCATAGCAGGACGGACAGCGGTCCGTCAGGCAGCGGCGCCAGGGCGTTCAGCCGGTCCAGGGCCTTCTCCCAGTCGGCCGCCACCTCCGAGATGACCGAAATCCGTGCCCGGGTGTCTTCGCTCCGCTTCGTGTCGTGGGTGCTGAGGGTGGTCATGGAGAGCGGCAGCTCCGCCTGGCGGCGGGTCATTCGGCGGTGGAATTCCTCGCCGTCGATCGAGAACTCCGTGGGGTCCGCGCCGACTTCCGTGAGCGTCCCCAGCCTGTTGTAGCGGAAGAACGCGGTGTCCTCCACGCCCTTGGCCATGACCATGCCAGAGGTCTGCTGGAACCTGCGGGAGAGCTCAAGATCCGTGTCCTGCAGCAGCGGGTGCAGAATCCGGATGGCCTGGTCCAGCTCAGGGCGCCACCGGGCAGCGAGCTCGCAGGCTTCCTTCAGGACTTCCCCGCCCGTAGGCAGGTAGGTGCGGTAGACGGGGAACGCCGCGATGATTTCAGCGATCGCATCGGCTGCCGCTTCCGCGGAAATGCCCGAACCGGCCGGGACCAGACGCGCGAGCCGCAGGATCTCGGAGTGAAGAATGCCGTCCGTGATCCGGCGCTTGGTTGCGCGGATCATCTCCTGGTAGTCGGCAGTCTCGCCGCCGCGCAGCCGGGCCTCGATCCGGTCCAGCACGTCGCGTCCCTGCGGATCGACAAACACGCGGTCGACGTCGGCCAGGGCATCGTAGCCGGTGGTCCCTTCGCATTCGAAGCTGGCGGGCAGCTGCTCCCCCGGTTCGAGGATCTTTTCGACCAGCAGGTAGGCGCCGCCGGTTGCCCCCCGGAGCCGCTTCAGGTACCCCTCCGGGTCGGCGAGGCCGTCCGGGTGGTCGATCCGCAGTCCGTCCGCAAGTCCTTCGCGGAACCAGCGCACGACTTCCCCATGGGCCATATCGAAGACGGACGGCAGCTCGACGCGGACACCGGCCAGCGAGTTCACTGCGAAGAAGCGGCGGTAGTTCAGCTCGTTGTCGGCACGCCGCCAGCCCATGAGTTCATAATGCTGCCTGGCGTGCACATCCCGGGGGGAATCACCCTCGGTGTAGCTGCCCTCGGCCAGCGGGAAACGGTGGTCGTAGTACCGCAGTTCACCGTCCTTGATCTCGAGTTGGTCCAGGTCCTCGTCGCTGCCCAGCACCGGAATCCGGATGCGGCCGCCGGCAAGGTCCCAGTCGACGTCGAACGCCTCCGCGTAGGGGGACCCGCGGCCTTCCTTGAGCAGCGACCACCACCATGGATTCTGGGCCGGCGTGGCCACGCCCACATGGTTGGGCACGATGTCGATCAGGACGCCCATGCCGGCAGCACGGGCCGCCCGGGACACGGCGGCCAGGCCCTCGGGGCCGCCGCGCTCCGGGTCCACCACGGACGGATCCGTGACGTCATAGCCGTGGTCCGAACCGCTCTCGGCTTTGAGCACCGGCGACAGGTAGATCCAGTCGACGCCCAGTGAGTGCAGGTACGGCACGGTTTCGGCGGCGTCAAAAAGGGTGAACCCCTGCCTGATCTGGAGGCGGTACGTGGAGACGGGCGTCCTCATGCGTCCTCCCCTGCCTGCCTGCCTGCCTTCGGTTTCCCAGTGCGCTTCCCGCCACTATTCCCTGAGTGCTTTCCGGAATGATGTCCGGTGCGTTTTTCCAGCGGCTTCTCGGCCAGTTTCCCCGCTGGCTTCTCCGCCGGCTTCTCAGCCGGCTGCTCCGTCGGCTTTTCCGCCGGCTTCTCAGCCGTCTGCTCCGCCGGTTCTTCCGCCGGCTGCGGGCCTGGCTCCGGATCGATCTTCGGCGCCGCCTTCTTTGTTTTGCTCGGCTCCGGTACAGCGGGGGCTGTGAGCGCCGCCGTCTCGGTGCTTGTCGACTGCGTCAGGGCCGCCAGCGAGGCCGCCACGGAGTGGTCGGGCTCCTCCTCCGGGGCGCTGTGGGCACGCAGCACCACGAGCGACTTCGCCGCGACCGTCAGACCCTTGCCGGCAGCCACCGGCTCGGAGTCCGCGCCTTCGCCGGCGGTGTCGATGATGATATCCCAGGCCGGGGCGTACTCGTCCGGCGGCAGCTTAAACTCGACGTCACCGTCGTGGGCATTGAAGTACAGCACAAAGTTGACGTCCTGAATGCGCCGCCCGCGGCTGTCCTTGCCCTGGATGCCGTCACCGTTGAGGAAGACACCGACTGAACGACCGAAGCCGCTGTCCCAGTCCTCCGGCTGCATGACGGAGCCCTCCGGGTCCAGCCAGACGATGTCCGGCAGCCGCTCGCCTTCGCCCCGGCGGACCGGCCTGCCGTCGAAGAAGCGGCTGCGTCTGAACGTGGGGTGCTTGGCCCGCAGGGAGTTGACGGCGGCCGTGAACTCGATCAGGGGCTGGTCAACGTTATCCCAGTTGATCCAGGTCAGTTCCGAGTCCTGGCAGTAGCCGTTGTTGTTGCCCTTCTGCGTCCGGCCCAGTTCGTCGCCATGGAGCAGCATGGGAACGCCCTGCGAAAGCAGAAGCGAGCCGATGAAGTTCCGCTGCTGCCGGGCGCGGAGGGCGAGGACCTTGGCGTCATCCGTGGGGCCCTCCGCGCCGCAGTTCCAGGAGCGGTTGTGGGACTCGCCGTCGTTGTTGCCCTCGCCGTTGGCTTCATTGTGCTTCTCGTTGTAGGACACCAGGTCAGCCAGCGTGAAACCGTCGTGGGCGGTGACGAAGTTGATGGAGGCCACGGGCCGGCGGCCGGAGTGCTCATAGAGGTCGGCGGAGCCCGTGATGCGCGAGGCGAACTCGCCCAGCGTTGCCGGCTCGCCGCGCCAGAAGTCACGGACGGTGTCGCGGTATTTTCCGTTCCATTCCGTCCACAGCGGCGGGAAGTTGCCCACCTGGTAGCCACCGGGTCCAACGTCCCACGGCTCTGCGATCAGTTTGACCTGCGAGACTACCGGGTCCTGCTGGATGAGTTCGAAGAAGGTGGAGAGCTTGTCGACGTCGTAGAACTCGCGGGCCAGTGTGGAGGCGAGGTCGAAGCGGAAGCCGTCCACGTGCATTTCGGTCACCCAGTAGCGCAGGGAGTCCATGAGCAGCTGCAGGGAGTGCGGATGGCGGACGTTCAGCGAGTTGCCGGTGCCGGTGTAGTCCATGTAGTGCTGGAGGTCCCCCTCCATCAGCCGGTAGTACGCCTGGTTGTCGATTCCCTTGAAGGACAGGGTGGGCCCGAGGTGGTTGCCCTCTGCCGTGTGGTTGTACACCACGTCAAGGATGACTTCGATGCCTGCACGGTGGAGCGTGCGGACCATGGCCTTGAAGTCCTGGACCTGCTGGCCGGTGTCCCCGGTGGAACTGTAGCTGTTGTGCGGGGCAAAGAACCCGATGGTGTTGTAGCCCCAATAGTTGCTGAGCCCCTTGTCCTGCAGGATGCCGTCGTTCACGAATTGGTGCACCGGCATGAGCTCGATGGCCGTAACGCCCAGCTTCTGCAGGTGCGAGATGACGGAGGGGTGTGCGACGCCGGCGTAGGTGCCGCGCTGCTCCTCGGGGATCTCGGGGTGGAGCTGCGTGAGGCCCTTGACGTGGGCTTCGTAGATGACGGACTGGTGGTACGGGATGCGCGGGAGGTGGTCGCCGTCCCAGTCGAAGAACGGGTTGATGACCACGCCCATCATCATGTGCGGTGCGGAGTCCTGGTCATTGCGGGACACGGGGTCGCCCATGTTGTAGGAGAAGAGGGCGGGATCCCAGTCGATTTGGCCGTGCACTGCCTTGGCGTACGGGTCCAGGAGGAGCTTGTTCGGGTTGAAGCGGTTTCCGGAGGAGGGGTCGTACGGCCCGTGGACGCGGTAGCCGTACTTCTGACCGGGCTGCACGTGCGGCAGGTAACAGTGCCAGACATACCCGTCCACTTCCGCGACGTCCACTCTGGTCTCTGTGCCGTCGTCGTCGAAGAGGCACAGTTCAACCTTGTCTGCCCGTTCGCTGAACAATGCGAAGTTGGTTCCGGTTCCGTTGAAGGTGGCGCCAAGGGGATACGCCGATCCGGGCCAGATTTCCATTCGTGCTCCTATTACGTTGTCCAACATTGCCTCCGGCGGGTGTGTCGTGTACCACCCGCGGCGGGCTCGGTCTTACCGTAGCGGGTGGCGGTGACTATTTGCCGGTCCGCTGATTACTAAGCGTGCTGACTTTACCCCAAATTCCGGGTAAGGCGTCCGCAATCCTGCCTGCTGTCAGCGGCGCGCCGTCCGCGGCGGCCGCCCCCGCACGCGCATGAAGGCTCGCCGCCATGGCGGCAATGGCCGCCCAGCGCTCGTCCGGATCGATGCCCGCCGCCCGGAAGCGGACGACGTCGGGCCCCACCTGGGCGAGCAGAGCACCGATGACGCCGGCCAGCACGTCACCGCTGCCGGCGGTGGCCAGCCAGGGTGTGCCGTCGGACTGGCTGTAGAAGTCCTGGTAGGGCGAGGCCACCAGGGTGGTGGCGCCCTTGAGCAGGACCGTGGCCTCAGTCAGGCCCGCGGCCTGGCGTGCCGCAGAGAGGGTCGCGGCTTCCACGGCCCCACGGTCCAGACCGGCGCCGAGGCGCTGCAGCAGGGTGGCGAGCTCGCCCGCGTGCGGGGTCAGGATTACCTGCGGCGCCAGGACGTCCGGCAACGCCGGGATGGCGCCGGCGTCAGCGACGGTGGGCAGACCGGAGTCGGCGGCGTCGCGGACGTGCTGCATCTGCTCGTCGTCGGAACCGTCCATCCCGGATCCCACGAGCCATGCCTGGACGTGCGTGTCGGCGACGGTTCCGGTGCTGCACACCACTTCCGGGCAGCTTTGCCTGATGAGGTCGGCGACGTCCGGCGGGCCGAGGTAGCGCACCATGCCCACGCCCGCGGCGAGTGCCCCGCGGCAGGCGAGCACCGCAGCCCCCGGGTACGCGCTGGACCCCGCCACGACACCGAGGACCCCCCGGGAGTACTTGTGCGAGCGCCGTTCGGGGTTCGGGAGCAGCGTGGCGAGGTCAGAGGCCTCGAGCCGGCGCAGCGCCGGCCAGGGAAGCCCGTCCTCAATTCCGATCGGGACCACCCGGACCGCGCCGGCGAAGTCCGCTCCGGGGTCGGCCAGCAGCCCGGCCTTGGCGGCGCCGAAGGTGACGGTGAGATCGGCAGGCAGCACGGGACCCGCCGTTTCTCCGGTGTCGGAGTTCAGTCCACTGGGAACGTCGCAGGCCACGGCCAGGCGGGGCGGCTGTTCAGCAAGCAGGGACACCAGGGCGGCGGCGCTGCCGCGGAGTCCGCCTTGGGCCCCGGTGCCCAGCAGGGCGTCAATGACGACGTCGGCCCGGCCGGCCTGCGCTGCCAGGTCACCGGCATTGGCTTCGGTCAGGTGGATGCGGCGGCCGCCGGCCCGTTCGAAGGCGGCCAGCGCTTCGGGGTGGGCGCTGTCCGCGGCGAGCACCGCCGTCGTCCGCATTCCCCGTCCGGCGAGGTGCGCGGCCGCGAAGAGGCCGTCGCCGCCGTTGTTGCCCTTGCCGGTGAGCACCACAACGCTGGCGCCGTAGAGCCGCCGGCCACGGGCGCGCAGTTCCGAGACCACCGCGTTGGCAAGGCCGTAGGCTGCCCGCTGCATGAGAACAGCGCCCATACCGGAACCCAGCAGGGGCTTTTCAGCCTCCCTGATCTGGGTTCCGGTATAGGCGCTGATCATGGTGAGTCCGGAGGGGTCAGCCCTCGGCCAGGACGGTCGCGGTGGCGATGCCGCCATCGTGGCTCATGGACAGGTGCCAGCGTTTGACGCCCTTGGCGTCCGACACGGCCAGCACCGTGCCCTTGACCTGGATGGTGGGGCCGTTCTCGTCGAGTCCGATCCAGCAGTGCTGCCAGTTCATGCCGGCGGGCGCGCCCAGGACCTTGGCCACCGCTTCCTTGGCGGCAAAGCGTGCTGCCAGGGAGCGGGTGTTCAGCTCACGCTCGGCCGGTACGAACAGCCTGTCGCGCAGCCCGGGGGTGCGTTCCAGCTGGCGGCCGAAGCGCTCAATGTCCACGACGTCAACGCCGATGCCAATAATCATGGGCTTACTCTACGGTGACGCTCTTGGCCAGGTTACGCGGCTGGTCCACGTCGTAGCCCTTGGCGGCGGCAAGTTCACAGGCGAAGATCTGCAGCGGCACCGTGGTCAGTAGCGGCATAAGCAGCGTGGGCGTTTCCGGCACGTAGAAGACGTGCTCGGCGTAGTCCCGGACTGCCTCGTCGCCTTCCTCGGCGATCACCAGGGTGCGGGCACCGCGGGCGCGGATCTCCTGGATGTTGCTGACCACCTTGGAGTGCAGCGAGTCCCGGCCGCGCGGCGAAGGCACGACGACGAAGACCGGCTGGCCTTCATCGATGAGCGCGATCGGGCCGTGCTTGAGCTCGCCGGCGGCGAAGCCCTCGGCGTGGATGTAGGCGATTTCCTTCAGCTTCAGGGCACCCTCGAGGGCCACCGGGAAGCCAACGTGGCGGCCCAGGAACAGCACGGACTTCTCGTCTTTCATGCTGCGGGCGAGCTCGCGCAGCTCATCGGCGTTGTCGAGGATCTTCTGGATCTTGGCCGGGATCTTGCCCAGATCCGCCAGCACGTCCTTGATCTGTCCGGAGAAAATGTTGCCGCGCAGCTGGGCAAGGTAGAGCCCCAGCAGGTACGCCGCGGTGATCTGGGCCAGGAACGCCTTGGTGGATGCCACCGCGATCTCCGGACCGGCGTGCGTGTACAGCACGGCGTCGGACTCGCGCGGAATGGTGGAGCCGTTGGTGTTGCAGATGGAGATGGTCTTGGCGCCCTGTTCACGGGCGTAGCGCACGGCCATGAGCGTGTCCATCGTTTCGCCGGACTGGCTGATGGACACCACCAGGGTGTTTTCGTCAACGATGGGGTCGCGGTAGCGGAACTCGTGGGCGAGCTCCACCTCGGTGGGGATCCGGCACCAGTTTTCGATGGCGTACTTGGCCACGAGGCCTGCGTAGGCAGCAGTGCCGCACGCGAGGACGATGATCTTGTCCACCTGCTTGAGCAGCTGAGGATCGATGCGCAGCTCGTCCAGGGTCAGCTTGCCGTTCAGGTCCGAACGGCCCAGCAGCGTCTGTGCCACTGCATCGGGCTGATCGTGGATTTCCTTCTCCATGAAGGAGGCGAAGCCGCCCTTCTCCGCAGACGCCGGGTCCCAGTCAACGTGGTATTCCTTGCCCTTGGCCGGAGCGCCGAAGAAGTCTGTGATCTCCACCGTGTCAGCGGTGATCGTCACGATCTGGTCCTGGCCGAGCTCCACGGCACGGCGGGTGTAGTCGATGAATCCGGAGACATCCGAGCCCAGGAAGTTCTCCCCCTCGCCCAGACCCACCACGAGCGGGGAGTTCCGGCGCGCGGCCACGACGACGTCGGGCTGGTCCGCGTGCACGGCCAGCAGGGTGAACGCGCCTTCCAGGCGCTGGCAGGCGAGCTGCATTGCGGTGGTCAGACCGCCGTCGGTGACGTCGCCGCCGAGCTTGTTCCGGAAGATGTCCCCCAGCAGGGCAGCCGCGACCTCGGTGTCCGTCTCCGACTCGAAGACCACGCCCTTGGACAGCAGTTCCTGCTTCAGCTCGGCAAAGTTTTCAATGATGCCGTTGTGGATCACCGCGAGCTTGCCGCCGTCGGACAGGTGCGGGTGCGCGTTCTGGTCCGTCGGACCGCCGTGCGTGGCCCAGCGCGTGTGACCGATGCCGGTCAGCGACTCAGGCAACGGACGCGCCTCCAGTTCAGCGAGCAGGTTGCTCAGCTTCCCGGACTTCTTCCGCGAGGAAATCTCCCCGTCAGCCACTACGGCCACGCCCGCCGAGTCATACCCCCGGTACTCCAGGCGGCGCAGACCTTCAAGAACAACATCCAGCGCACCGTGGCCGGCATCAGCCCGGCCAGACGTACGCCCTACATAACCCACGATTCCACACATGGGTATAAGCCTAACCGGCTTTGAGGAGAACCGACGTCGGACAAGCTGCGGCACGGCGAGCGGCAAGGGCCTCCAAAGCGGTTGGATGAACGCCTGAAGCGGCAGGAAAGTGCCCGTCATCAGGCGCTTCGCGGCGGGCCGCATTTCGCTCTCGGCGTTGCGAGGGGCAGAATCTCTAGGGTGACTTCGCAACGCAATGAAGCGAACGGGGAAGGTGTCTCGCCGTTCGTGGAGCTGGACCGGCAAACCTGGTCCCGGCTCGCAGCCCAGATGGAGCAGCCCCTTAACGAAGAGGATGTGCTGCGTCTCCGCGGCCTCGGCGATCCCCTGGACATGAATGAGGTCCGGGAGGTTTACCTGCCGTTGTCACGCCTGCTGCACCTTTACGTCGAAGCCGCCGGCCAGCTGCATGCCGCCACCACCACCTTCCTGGGCGAACAGACCCAGCGGACGCCGTTCGTCATCGGCGTCGCAGGATCCGTGGCCGTGGGCAAGTCCACCATCGCCCGCGTGCTGCGGGAAATGCTCCGGCGGTGGCCAGGGACCCCCAACGTCGAACTGATCACCACGGACGGTTTCCTGTACCCGCTCGCCGAGCTCAAGCGCCGGCAGCTGCTCGAACGCAAGGGCTTCCCGGAATCCTACGACCGCCGGGCACTGCTGCGGTTCGTCAGCGAGATCAAGAGCGGAGCAGAGGAAGTCCGGGCACCCTGGTATTCCCACGTCACCTATGACATTGTCCCCGGCAAGGAAGTGGTGGTCCGCCGCCCGGATGTCCTCATTGTGGAAGGGCTGAACGTCCTGGCCCCCGCGAGGCCCCGGCATGACGGCCGCCAGGGGCTGGCGCTGAGCGATTTCTTCGACTTCTCCATTTATGTGGACGCCAAGACCTCCTACATCGAGGAATGGTACGTGGACCGGTTCCGCAAGCTCCGCTCCACAGCCTTCGCGCAGCCGGAATCGTACTTCCACCGCTACGCCACCCTCTCTGACGAGGAGGCCGAAGTTACGGCCCGCGACATCTGGAAGCGGATCAACGAGCCGAACCTCGAGGAGAACGTGTTGCCCACGCGTGGGCGGGCCCAGCTTGTGCTGACCAAGGAAGCGGACCATTCCGTCCGCCGCATGCTGCTCAGGAAGGTCTAGCACACGTGTGCTACGACTGCTCCCCCACACCGGACCTAACGGCAGATAAAGCGGTTTCTGCGCCCAGCCGACGCCTCATCGCGCGGCTGCTGTTCGCCGGAGCGGGGCTGTCCGCGCTGGCTGCCTGCACACCTGCAGGGCCGCAGCCCGCTCCCCCCTCCACAACGGGGACAACGCCGGCGCTGCCGACGGCGTCCGGCTCGCCCGGCGCTTCTTCCGGCTCGATGTCACCGTCGGGGTCGCCGTCCGGCTCCGCCTCTGCCCCTGCTTCCGTGGCTCCGACCGCGGCGACGCCTGCCACGCGCTCTGCGTCGGCAGCGCCGTCGGCCACCACCACCGCGACGGCGGCGCCAGCACCGCCGTCGGCTGCTGCCCGCCTGCCCCGGCAGTACTCGCTGACCGACCCGGCCAGCCCCTGGCTGGTGGTCAACAAGCGGCGCCCGCTGAAGCCCGCCAACTATGTCCCGCGTGACCTCGTCCAACCGCGGGTCGCCCTCGCCGTATCCGGCGAAGCGGCGCTCCTGAACCGCACGACGGCGGCTGCCGCGGAACGGATGTTCGCCGCCGCGGCGGCGGACGGCGTGACCATGACGCTGGCCAGCGGCTACCGTTCGTACACCACTCAGGCGGCGACATACAACGGGTACGTCAGTGCGCGCGGACAGGCGGCCGCCGATACCGCCTCAGCGCGGCCAGGGTACTCCGAGCACCAGACCGGCTGGGCGTTCGACCTCGGCGACGGCGGCGGAGCCTGCAGTTTCCAGCCGTGTTTTGCCGAGCAGCCTGCCGCAGTGTGGGCGAAGGCCAACGCCCACCGGTTCGGCTTCGTGGTGCGGTACCCGTGGATGCTGCACCCCATCACCGGCTATTACTACGAATCCTGGCACCTGCGGTACATCGGCGTGGATGCAGCCGCCGACATGCGGAAGCGCGGAATCGCCACGCTGGAGGAGTACTTCGGGCTCGGAGCTGCGCCGGGGTACCCCTAACGGAAGAGTTCGCGCAAAAAGTTCCAAAGTTTTCCCGGCGTTCCGTTTTGCCTTGGGCAGGGTTACAACGATTGCTATAGCTTGGTTCCCATGCTTACCGGATTCAAGAAATTCATTCTCAAGGGCAATGTCATTGACCTTGCCGTAGCCGTCATCATTGGCGCCGCCTTCAGTTCAGTCGTGGACGCATTGGTTAAGAGCGTCATGATGCCCCTCATCTCCTTGCTGGTGGGAGAGCCCAACTTTGACAACTTCCTCGCCTTCGGGGATGTACGGTTCGGGGTACTCCTGACCGCAGTGGTCAACTTCCTGCTGGTGGCCGCCGCGATCTACTTCGTCATCGTCGTGCCGATGAACCACATGATCGAACGCCGAAACCGCAAGCTGGGCATCAACCAGGACGTCAAGGAGGAAGCCGCCGAAGACCCGAAGATTGCGCTGCTCACCGAAATCCGGGATGCGCTCCAGCGCACTCCCTGAGGTCCCCAGCTACCAAAAGTGGTCTCTCGGGACACAGTCCACGAGAAGGACTATCCCATTGACAGCACCGCGTCCGGCACCAAATGATTGCGCAATGGGGGAATCTAAAAGTATTCAAACGGTAGAAATTGGGCCGCCACAGCGGCGACTACCCGTTTCGGTTGTCTGGATCTGTGGGGCTCTTGCCCTAGTAGCCCGCCTGGCACTGTTGCCTTATGTCAGCGAAGATTCCACGATCTTTCTGTTGCCATGGATGCAGGAATTCCGTGATAAAGGTGCCGCTGCCTTGGGCGGGGAATTCTCAAACTATAATTTTCCGTACCTATTCTTAATGTTTCTGGGGAGCCTCCTCCCCTTGGAACCGCTATTCGCAATCAAGGCCGTTTCTCTGGCCGGTGACATACTCCTCGCCCTCTCCGTTGGAGCCGTTGTGGGGCAGTTCCAGGCTGCGAAGCTACGCCCTGCCACCGCGGCTGTGATCACACTTATCCTGCCTACAGTGCTTCTCAATGCCGGAATGTGGGGGCAATGCGATTCGATCTATACATCTTTCCTGATGCTCTCCCTCAGAAGCCTTCTGCGGGATGAAAGACGCGCCACATGGTTTTGGTGGGCAATCGCCCTATCGTTCAAGCTGCAGGCAGTGTTTTTCCTGCCCGCCTTGGTACTCGTCTCCCTGAGGAACCGTTATAGCCCGGTGCTGCCCGCCATGGCCGTCGGCATATGGGCCGTACTCAGCATTCCCCCGGTACTATTCGGTCGTTCGCTCAGCAGTACGTTGAGCGTCTACATCCATCAAACTCAAGAAACCAGATTGGTGGCTGGTGCCGCGAACATCTATACGTGGTTCCCTCAGGCTTCGGCAGCCCAGGGCAGACTTCCGGCCATCCTCCTCTGCGGTGCCGTACTATTGCTGGCGGCCATGGCATACTGCCGCGGGCAAGATTCCCTGGATCGGCGCGTCCTCCTAGCCATAACGACGGCGGCTATTTGCCCGCTACTACTCCCGCAAATGCACGATCGCTACTTCTTTGCTGCCGAAGTCATGTCCCTGCTTCTCTTGAGACAAAAGAAGCTGTGCGTCGTTCCGTACCTCTTCGCGGCAACTGGTCTGGCTGTATATTGTCTGTACTTCTTGAGCAACCAATACGCGTGGCCCCTAGTTCTTGCGTCGGTCTTCCAATGTTTCGCAGTCGGAACGCTCCTGCGCGCACTTTGGCATAGGGATCAGCAGCCGATAAGTGGCATGTCGCCGGGTTAATCGGTAACCAGTTCAAGGGCGAGTTCAGTTCTGACTACTTGAGCCAGGCGTTCGGCGATGGTTTCGGCCGTGGCCTCGTCGCCCGCCTCCACCATGACGCGCACAACGGGTTCAGTGCCGGACGGACGCAACAGGACCCGTCCGGCGTCTCCCAGTTCGGCTTCCGCGGCCACCACGGCCTGTGTCAGTGCTGGTGTGCTGTGTACGCGGGCGCGGTCCACGCCCCGGACATTGATCAGGACCTGCGGGAGCTTGGTCATCACCGTGGCCAGCTCCTTGAGCGGCCGGCCGGTGAGCGCCACCTGGGCTGCCAACTGCAGGCCCGTCAGGACACCGTCGCCGGTGGTGGCATAGTCGGCGAGGATCACATGGCCGGACTGTTCGCCGCCGAGATTAAAACCGCCGTCACGCATCTGTTCGAGGACATACCGGTCACCCACCCCCGTCTCGCGGATCTCGATGCCGGCGTTCCGGAGCGCGATCTTCAGTCCGAGGTTGCTCATCACGGTGGCCACCAGGACGTTGTCTCTGAGCTTGCCGGCGTTCTTAAGGGCAATGGCGAGGATGGCCATGATCTGGTCGCCATCCACTTCGTTGCCTTCATGGTCAACAGCGAGGCAGCGGTCGGCGTCGCCGTCATGGGCGATGCCGAGGTCGGCGCCGTGCGCCACCACGGCAGCCTTGAGCGGGCCCAGGTGCGTGGAGCCAACGCCGTCGTTGATGTTCAGGCCGTCCGGCTCGGCGCCGATGACCACGACCTCGGCGCCGGCGTCCTTGAAGACCTGCGGGGAACAGCCGCTGGCGGCACCGTGGGCGCAGTCCAGGACCACCTTCAGACCGTGCAGGTTGTGCGGCAGGGTTCCCAGGAGGTGGACGATGTAGCGGTCCTCGGCGTCGGAGAAGCGCTGGATGCGCCCCACTTCGCCGCCGACGGGCCGGAACGGCTCCTTGCCCATCTGCTCCTCGATGGCGTCCTCCACCTCGTCGGGGAGCTTCTGGCCGCCGCGCGCGAAGAACTTGATGCCATTGTCCGGAGCGGGGTTGTGGGAGGCGGAGATCATCACGCCAAAGTCCGCCTTCAGGTCGGCCACGAGATAGGCAGCCGCAGGCGTGGGGAGGACACCGGCGTCGTAGACGTCGATGCCGGAGCTGGACAGGCCGGCCTCCACCGCGGCGGCGATGAACTCGCCGCTGGCGCGGGGGTCCCTCGCCACTACGGCGCGCGGGCGGGCACCTTCGGTGGTGCGTTCATGGCCAAGCACGACGGCGGCGGCCTGGGCAAGCTGCATTGCGAGCTCGGCGGTCAGCAGGCCGTTTGCCAGGCCCCGGACACCGTCTGTTCCAAATAATGTAGACATCGGGTCAAGTGTAGAGGATGGGGTAGGGGGCTGCCGAAGTGGCTTACGTCGTGACCTCCGTACCTGTTACTTGCAGCCCGGATACCTGCCACAGAGCCGTGGACTACCTGTATCCATTTGGACAGTACGTCTCTTTTTCGTGGCATTACCCCTCTTTCTGTTAGGGGTACCCCTCTTTGGGCAAAAGCCTCGCTATCGGTTTTGACACGCCCCTACTATTCCATGCATGACACCTAGCAATGGGGGCTGGCGCTCGAGTTGCCGCGTACAGCCACCGACATCGTGCTGGTCCTATCCGTCCTGATCTGATTCCGCGTACTGCGGGTTGCTCACCGCTGCAATCTGGACCGATGGCAAGGGGACCTACGGCATGTCAGTTCTTCGCATTCAATTGAATAGCCTTACAGGGCTTCGGTTCTTCGCAGCGATGGCTGTCGTCTTCTACCACGTCCATCTCTATTTCCCCGCGATAACGGACAGTCTTGCCATATTCCGGTACGGATTCACGGGTGTCACCTTCTTCTTCATCCTGTCCGGATTCGTCCTGACGTGGTCGCACCGTCCGGACGTCCGGTTCGGGCGGTTCTATTGGAATCGGGTTGCCCGTATCTGGCCTCTCCATTTGTTGACCATGATCCTCTCAATTTGGATTCCAATGTTGAGCGCCTCACCGCCGGCAGGTTGGTCCGCGACACCGTTTGTCCTGACCCTCACCCAAGCCTGGATCCCGGCAAGCGGCTTTCTCAACGCATTCAACGGGGTCTCGTGGTCGTTGTCGTGCGAGGCTTATTTCTACTTATTGTTTCCTTTACTTTTCAGGCACCTTAGCAGTCGCCTACGGGTGGCCAGTATTGCAGGGACCGTCTTCGTGGCGTTGATCATTGTTGGCATTTGCCTTTCCACGTACACCTCGATTCAAACAGCGAATTACCTTTTGGGAACCATGCCGCTTTACCGCATGGGAGAGTTCGTCCTAGGAATTTCCCTTGCGATGGTGATGCAACGGGGCTGGCGCCCAGCCTTTCGTCTGCTGCACGCAATTGGAATGACCGCGTTGCTCACAGTGGGCTTGTTCGTCGCGCCACTGTTCGTGAATGTGATGTCTGGGCCCGTGCCGGTGATCTACGCCAATTTGATCATGATCCCTGGCTTCCTCGCACTCATCGCTACGGCCGCAAGCCGTGACTTATACGGCAGTAGCACCGTGTTCGGTTCAAAGGCTTTGGTCCGGCTTGGCCAATGGTCGTTCGCCCTATACCTCGTTCACGAGTTGGTGATCAGGCTGGCCAGGCCTTTCCTGACTGACATACCGATTGACGGGACCTTCGGAGTCGCTGTCCTTGCCGTCGTTTCGTCGATCGCACTTTCTGGCGTTCTCCATGAGTTCGTTGAGAAGCCCGCAGAAAAATGGCTGCGCTCCCGGGGTGCCCATCAGACCGCGCAGACGGCGAACATAGTCTGGGCACACCGCCCAGAGAAATAGGAACTCTGACGATTCGGCGGTGGATCGGGTAACGGTGGATCGGGTAACCGCGATGCTTGGCTTTGGCTGAAGAGCGCTCGGCTTTGGCTAACGAGCGCTCGGCTTTGCCCTTATGTCGTTAGCCAACGCCGGATCGTTCACAGAGAGCCACCGACTCCGGCAGCGCCAGCCCGGAATCGAGAACGGCGTCAACTGCCTCGAAGCAGTTCGTTAGCGGGTAATGCAACGGCCTGCCTAAGGGCAGGCTATCGGAACTTTCGCCCGGCGACGCCCCCGATTCGTGACTGCCCTTCCGATCAACCCGGCGAGCCGGTGGCTCGGCTGCTCCACCAATCGAAAGAGGACCTCGGCTGCAGGAGCGAGAGTGGCACGGCGAATAGTTAGACATGAAGCAGATTTGTGGTGTGCAGAAAAAGGCGACGGGCACAAGGACCGGTTCGTGGACCAGATAGAGGCTGAAGGACCGCATGCCCAGCCAGTGAACGAGGGAGTTGTTTCCCCTGGCGATCGTCTGGGGCTACGCCATGAACGCATATGCCAGGAGTGCGCCGCCAAGAGTGGCCGTAGCACACCCGAGGAAAACCTAATTGAAGCTCGACACAACCATTGACGCCCCAAACAAGCTCATCAACCCCAACGCCCGATTCTTCGGGACCACGCCTCGAGAACGTCCAGCCGGCCATCAGCGCCCCGACGCCGAAAACGAGAATGTATACCGGACCGGTCATGTGCACCATGGCCCCTGCGCCGATCAGTACTACGAGCCCTGCAATACCAACAAGCCACCGACGCCGGAAGGATTCGGCAACAAACTACATAGAGCGGCAGGAGCAAGGAGAAGGTCATTTCCCACTGCAGGGACCAGAGGGGCGAGTTGAGCTACCCATCGCCCCACAGCAGCAAGGGTCACTGAGAACCTTCGGCAATTCGTCGTGTAGGTAAACCCAAGAACTGAATTCGGGGTCCGCCACCCGCCGAAATGCCCATGCCACGCCAAGCGCAAAAACTAGGGAAGCCCAGTCGGGCAAATAGATCCTGACAATACGTTTCGGAAATACGCCGCCCAGTTTAGTCGAGACTTTTCGACAAACGGAAGAGTCAGACCGAACTTTGTCAAGATGAAGAAAACGTACACCGCTTCCCGACCGGCCCAGATTCGATGAAGGGGCGTGAAGGTAGTCCACCATACCGACGCCTCGAACAATCCCGTCCCAGGCTGTCCACCACAGACAAGAGTTGCGGGGATCCAAGGAAGCAATGATGTATGAGTACGACGAATGCAGCTAGACCCCTCAACTCGTCGAATGACCTGTAGCGCGACGGCGCGCGTAATTCCTTGGAATCCCCCTTTCGCCGCAACATGGACCGCAGGTCACGTTGCACCCGAGTAACAACTACCTGTCCTCCCGGCTCCGCGGATCAGGCGGACTACTTGGTTTATTGGACTGTACCTGTCTTTGCTAAAAAGCCTCGCCCCCGTCCCTCCGGCGCCCATATTATTCGATGCATGACACCTAGCACTGGGGGCTTGGCGCTCGAAATCGTAGTACCGGTTTTCAATGAAGAAGCGGTACTCGAAAGCAGCATCACAAGGCTCGCCGAATATCTGACGCAAGAAATGCCTTCCACGTGGAAAATAACCATCGCGGATAATGCAAGCACCGACAGGACATCGGTGATTGCAGCTCGCCTCAGCGAGCATTTGCCCAACGTTGAGTACCGCCGTCTGAATGTAAAAGGACGGGGGTACGCTCTCCGGGATGCCTGGGGAGCTTCGGAGGCGAAAGTCCTCGCTTACCTTGATGTCGATCTCTCTACTGATCTGGCCGCGCTTCCACCACTGGTAGCACCTCTACTTTCAGGGCACTCGGATATTTCCATTGGTACCCGGCTGGGTCAGAGTTCACGCGTAAGCCGCGGGCCGAAACGCGAATTCATTTCCAGGTCCTACAATTTTTTGCTTCGCCGAACAATGCAGGTGCGCTTTTCCGATGCCCAATGCGGATTCAAGGCAATTCGTACAGACGTTGCACAGCGATTACTTCCGCACGTGGAAGATAACGGCTGGTTCTTTGATACCGAACTGCTGATTATCGCCGAGCGGTCCGGGCTGCGTATCCACGAGATCCCCGTGGATTGGGTGGATGACCCGGACAGCAGTGTCGACATCAGGAAGACTGCCCTCGACGACATCCGGGGCATGGTCCGCGTGGCCGGTTCCCTGGTCAAGGGGTCGATCCCGGTCCAGGCCATTTATGCGGAGTTGGGCCGGGGACCGATCGTACCGCCGGGCCGGCCCAGCTTTTTTGGCCAGGTGGTGCGATTTGGCCTAGTCGGCGCTGTTTCAACGTTCGCATTTGCGCTGCTCTATATGGTTCTCCAAGGTCCATTCGGAGCACAGCAAGCGAACTTCCTGTCCCTCCTCCTGACGGCTGTCGGCAACACCGCCGCCAACCGCCGGTTTACTTTTGGGATCAGCGGGCCGGAAAAGCTGTTTACCCAGCAAGTCCAAGGTCTGATGGTATTTCTGCTGGCATGGAGCATCACGTCGTCTTCGCTTTGGGTGCTTCACTCCGTCAACCTGGACGCCACGGCGAGCATGGAGCTGCTCACGCTGACGGCGGCCAACGTCCTCGCGACCCTAATGAGGTTCGTGCTGCTCCGGATCTGGGTCTTCCGGGTCCGCCGGCGGGATGAACAAACCGTGGTTCTTGCGCTGCGGCCTGCAGGGCAGTCGGTCCGTTGAGCGTCGCTGAGGCGAGGCGGACTGCGGCTCATCGAGTCGAAAGCGCCGCCCGCGGGCCACTGCCATGGGAGAGGATCGGGCTGGCTGCCCTTCTCCTAGTGACTGCTGCGTCCTTCCTGTGGGGGCTCGACCGCAACGGGTGGGCGAATCCCTACTACTCGGCAGCGGCCCAGGCCGGTTCACAGGACTGGAAGGCATTCTTTTTCGGTTCCCTCGACGCCGGCAACCTGATCACGATCGACAAACCTCCGCTGAGCGTCTGGATCATGTCACTCTCGGTGCGGCTCTTCGGGCTGAACGCATGGGCAATTCTGGTGCCCCAGGCACTCACGGGGATAGCGACCACCTGGCTCATCTACAAGATCATTCGCCGCAGCCACCCCGCTGCCCCGGCATTGCTCGGTGGCCTGATCTACGCAACGACGCCCGTTGTGGTCCTCATGTCGCGGTTCAACAACCCCGAGCCCCTCATGGGGCTGCTCACCGTCGCCGCCGTGTACTTCCTTATCCGGGCGCTGGAAGTCAACCGCTGGTCCTGGTACCTGCTGGTAGGGACGGCCCTTGGCTTGGCCTTCATGGCAAAACAGATCCAGGCCTTCCTCCCCATCCCGGCCCTGGTGTTGGCGGTGCTCTTGTTCGGCGCCGGCACCCTGGCCTCACGCCTGGTGAAGCTTCTGGGCGCCCTCGCCACGCTGATCGTCAGCGGCGGCTGGTGGATGGCAGTAGTGGACCTGACACCCAAAGAGAACAGGCCCTACGTCGGCGGATCCGCCACAAACAGCATGCTCGAACTCACACTGGACTACAACGGCCTTGCACGGTTTATTAGGCTTCCCATGAGTACAAGCGGAACAGCCGCAAATCCTGGCGCCGGTGATGAAGCACCCTACGATGGTGGACTGGCTCGGCTGTTTAATGGCAATTTTGCTCCCGAGGCTGCATGGCTACTCTTCACCGCGGGAGCGATCGTCCTGGTATTGGCGGTCTTGCCGTATCTTTTGGATAAATCGGCCTCAGTGCGGGTCATCACAATTGTGGCGGGCACCTGGTTCACCTCGACATACCTGCTGTTGAGTTTTATGGGAACCATGATCCACACGTATTACACTTACTCGTTGGCACCGCCCATGGCGCTCCTGATACCTCTCGGGCTGTCCGTCCTCTGGAAGGCAAGAAAGCGCCTGGCAGTTCGGCTCATTGGAGCTGCCGTCGTTGGAGGCTCCGCGTACGTTGCCATGAGGGTTCTGCAATACAGCGACCAATACCCTGGGTGGGTGACCGCGGGCATTCCCGTTTGCGGATTCCTGGCGGCGATCGGCTGGATTCTCGAGTTGCGGCCCTTTGCTGTTCGCATTCTATGGGCCCTACTGTTGGTCACCCTCGTCGGCAGTCCTGTGGCGACAAATGCATATACTCTGGTCAGCTCGCAAAAGGGCACAAATCCAGTCTCCGGGCCCCTCTCCAGTAATCCCCGCGCCATTTCGCGTCACCTCGAAGAGATACGTCGAGGCAACCCGGAATGGGCCCGGCAAATTGCCTATGGGGACATCCCTGGTCCAGCGGTGGTGGCAGCCCTGACCACCACACCCGCAGAGGCTACATGGATCGCAGCAACATACCCCGCTCAGAACGCCGCCCAGTACCAATTGGCTACTGGCCGGCCGGTGATGGCTATAGGCGGCTGGCTTGGAACGGACCCTGCTCCGACACTGGCGCAGTTCAAGGGGCTAGTGGCTGATGGACGAATCGGATACTTCATTTGGCAACAGGATCTCTTGGATAGGAACGAGCTGAGTGCAGCGACGCTTGAGATTTCGCGCTGGGTGGACGACAACTTTGAGGAGCAGATCATTGATAACGTCAGAATCTACGATCTCCGGCGCTGAGACCGTGCCCGCGGCGGCCCCCACTGCCACCCGCACAAAGTCCACGACGAAGCAGCGTGCAATCTTGGCGATTCAGGGGGTATTCAGGGGACCAGCGGATCACCGCGTTTGGGAACGCCCAGCGCTACTAGCGCTGTTGCTGTCCAATGCGGTGCTGAACTTCACCAACATCGGCATTAACGGCTGGGCCAACTACTTTTACAGCGCCGCAGTGCAAGCTGGCAGCATGGATGCAAGGGCGTTTTTCTTCGGATCCTCGGATTGGGGCAACTCCATCACGGTGGACAAACCTCCTCTCAGTCTGTGGGTGATGGGCCTATCCGTTCGGTTATTCGGATTCAACCCAGTAGCCATGCTCCTTCCTCAGGCGATAATGGGTGTCTGCACCACGTTGCTCATCTACATGATTCTCCGGCGGCATTTCAGTGGACCCGCCGCTCTCTTCGGTGCACTCGTATTCTTCACGACACCAATCGTCACGCTGATGTCCCGCTACAACAATCCTGACCCCCTAATGCTGCTGTTGATGGTGGCAGCCGTCTGGTTCGTATTAGTGAGCATTCAAAGCGGGCGCGGAGGCTTCTTTGTACTCGCCGCCGCCCTTCTCGGGTTGGCATTTATGACCAAACAAATGCAGGGCATGCTCAATGTCCCAGCTTTGGGACTCGCTTACCTATTATTCAGCCCGCAGCGCTGGTCCGGACGCCTCAGGACGGCGGGAGTGGGAATCGCAGTCCTTATCGTGACTGGCGGGCTATGGATGATAATCACGGAGCTGATTCCACAGGGCCACCGCCCCTATATCGGTGGCTCACCGACAAACAGCGTTCTGCAACTTACTCTCGGCTACAACGGCATTGAGAGGATCGTCGGTACCGAAGCGGCGCCGATCGCGAGGCAAATTCCGGATGAGTTCCGCCCTGTTGACAGCGACGCGGGGTTCTTCAGGCTTCTGAACTATAACTACAACCAGGAAGCAACTTGGCTACTCTTCGCAGCCCTCATGGCCTTGGTTATGCTGGCGGTCCTCTGGAACAAGCATCTGAAAACCCCCGCAGCACGCGCGCTGTCCTTGGTCTCGGGGCTCTGGCTGCTGACGGCGTTTCTGTTGTTGTGTTTTATGGGCGACCAGATTCACACCTATTACACCGTAGCCTTGGCGCCGCCGCTTGCATTGGTTCTAGCCATCTCGCTCGCCGGATTAATGGCCACATGGAGCTCGTTGAAGTTTCGGCTCATTGGCGCTTCAATTGCCCTAACGGCTCTACTCTCCTCGTGGCTGATCCTAGGAGGGACCCTGGGATGGCCTGACTGGCTGCCGACAGTCGTCCTCGGGGCGGGAATTGCTTCAATTTCTGCACTCCTGGTCCGGCCGCCAAGCCACAAAGTAGAGGCGGCTGCTGCTGTAGTCCTCTGCGCCTCGCTTCTGTGCGGACCAGTCATCACGTCAATTCACAACGTCACCGTTGGCTTCAACGGCTCCAATCCCCTCTCCGGAGTATTGTCCAAGAACCCAGCGGGCATTAGCCATCTGCTGGAGTCCCTGCGCAAGAATGATCCACCGTGGGCGCACGACGTCGCTTTTGGGCGGGTACCCGAAGCCGAGGTAGTTGACGTGCTGGCGGGAACAAGCGGCTGTACCTGGGCGGCTGCTAGCTATGCAAGCCAAACGGCTGCCCGTCTGCAGTTGGAGTCCGGCCGCCCCGTAATGCCGATTGGTGGTTTTGCAGGTAGCGATCCATCTCCGAGCCTCGAAGATTTCAAAGCCAAAGTGGCTGAAGGACAGATCTGCTATTTCGTCCAGCAGGAAACATTCCTGGAAGTCCAGACAAGCGAATCGAATGTCACAGCGATCTCGACGTGGATCCAGAGTAATTTCCGTCCGGAAAAGATCGGCACTACGACTGTGTTCCGGTTGAGCGCCGAGTAGGACAGCAGAGCCGGGACGGCAGAAGCCCGCCCCACCAACGGCGGGACGGGCTTCTGTGAAGCGGCAGCGCTTCTGAAGCGGGATTAGCGCTTCGAGTACTGCTGAGCCTTGCGGGCCTTCTTGAGGCCGGCCTTCTTACGCTCGATGACGCGGGCGTCACGGGTGAGGTAGCCGGCCTTCTTCAGGGTGGCGCGGTTGTTCTCGACGTCGATCTCGTTCAGCGAACGGGCGATGCCGAGGCGCAGCGCACCGGCCTGGCCGGAGGGGCCACCGCCGTGGATGCGGGCAATGACGTCGTAGGCGCCGTCAAGATCGAGGATCTTGAAGGGCTCGTTGACGTCCTGCTGGTGCAGCTTGTTCGGGAAGTAGTTAGCCAGCTCGCGGCCGTTGATGGTCCACTTGCCGGAACCCGGGACAACGCGAACGCGTGCAACGGCTTCCTTGCGGCGGCCAACAGCTGCGCCGGCAACGGTCAGTGCCGGACGCTCCTTCTTCGGAGCGGCGGCTTCGGCAGCGCTGCTTTCCGAGGTGTAGCTGGTCAGGTTTTCCTCAGCCTCAACGGCTTCGGTGGTCAGTTCATCGTTCTGAGCCACGGTTCTCCTTGTAGATAAAAGTGTTGGTGGCCAGGACTACTGGGCGACCTGGGTGATTTCGAAAGTCTTGGGCTGCTGGGCGGCGTGCGGGTGCTCTGCACCGCGGTAGACCTTCAGCTTGCCCAGCTGCTGTGCAGCGAGAGAGTTCTTGGGGAGCATGCCCTTGATGGCCTTCTCAACAGCGCGGACCGGGTTGGATTCCAGGAGTTCCGCGTAGTTGACGGAGGTCAGGCCGCCCGGGTAGCCGGAGTGGCGGTATGCGCGCTTCTGCTCCAGCTTGGCGCCGGTGAGGGCAACCTTTTCAGCGTTGATGATGATGACGAAGTCGCCCATGTCCATGTGGGGAGCAAAGGTCGGCTTGTGCTTTCCGCGCAGCAGTGTTGCGGTCTGGCTGGCAAGACGACCCAGGACAACGTCGGTGGCGTCAATGACGTGCCACTGGCGGTTGATATCGCCGGGCTTCGGGGTGTACGTACGCACGGTGTTTGCCTCGTTCTTGTTCTGGCGTTCTTGTTTTAGGCGTCACGCGGGGTGCGCCTACTATCTATGCGCGACCGGAACAGAGGTGAGGGCTCTATGTAACCAGTAGTCCCGTACATGCCCGTTGAGTAGCGATCCTGCAACTGGATCCCCAAGGGCACGCATCATCGAGAAAGGACACGCACAACGACTACCAAGAATAGCGTGAACGGGGCGTCGGGGTCAAAATGGGGTATCCGGTGGCGGGGGCTGGGATGCCCGCGGCGGCGCCGGGCCGATCCAGCCAGGGAGTCTTCGTGTCCATTGTAGGTGTGGCCGCCGGCGGCGGACCCGCATTCGTCGTCGCCATCGGCTTGCTCGGCACGGTCCTTGGTGTACTGGCTGAACGGCTCATTGCCCGCTTCCTCCCCCGCATCGGCGGCCTGCCTTCCGTCCGGTCAAGAATTACGACGGCGGCCCTCACCGGAGCCCTCTGCGCCACTTTGGCCCTGCGGCTGGGCATGGACTGGTCACTGCCAGCGTTCCTGGCTCTGGCGGTGCTCGGGGTGCAACTGGCGCGGATAGACCTCGCCCACCACCTGCTGCCCAATCCCCTCGTGCTGACCCTGTTCATTGTCGGGCTGGCGCTGTTCGCGGCCGGCAGCTCGGCCTCCGCAGGCTGGTCCCACCTGCTCCGCGCAGCCGCCGGAGCCGCCATATTGTTCGTGGTCTACCTGATCTTGGCCATTATTTCTCCCCGCGGCATCGGGATGGGAGACGTAAAGCTCGCCGCCCCCGTGGGCCTGTACCTGGGCTACCTAGGCTGGGGCCAGCTGTTCTATGGCGGTGCCCTGGGCTTTGTGCTGGGCGGTATTTTCTCCGTCGTTTTGATTTCTTTTAAGCGCGCCGAAAAACAGGCCGAAGTGGCCTTCGGACCAGCCATGCTGGCAGCAACACTCGGGATAGTTCTGCTCACGTCCTGACGAGCTGCATACGCTCTCCTGCTGCCTGATTCTCAGGAAATAAACGCCAGCCAGGCTTATCAAACCAAGTAGTTTCTCACCTTGGGATTTTCCGACTGAGTACTGCCTTGGGGGGCTTACTTGTGATTCCCCCGGGAAAGTCGGGTATGACTACGCATTGTTGCTTTTCCTTCTCGATGCAATTCTTTTTCTATCGAAGCTCCGGACCTTTCGGATTGGGGGGCCCCGGAATTCGAAGAAAATATTCCATCGAATTAAAGGAAAATACAATGACTACTCTTATGGTCTCCGTTCTTGCTTTCGTTGCGGGAGTTAAGGACCGGTTGTCGTCGGAAAAGGGCGCAACTGCGACGGAATACTCGCTTCTCGTCGGTCTCATCGCACTCATCATTGTCGCTGGCGTGGGACTCTTTGGAACAAACCTGAACACCTTCTTCAGCAACCTGGCCGGTACGGTCGGCGGCTGGTAAGTTCCGCGTTTCCACGGTGTGCCGCGTCCGTCTAGGCGGGCGCGGCACACTACATCTATTTTCAAGCTGCAACTGTCCAGGGGGACCCTTTGAAACGCAGCCAGAGAACTTCCGAGAACGGCGAACGAGGTGCTGTCGCCGTCGAATTCGCGCTCGTTGCCCCGATACTCATCGCCCTGATTATCGCGGTTGTCGAGTTCTCGAACGCATACAACGTCCAGGTTTCTGTGACTCAGGCATCCCGCGAAGCAGCCCGGACGATGGCTATCACAAAAGACTCGGCAAAGGCCACTGCCGCCGGCAAGGCAGGGGCGCCTTCAATCAATAGCAGCCTTCTCACTTTCGACTACTCCGCCGCAACATGTCCCACGGCAACACCGACTCCAAATGCCGTCGTGACCGTGACCTACACCGGCGCACCTCTGACTGGATTCTTCGGATCCTCTCTAATTCTCAAGGGCAAAGGAGCCATGCAATGCGGCGGCTGATCAATCGGATCAAATCCACCGACTCTGGCGAAAGCGGAGCAGCGGGTGTCATGGTCGCCGTGATGATGCTGGTCCTTATCGGTGCCGGCGCACTTGCTGTGGACGTCGGGCAGATCTATGCCGAGCGTGCTCAGCTACAGAACGGCGCCGACGCTGGGGCCCTCGCTGTGGCGCTAAGTTGTGAACAAGGCACCTGCAATTCAGCTTTAGCAGATAGCCTGGCCAACTCCAACGCGAACGACGCCGCTAGCACCGCGGCCGTCGACCTTACTGTGACCGGCCAGGTGACGGTAACTACGTCCACAAAGAATGGCTCATCCAGCTTTCTGACGAACTTGTTCGCAAATGCCCTAAATGCCGGCCCCGTGACGGTGGGCGCTCAGGCGACGGCCGGGCTCGGCCTGCCTGGAAGCGGATCGGGGTTCCCGCTGGCTCTTTCGGACAACTGCTTCAACCTAGCCTCAGGAAGCCAGACGGCCCAAGTCCAGAAAATCTCCTACAAGCCAGGTGGCACATGCACGGGGCCCTCTGGAACGCAAATCGCAGGAGGGTGGGGGTGGCTTGACGAAAGTTCGCCATGCAACGCCAATACAAATGTCGGCACAAACGATATGGGCTCAGATCCCGGAAACAATCCTCCCAGCGGATGTTCGGACGTCCTTGACGCCTGGAAGGCTACGTTGCTGGCAAGTGGCGAAGTCAAAGTCCAATTTCCAGTCTTCGATACGGCAACGGGTACCGGCAATACAGGAACGTTCCACATCATCGGCTACGCCACATTCAAAATCTGGGGCTGGAAATTCGGCAATAACCACCAGTACGAGTTCCGCAACACAAGCACCGACCCCGGTATGACGAGTCATCTCGCCTGTAGCGGAGGTCAGGACCGCTGCGTCATCGGGCAGTTCGTCAAGTACACCGCCATTGGCTCCGGAAGCATCTATCCCGGCGCCGTGAACCTGGGCACATCGGAAATCCGACTCATCAAGTAGTTCCATCTAAGGGGAAAAAATGAAAGCACGCCTACTGGGAGGCATCGCCGCATTGGTTGTAGCAATCGTTGGCACCGTCCTTCTATTCAATTACGTACAGGGCGCTGATCGACGCGCCCTCGCCAACACCGAAACAGAAGACGTATTCGTGGTCAAGCAAGAAGTGCCAGCCGGTACGCCCGGGAGCCAGCTTAGTCAGTACGTGGTCACCAAAGCCGTTCCACGCACGGCTGTGGCCATAGACAGGGTTGATGACCTTGGTACCCTGGGGTCAAAGGTAACTGCGGTGGCACTTGTCCCGGGAGAGCAACTGCTGAACAGTCGCCTCGTTGACGCCGGCGCATTCCTCGGGCCATCCCGTGTCAATGTCCCAGCTGGTCTGCAGGAGATTACGGTACGGCTCGGCATCGACCGCGTCGTCGGCGGCCATATCCAGGCGGGCGACACGGTTGGCGTGTTTATCTCGCTAGGGAACGGCGACGCCGCCACGACTGAAGAGGGCGCTGCCGCGGCCAGTGGAAACGGGACGCAACTGACGTTCCACAAAGTGCTCGTCACAGCCGTTCAATTCAGCTCCGGAGCTCCGGCTCAAACACAGGCAGAGGCGACACAAGCAAGCTCTCAAGGCGCGCTGAATGGAGAGAGCGACCGCAAGCAGGAATCCAGCGATTCTTATCTGATCACCTTCGCGAGGAATGCCGTTGACGCTGAAAAGTTGGTCTACGCTGCCGAGTTTGGGAAAATCTACCTCTCAAAGGAGCCGGCCAACGCCACTGAGGGCACTAAGGGAGTCGTCAATCAGACAAGGGTATTCCGATGAGCCGCTTCATCCTTATCTCCCCCTCTGCTGACTACGAACGGCGGGTCCGCGCATCCATCGCCCCGCTCCGCGGCTCCCTGCAGTGGTACCAGGCGGCCTACCTACCAGAAGCTCCTGAGGACATCCTGAGGCAACAAACAGGCGAATCACCCGAGGTCCTTATCCTGGGACCCGGCCTTCCCCTCGATGAGGCATTAAAGTTCGCGGCAGTGCTGGACCTTCAGTATCCAGAAATCAGCATCATTCTGACCGCCGAAGACGACGGCGAGACGGCTCTAAATGCAATGCGCTCGGGTATCCGAGACATCATCTCGCCGTCATCCGACTCTGATGCCGTGCGGGCTATGGTGGAGAGGGCCAGCCTCTCGGCAGCCGGCCGACGACGGGGGTTGGCACCGACGGCATCGGAAGGTCCGAATGCCGAAGGCGGCCGAATCGTCGCCGTTATGTCCCCCAAAGGAGGCGTGGGCAAGACCACGATTGCCAGTAACCTGGCGATCGGACTAGGTCAAATCGCGCCGATGAGCGTTGTCATCGTTGACCTCGACCTTCAGTTTGGCGATGTCGCCAGCGGTCTTATGCTCGACCCGGAGTTCACCATTACGGACGCGGTCGTGGGTGCAGCGAGCCAGGACGCAATGGTCTTGAAAACCTACTTGTCCGTTCATCCAGGAAGCATTTACGCGCTCTGTGCGCCACGAAACCCTATCGACATGGACAAGATCACCGGCGAACACATCAGCCACCTGCTGCGCCAGCTGCGTTCGGAGTTCCAATACGTGGTTGTGGACACTGCGCCGGGTCTCGGCGAGCATGTCCTGGCGACTCTTGAGCAGGCAACGGATGCAGTTTGGGTATGCGGCATGGACATACCCAGCATTCGCGGTATGCGCACGGGTTTCCAGATCCTCTCAGAGCTCGACCTGCTCCCTGACAACCGGCACGTGGTGCTGAACATGGCCGACCGCAAGACCGGACTGACAGTTCAGGACATAGAGGCGACAATCGGTGCCCCGGTGGACATCGTTCTCTCCCGATCACGGACAGTTCCGTTCTCAACCAACAAGGGCGTCCCCCTGCTGCAGGACGGAAGCCGGGATGGAGTAGCAAAGGGTCTTCGTCAGCTCGTCGAGCGGTTCAAACCCAGCTGGGAAGCACGTCCCCATAAGAAGCTGCATCGAAGGGTGGTAGTGTCATGAATCTTTCAAACCGATTTGCGAAGTTGCGCGCAGACGACGCCGAGGTATTCGAAGTCAGTACGCCGACGGTGTCGCCAGCCCCTCCCTCGACCCTGAGCTCTATCCAGCAAGCCCAGGCAGCCGAGCAGGCGTCAGCGCCGGTCAGCCTCCAGGTCAGCGCAGGAAATGCGAGCGAGGCACTCTCGGCCCTCAAAGAGCGCGCCAGCCAGGCACTCTATGAGCGCTTGGGGTCTCGGATCACCGACTCGTCAATGGAAGAATCCGAGCTCCATCAGTTTGTGAAGGACGAACTGAAGGCTGTAGTCGATGAAGAACAGGTTCCACTTTCGACCGGTGAGCGGCAGCGGCTGACCCGGGAGATCATCGACGACGTCTTGGGCCACGGACCGTTGCAACGGTATCTCGACGATCCAAGCGTCACGGAAATCATGGTCAATCGTGCAGACCAAATCTACATTGAGCGCCACGGCAAGTTGTTTATGACCGATACCAAGTTCGCCAGCGAAGACGCACTCCGTAAAGTTATTGAACGCATCGTCACTCGCATCGGACGGCGAATCGACGAATCCTCGCCATTGGTCGACGCTCGCTTGTCGGATGGTTCCCGTGTCAATGCCATAATCCCGCCGCTCGCTGTCAACGGTGCCTCGCTAACCATCCGAAAATTCGCACGGGAAGCACTCACCGTCGAGAAACTGGTTGGGTTCGGGAGTCTGTCGCCCGAGATGGCTGAACTGCTCAAAGCGTGTGTTTCGGCCAAGTTGAACATCATCGTCTCCGGTGGCACCGGCACCGGTAAGACCACGATGCTAAATGTGTTGTCATCCTTCATCCCTGCCACTGACCGCATCGTGACGATCGAAGATGCCGTAGAACTGCAGCTTCAACAGGACCACGTTGTCCGGTTGGAAAGCCGCCCTGCCAACATCGAGGGTAAGGGCGAGGTCTCAATACGCGACCTGGTCCGCAACTCCCTGCGCATGCGCCCTGATCGGATCGTTGTTGGTGAAGTCCGCGGTGGTGAGTCTTTGGACATGCTCCAAGCAATGAACACGGGCCACGACGGTTCGATTTCAACCGTCCACGCAAACTCACCCCGAGACGCCGTGGCCCGTCTGGAGACCTTGGTGTTGATGGCCGGCATGGACCTTCCCCTGCGTGCCATCCGTGAACAGATCGCATCTGCCGTGAACTTGATCGTTCACATTTCGAGGCTCCGGGATGGGTCCCGCCGGGTCACGCATGTCACCGAAGTGCAAGGGATGGAGGGCGATATTGTGACTCTGCAGGATGCATTTGTCTTTGACTACTCAGCCGGCATCGATGCCAACGGGCGCTTCCTCGGCCAGCCAATTCCGACGGGCGTGAGGCCGCGGTTCACCGACAGATTCGCTGAACTTGGGATCCAGATTTCTCCCGCAGTGTTCGGCGCCCAGGCAGGCAGGGGCCGGTGATGGAGGCTCCAGAAGTCCCGGCCAGCCTCTTCGTGGCTGGAATCCTGTTAGTCTTCACGGCCGTCATTATCTTGTTTGCCGTTGTCTTCAAATCCAAGAACGTCATACCCGTTTCCCGGCGGCGCCCGGATGTTGCTGTGACGCCGTCGGGATTGACGAGGCTCACGGATTCCGCGGTCGGTGCGATCAACAGGGGCCTCAAGGCCCGAAGTGGCTTCCTGGTGGACCGCGAAAAGCTGGAAGGGGCAGGCCTAAAAACCCAGCCTGCCAACTTCCTGCTGATGATGGGCGCTGGGGCGTTTGTCGGCTCGGTAGTCGGATTCCTACTTGGCGGATTCCTCATTGCAATACTTCTGGTCGCGGCGGTCCCGGCAGGGATGCTGGGGTACTTATCCCTGCTGACCTCCAAACGGAGAAGCAAATTCGGAGAACAACTTCCTGACACTCTCCAGATGCTGACCGGAAGCATGCGCGCCGGGCACAGCCTCTTGCGGGCCATCGATGCCTCAGCGCAGGAGTCTGATGCCCCGATGTCCGAGGAACTCAGCCGGATCATCAATGAGACAAGGATCGGGCGGGACCTTGGGGAATCCATGACGGATGTCTCCCGGCGAACCGGCAGCGAGGACTTCGCCTGGATTTCTCAAGCCATAGAAATCCACCGGGAAGTCGGCGGGGATCTGGCCGAGGTGCTGGATCACGTCGGCGAAACCATCCGCGACCGCAATCAGATTCACAGGCAAGTGAAGGCACTTAGTGCAGAGGGGAAAATGTCGGCGGTCGTCCTTATGGGACTTCCTGTTGTGCTCTTCTTCGCTCTGATCATGATCAATGCCCAGTACGCCAAGACATTTACGACCACGGTTCCAGGATTTCTTATGCTGGGCGCGGCCGGTGTGATGTTGACAGCTGGCGGATTCTGGGTCAGCCGTCTTATCAAGCCGAAGTATTAGGAGGGCGAAATGTCACCCATAGCACTTGGCGCAATGCTCGCCATTGTTCTTCCCATCTCGTTTCTGGTGTGGTTGGCCTTCGGAACGGATCGTGTGGCTATCCGCAATATCCAAGCCAACCTCGGGCAACGGGCACGGGAAACTAGCAACGAGAACTTCGCAGCAAAGTTCAACGGATTCGCCCGCCGGATCACACCCGGCAGCTACGAGGCCTGGCTGGACAAGCAACTGGCCGGCGTCGGCCGTCCCAAGGAGTGGCCTCTTGAGCGGCTTCTGGCCGTCAAGCCTTTGCTAGGACTTGGCGCAGGAATCCTTGGGCTTCTCAATTTCCTCGCCTCACCGTCTCCTGTGCGCGTGGCGATCATGATTGCGGCCATTGCCTTTGGCTATTTCGCGCCGGACTTGCTGCTGCGGACTAACGCCGAGAAGCGGAGGAAATCGATCCAACAAGAATTGCCGAACACCCTGGATCAAATGCTTATCTCGGTTCAGGCCGGACTAGGCTTCGAGGCCGCAATGGCCCGCGCAGCCCAGAGCGGTTCTGGCCCCCTGGCTGACGAGTTCATTCGCACGCTCCAGGACTTGCAGGTAGGGCGCTCGCGAAAGGAGGCCTATCTGTCAATGTCTGAACGGGCTGACGTACCCGACCTTCGTAGCTTCATACGCTCCATCGTCCAGGCAGATGCTTACGGCATCGCCATTGCAAAAGTGCTCAAAATCCAAGCGAAGGAAATGCGCATGAAGCGTCGCCAGCGTGCGGAGGAACATGCGATGAAGATCCCCGTGAAGATTCTTTTCCCACTCATTTTCTTCATTTTCCCATCACTGTTCATCATCCTGCTCGGTCCTGCAGTCATGAACATCGTCGCTGCATTCTCCTAGGAGGGGCAATGAAACATCCGCCACAAGTTTTGCCTCACGGCTGGAGTTCTCTTCAACGTTTTCGCACGCAGGAAGAGGGTGCAACGGCAACCGAATACAGCCTTCTCGTCGGTTTTATCGCCATTGTGCTAGTCGCCGGAGTGGGCGCACTCGGTACAGCCATCGACGTCGCCTACATGGGTCTCGTAAATGGCATAAAGACAGCCCTCGGCATCCCTTAGCAGCTTCCCCTTCAGCAGGCTGCCAAATAATCGCGCGCCCCCGCCGGCGCCCAAAAGACCGGACCCCCTCGGATCCCAGCACCGAGGGGGTCCTTTTGCGTGCTGAGGCAATTACGAAGAGGACCAATAACAGAGTAAGCGCAGGAAAAACGCAGGATATGCGCAGCTTGAGAAGGCTTGGCACAGGATGCTGCAAGATCCCTCCCCCTAGGGGAAATCGCGCCGCATTCTATTTACAGAGCTGGTGACGGACCAGCTTCCCAACACTCGCTCAGGAGTACAAAATGCTTGCTCTTTACACCAACCTCTCCGCCCGCCTCCACCGCGACGAGAAAGGTGCCACCGCTGTTGAATACGGCATCATGGTCGCCCTCATCGCCGTCGTCATCATCATCGCTGTGACTCTGCTCGGCGGGACATTGACCGACATGTTCGGAAAGGTCGCCTGCGACCTTCAGGGCGGCGGCAAGGTTTACACGCCGGGCGCCGCCGGCGCAGCTGCAACCTGCGCAGTGCCCGCGGGTCCCTAGCCTTCATTTGAGATCCAAGAGTGGTGGCGGTCTCTGACCGTCACCACTCTGGGAAGACATAGTATCCGGATAGCATTCGGCGGAAAGCAGCGGCATGACCAGGGCTACGGAACGCGGCGCGGTGGCCGTTGAGTTCGCAATTCTTGCGCCCGTCCTGATCATGATCCTCCTCGGCATCATGGAATTCGGCCGGGCCTACAACGTCCAAGTGTCACTGACGAATGCCGCCCGCGAGGGCGTTCGCGTAATGGCTATCGATAACAACCAAACGGCTGCGCTGGCAGCGACCACGAATGGCGCTGACACGCTGAGCCCGAGGCTAAGAAATTCGGACGTGACTATTGCGTTCCAGACCGTCCCACCAACAACGCCGGCTCCGACGTCATGTGCGCCGGGACGCCAAGTGACCGTGACCATCAACTACTCGCTCAGCACGATGACCGGTATTGCTGGTCCATTTGGCATGACTGGAAAAGGAACAATGCTGTGTGGCGGCTAGCAGCATCTGCTGACAGTGAGCGCGGCGGAATCGCCGTTATTGTCGCACTCGCGATGGTTGTAATGCTCGGCTTCGCAGCGATCTCCATTGATGTTGCAAAGCTCTACTCCGAACGCGCACAGCTGCAGAACGGTTCAGATTCGGTTGCCCTGATGGTGGCACACAAATGTGCTAAGAACCTGGCTGACGAGAACTGCTCCGCAACGGCTCCCAGGGCAGCCGACCTGGCCAATAACAATGCGGTCGATGGTTTAAGCAACGTGAAGTCCATCTCCCTCGATAAGTCCAATCGCACGGTTGTGGTGACAACAGGGGCAAAAGAAGCCGGCAGCACCGCAAACAGTGTCTCCCTCTTCTTCGCTGGCGTCCTTGGAATCCCCAGTGCCGAAGTTTCAGCCGCTTCGAGCGTGCACTGGGGAAGCCCTCTTGAGGGCACTACGCCTTTCCCGCTCGCATTTTCGGTGTGCCAGGTTTCGGGCATGGTGGACGGTGCGACGCAGTTGCTGCAGAACCACACCTCTAATGCCAACGCGGACTGTGGGCTGGGGCCTGCCGGAAAGACTGTCCCCGGTGGCTTTGCCTGGATCGTTCAGAGCACCGGCCAATGTGGCGGCCTTGTAAACTTGGCCATCAACCAGAGTGGCAGCGACACCGGCAACGACGGCCCCTCGAACTGTGATGCGGTCCTCAACAAGTGGGCTGCGGAACTTGGTGCCGGCAGACCCGTTACTGTCTTGCTGCCAGTTTACGAGGACGTCAGCGGAACCGGCTCCGGGGCCTCCTACGACTTGCTGGCCTTCGCCTCATTCAGTGTGCAGGGATGGGCATTCAGCGGCGCGGACAAGCTCCCGATGGTCTACAACAACGCCTCGTCTGCCGATAAGGACCTGCAGTGCAAAGGGAGCTGCCGCGGCATCATCGGAAAGTTCGTCAAGTACGTCTCCCTCGCTGACGGCTACAAGCTGGGACCCGTCAGCCCGTACGGCGCCACGGTCGTCGAACTCACCAGCTAAACCTAAGCATTTCAGTGAATCAAAAACCCTCAGGAGCAGATCGTGAAGTCTCGGTTGTTGGCAGGAGCGGCAGCAGTGGTCCTCGCCATCGTCGGCGCGATGTTGGTCATTTCCTACGCCCAAGGCGCGGACCAGCGTGCCGTCCAGAACCTCGAGCCCGTGGCGGTCCTGGTCGTGAAGACCGCGATTCCCGCCGGCACTCCGGTGGAATCCATGACTGCCTCTGTAACCACCGAACAGCTTCCTGCCGCGGCCGTCACTGGCTCCTCCCTCAAGTCCTTTGACGGATCCAAGGGCAAGGTCGCCGCCGTCGATCTTGTTCCCGGCGAACAGCTCGTGACCGAACGCCTGGTCGAGCCCGAAGAACTGAAGACGCAGGGATCGGTAGAAGTCCCCGCAGGCCTGCAGGAAGTCTCCTTCCAGCTCGAGCCGGTCCGCGTCGTCGGCGGCAGGCTGGCTCCCGGCGACCGTGTGGGCGTCTTCGTCAACCTTGAAAAGGGCGCCATTGAAGACAAGCTCGACGTTGAAACCACCAAGCTGACCGTCCGCAAGGCCCTCGTCACAGCCGTGCAGCGCGCCCCGGAGCCTGCCGCGACTGCCGCGCCGGCACCCACAGCGAGCGCCGACCCGAACGCCGGCAATCCGCAGGACACCACCCTCCCAACGGGCTCCCTAATGCTCACCGTCGCCGTCAGCGACGCCGACGCTGCAAAGATCGTTTTTGCCGCGGAGTATGCAGATATCTGGCTCAGCAAGGAGCCCGCGAACGCCAAGGACAGCGGTCCCCGGATCATTCAGCGGAGCGAGGTCTACAAGTGAGCCGCTTCGTCCTGATCACGCCGAGCGCGGACTTCGACAGCCGCCTGCGGCAGGCCGTGGAGGGCGGACTTCAGGGCGGCGTGCAGACGTTCTTCACGAATGTCCTGCCCGCCGGTCCCTACGACCTGTTCGCCCAGCTCAACCAGGAGCGGCCGGAGGTCCTCATCCTCGGCCCGGACGTGCCCATAGACGATGCGCTGCGCCTGGCCACCGTGCTGGACGTCCAAGTGCCGGATCTTACGGTACTCCTGGTGAGCGAACCTGATCCGGAACTCCTCCTGCAGGCCATGCGCGCCGGCATCCGGGATATCCTCAGCCCCTCCGCCGATCCGGCACACATGCGGGTCCTGCTAGAGCGCGCCTGCCAGTCCTTCGCCACTCGTCACCGGCCGGAACAGCCCAGGCAGGCTGAAAGCAAGGGAAGAGTGATCGGCGTCTTCTCACCCAAGGGTGGCGTGGGCAAGACCACCATCGCAACCAACCTCGCTGTAGGCCTTGGCAAGGTGGCGCCCATGAGCGTAGTCGTGGTTGACCTTGACCTGGAGTTTGGCGACGTCGCGTCCGGCCTCTACCTCAACCCAGAGCATACGGTTACGGACGCCGTCTCCCCCGCTGCCAGTGAAGACACCCTGGTGCTCAAAGCGTTCCTCACGGTTCACCCCTCGAGCATCTACGCTGTGTGCGCGCCTGACAACCCGGTCGACGCCGACGACATCGCGCCTGAACAGGTCACCCGCCTGCTGGAACAGCTGGCGGAAGAATTCCAATATGTCGTTGTAGACACTGCCCCGGGCTTGCCGGAGATAGGACTGGCTGCCATGGAAGCCTGCACCGACGTGGTCTGGGTCAGCGCCATGGACATTCCCAGTGTCCGCGGCCTCCGCTCCGGGCTAGAAGTTCTCCGCAAGCTCGACATTCTGCCCGAAGGAAGGCATGTGGTCCTGAACATGGCCGACGCCAAATGCGGACTCTCGGTCCAGGACGTCGAATCCACTATCGGCGCACCCGTGGACGTCAGCGTTCCCCGGTCCCGCGCCATCGCATTCTCTACCAACCGAGGCATTCCGGTACTGCAGGAATCCAAACGGGATCCCGCAGTCAAAGGACTCAATCAGCTTGTGGAGCGCTTCAGCCCCAATGGGCAAGCGAAGGGCCAGCGGCGAACCCACCGACGGGTGGTGGTCTAGATGAAGCTGTCCGAACGGATCCAGCGGGCCCAGCAAAAGTCTCAGGAGCCCGCAGCCGCACCGGCCAAGGCACCCGTCAAGGCAATGGCGACTGCCACTGCGGCCTCCCCTGCCGACCCGGCCCCCGCCGCTGCCACAACTGTGCCCCAGCCGACGCCCACACGGAGCGGAGCGGAAGGTGCGACGGCACAGGGTTCGACGACTGCGCCGGCGGTTCGCCGTGACCCTGCCCGCCCAAAATCCACCAAGCAGGAGCCAGGGGCGAAACCTTCGCAGCCGCCTGGGGCGCAGCAGGAAGTGTTCAAGCCCAAGGCCCAGCAGCCGGTGGACGCCTTTGCGGCGCTCAAGCAGCGTGCTGCAACCGCCCTCTTCGAACGGATGGGAGCCAGGTTCAACGACTCCTCCATCACGGAGAACGAACTGCGCAGCACGGCCAGGGAGGAGCTCATCCGCATCATCGACGCGGAACAGGTTCCCCTGACCGCGGACGAACGCTCCCGCCTGGTGCGCGACGTGGCCGACGACGTGCTCGGCTACGGTCCCCTGCAGCGGCTGCTGGACGATCCCGCCGTCACCGAAATCATGGTGAACCGGATGGACCAGATCTATGTGGAGCGCAAAGGCCAGCTGACGCTGACCGATTCCAGATTCAGCTCGGAGCAGCACCTCCGCAAAGTCATCGAACGCATCGTCTCCAAGGTGGGACGCCGCATCGACGAATCCTCTCCCCTCGTTGACGCGCGCCTGGAGGACGGCTCCCGTGTGAACGCCGTGATTCCGCCGTTGGCCGTGGGCGGTTCCTCGCTGACCATCCGTAAGTTCAGCAAGGTGCCCCTCACGGTCCAGAACCTCATCGACTTCGGAACGCTCACCCCGGAAATGGCGGAACTGCTCAACGCCTGCGTCAAGGCCAAGCTGAACATCATCGTCTCCGGCGGTACCGGCACCGGCAAGACCACGCTTCTCAACGTCCTGTCCTCGTTCCTTCCGGCCAACGAGCGCATCGTGACCATCGAAGATGCCGTGGAGCTCCAGATCCAGCAGGAGCACGTCGTCCGGCTGGAAAGCCGGCCGCCGAACACCGAGGGCAAGGGCGAGGTTACTATCCGCGAACTGCTCCGGAACTCGCTGCGTATGCGCCCGGACCGCATCGTAGTGGGCGAAGTCCGTGGCGGGGAATCACTGGACATGCTCCAGGCCATGAACACCGGCCACGACGGCTCACTGTCCACCGTCCACTCCAACTCGCCCCGCGACGCCGTCGCACGCCTCGAAACGCTCGTTCTGATGGCCGGAATGGATCTGCCGCTGCGCGCCATCCGCGAGCAGATCGCCTCCGCCGTCAACCTGATCATCCAGATTTCCCGGCTCCGTGACGGAACCCGGCGCATCACGCACGTCACCGAGGTCCAGGGAATGGAAGGCGACATCGTCACCCTCCAGGACGCCTTCGTGTTCGACTATTCGGCGGGCGTGGACCAGCACGGACGCTTCCTCGGTTCGCCCATCCCCACCGGCATCCGCCCGCGGTTCATCGACCGCTTTGAAGATATGGGCATCCACGTTTCGGCAGGTGTCTTTGGCGCCCCCGTAACCTCCAGTGGAAAGCAGTGACGTCCATGGTCCTGACGTTTGGAATCATTTTCGTGGTCGCCGCCATCGCCCTTGCAGGCGTGGCAGTGGTGATCCCCCGCACCCCCACAGTCCCGCTGGACCGCCGTCGGCCTTTCCGCACGGAGCCAGACTCGCAGCTGACCCGGTTTGCCGGGTCCGCAGTCCAAGGAATCGAGCGCTTCCTTGCCAAGCGGAACTTCCGCTTCTTCAACCGGGAAACCCTCGAAAACGCGGGCCTGCGCCTGACCCAGGCAGATTTCCTGCTCCTGGTGCTCATCGGCTCCTTCGTGGGCGCCCTGATAGGCCTCGTGGTTGCCGGGCCCTTGCTGGCCATTCTCCTGGTGGTCGCGGCGCCCTTCGTAGGCAAGCTTGTGCTGGGTTTCCTCACAGGCAAAAGGCGGACAAAGTTTGGTGACCAGCTGGGCGATACCCTGCAGCTCCTCTCGGGCAGCCTCCGTGCCGGACACAGTATCCTGCGGGCCATCGACGCCGCCGCCAATGAATCGCAGGCGCCAAGTTCTGAGGAAATGCGCCGGGTCGTGTCGGAGACGAGCCTCGGCCGGGACCTGCTGACTTCGCTCAACGACACTGCTGAACGGATGCAGAACGAGGACTTCGTCTGGATTTCCCAAGCCATCCAGATCAACCGTGAGGTGGGCGGCAACCTGGCGGAGGTCCTGGACCAGGTCAACGAGACCATCCGCGAGCGCAACGAGATTAAGGGCCACATCAAGGCTTTGGCCGCGGAAGGGAAGTTCTCGGCCTACATCCTCATGGCGCTCCCCATCGGCATCGTCGCCATGCTCATGGTGGTCAGCCCGGGATACATGGACAAGTTGGTTTCCACCGTCCTGGGCTGGATCATGATCGTTGCCTCGGTCATCCTGATGACCATCGGTGGTCTCTGGATGCGCAAGATCATCGACCTGAAGTTCTGAGGCAATGATGAATCCTTTGAAAATCCTCTCCCTCCTCCTGATCTGCCTGCCGATCGGCTACCTTGCCTGGTCGCTGCTCTCCACCGACAAAAAAGGCCCGGCGGTCGCCCGCGAGATCCTGTCCAGGGGCGCCGCCGAGGTGGCCGAAGTGGAGAAGGAGGTCAGCACCGGCCTTCTTGAGAAGATCGGCCGCCGACTCACTCCCTCCGGCTACGTGCAGAAACTCGACCGTCTGCTGTCCCTCGCCGGCCGGCCGGCGAACCTGCCGCTGGGCCGCGTGCTTGCCGCCAAACCAGCTTTGGGCCTGCTAGGCGGACTTTTGGGGCTGTACATCGCTTCCATCGCAACCACGCCGATCATCAAGCTCGTGGGGCTGTTCGTCCTGTTCCTTGGCTACTTCATTCCGGATCTGATGCTTTACAGCAAGGGGCAGGAGCGGCAAAAGGCGATGCAGCTGGAGCTGGCCAACACCTTGGACCAAATGCTGATTTCCGTGGAGGCGGGCCTTGGGTTCGAGGGCGCCATGGCCCGGGCGGGCGAGAACGGGAAAGGCCCCCTGGCCGAGGAACTGGTTCGGACGCTGCAGGACATGCAGGTGGGCCGCAGCCGCCGCGAGTCCTACCTCGCCCTGGCCGAGCGCACCAGCATCCCCGAACTCCGGAGCTTTGTCCAGGCGGTGGTCCAGGCCGACACGTACGGTATCGCCATCAGCCGTGTCCTCCGGGTACAGGCCAAGGTGATGCGTGTGAAGCGGCGCCAGCGGGCCGAAGAGAAGGCCATGAAGCTGCCCGTCATGATCCTCTTTCCGTTGCTGTTCTTCATTTTCCCGGTCCTGTTCATTGCCATCCTGGGACCGGCCGTCATCAACACCATCGAAACTTTCAGCGGGCAGTAGGGTCGGAATGCCGCATCTAATCCACGCACCACAAGGAACGCACAGGGTTTCCACAGGATCCAAGTCGGATCAGGTTTTTCCCAAGGTCAGAAAGTAGCCTTAACTCATGTCTAGTTCAGGGTCCAGCACAAGCGACGGCGGCGCCAACGGCGTTTGCCTGCCTGGTCCCGGGGCTGCCGCGCAGGACGAATCGGAACAGGCTGAGGGGATCCCAATCCTGGATCTCACTGTTCTTCGCGAACTCGAAGAGGACATGGGCGGCAGCGGCGCGGCCCGCGCGTTCGCCAAGGACTACATCGGCATCTGGGCGAAGCGGCTGGCATATCTGGAGCGTTCGGTCGCGGACAATGATCCGGAACTCGCCATGGATGCGGTCCTGAGCCTGAAGAATTCCGCGTTCATGGTGGGCGGGTCGCGTCTCGCCAGCCTGGCCGTGGAATCGGAGCGCCTCATCAGGGCCGGTGACCTTCCCGCGCTGAGGATGCTCTTGCCGGTGGTGGCGCAGACAGGCGTGCAGACCGTCACCGCGCTGAAGCGAGCTTATCTCAGAGGACGCTAGCCCGGCTGCCGCCGAAGCAGCCGGACACAGGCAGCGCTACTCCGCCCGCTTCGGCGCCAACCGGTATCCCACACCGCGTACCGTCACGAGCCAGCGTGGTTCCTGGGGATCCTCACGGAGCTTCCGGCGAAGGTTTCCTATGTGGACCTCGACGGCCCGCTCGTCGGCCTCGCTGATGTATGTGTCCTCACCGTAATATTCCCCGCGGACAACCCTGACCAGGTCGGCCCGTGTGCGCACGGCCCCTGTTCCCTTCAGCAGCTCCTGTAGCAGGTCAAACTCGCTGCGGGTCAACGCCAGCGGCGTGCCGCGAAGGGAAACAGTCCGCGTCTCCATGTCGAGCGACAGGCCATTATGCTGCAGCACCTTGCTTCGGCGGACGGTTGTAGCGCCACCGCCGGCGCCGCTGCCACCGGACGACAAGGCCGGAGCATCATCGTCGCCCGCCGATCCGTGCCGCGGCCGGCGCATCATGGCCGAGATGCGGGCCCGCAACTCACGGGGCCTGAACGGCTTGGTGATGTAGTCGTCCGCGCCGCCCTGAAGCGCCGTGATTGTGTCCAGTTCCTCGTCTCTGCCCGTGAGCATGACAACGTACGCGTCACTGAATTGCCGGATTCTGCGAAGAACCTCAAAACCGTCGATGTCCGGTAATCCCACGTCAAGCGTGATCACATTCACCGGATATTGACGCACAACGTCAACACCATCACGTCCCGTGGCTGCAGAGTGCACCTCGAAGCCAGCCTGCTGAAGGACCGCGTCAAGCAGATTGCGGACGTCGTCGTCATCTTCAATCACTACGGCCACGCCAAGTTCGCCCACGATTACCCCATATCAGGTAAAACCACCGCACCGCCCAGCGCAATGCGGAAAGCACTACCTGATTACCTAGGCTACAACGGACTCGGCAACCAGACACCCTAAATTGTGCATATGTTTTGCAACCTACAACCAAGAGCCGATTGGGACTGCCGACACAGAGGAAATGGTGTGCATAATGGCACCATGGGTGGGGACAAAATAATACGGTCTCACGTTTTGATATTCGACTCCAAGGGCGGGGGCTGCGCCCTTGGGTGAACACGTGTTGGTCCGTGACACTGACCGCTTTTACAGAAGGCTGAAGCCGAGAGTCCAGGTGGCGCTTTGCCAACTCCCGGTAACGCTCCTTCTTGCCGCCTTCGCCATAGCCGCGCCTTCAGTGTGGCCCAGGCTCATCGAGAATGCCGTCTTTCTTGCGTCCATAGCCCTGATGGGCGTGTTGTTCCTGGCGTGCTTGGTGGTTCCTTGGGAGCGGCTTCCGGCAAATTCCTACCTCATCATTCCGATTCTTGACCTCCTGGTGATCGGCCTCGCCCGCAACGGAGCCGTTCCTTCTGTAGCTGGCCTGGGAGTGCTGGCAATATTCCCGGTGATCTGGCTCTCGGCATCGGGTTCCTTCGTGAAGACCAGCATTTTGCTCAGTTTCTTCGGACCCCTGCTCATCGGGCTGCCTTCACTGGTGCAAAAGTTCCCCAATATTTCACCTTCGGACATTGCCACTGCCACCCTGTTGCCCCTCATGATGCTGGCCGTCTCCCTGGCAATCCGGTTCGCCAGCGCCAATATCCGTCTGCAGCGCCAACGGCTCGAAAAAAAGGATGCCGAACTCCGGGAACTGCTCATACAAAGCAGAGCTCGTGAAAGGCTTTTCAAAACCATCCTCGACACCATCGACGTCGGTATTGTGGCCGTAGACGCCGACGGCCATAAAGTGCTCGTCAACGACCAGCAAAAAATGTTCCAGCGTGCCGCATCTCCCGCGGGGGGAGCCGCGGAAATCGAGGAATCCAAGCAGCTCATGTTCGGCCAGGACAAGGTCACCCCGCTGCCGGAGGACAAGCGACCGATCCACCGGGCGATTGCGGGCGAGACGTTTGCGAACTATCTGGTGTGGCTCGGCGAAGGCAGCGCGCGGCGTGCCGTTTCCACGGCTGCCCGGATCATGAGGAACGACGACGGCGGGTTCAGCGGCGCTGTCATCGTCTACAGCGATGTGACCGGGCTCGTGGACGCGCTCTCCGCGAAGGAGGAACTGATCTCCAATGTCTCCCACGAATTCCGCAGCCCGCTGATGTCGGTGCTGGGGAATGTTGACCTGGTGCTGGATGAGGCTGACGCCCTGTCACCGGCGGCAGTGCAGCGGCTTGAAGTGGTGCAGAGGAATGCCGAACGGCTCCTGTCTCTGGTGTCCGATCTGCTCGTCTCGGCCTCCGCAGTGCTGGCGGTCCATGCCCGGAGGACAGATCTGGCCAGCCTCATCGACACCACCGTGGGATCCGCCCAGACGCAGGCCGACGCCTCCCACGTCTCCCTCAGCGTCGACGCCCCGGCACCCCTCTGGGCGCATGCCGATCCGCTCCGCATCTCGCAGGCACTCGACAATCTGGTGTCCAACGCCATCAAATACTCTCCGGACGGCGGTGCAGTGACGGTTCGCGCCCGCACCACTGATGACTGGGTGCAGCTACAGGTCCAGGACACCGGAATGGGCATCAGTGAAGAGGAGACCTCCCGGATCTTCACCAGGTTCTTCCGTACCCAGGCCGCCCAGGAGGCGGCAATCCCCGGAGTGGGCCTCGGCCTCTCCATTACGAAGACAATCGTGGAACGGCATGGTGGCGCCATCACGTGCGAGAGCAAGGCGGGCGCCGGGACTACGTTCACCATGACACTGCCCCGGGAACCTTCCTAACCTGTGCAGTTCCATTCGCCGGCTCCCAGCAAGGGCACTCTCAGCCCGGGGACACTCAGTCCAGCGGCAGCGTGATGTTCACGCACGTACCCGCGGAGGACGAGTCGATCAGCATGTGGCCGCCGGCCGTTTCCACGGCGAGCCGCATGAGCCGCAGCCCCATCCCGGAATGCCGGCCCTGGGTTGCTGCCTGGACATCGAAACCGGTGCCGTCGTCGGTCACTTTGAGCTGAACGTCATGGCAGAGGGGCGGATGGCTGAGGCAGCCCAGCCGAATGGTCACGGCCGAGGCGTGGGCGAATTTGTACACGTTGCTGAGGAGCTCCTGGGCGGCCCGATAGAGGAGGGTGGCACACTTCCGGTCCACCTCCATTCCGTGGTGCGGAGCCTCCAGGTGAACCACGGTCCCGCGCTCGCGCAGCGGAAGGGTCAAGCGGTCAATCGCCCCCGCGACGCCAAGCGCATAGAAATCGACCGGATGCGTATCGGTAAGAACGCCGCGGACTGCAACAACCTCGTCGCTTCGTAGTGATTTCATGCTCCTACGGTGCTCCTGCACCCTTGGCATTTTCTTAGGATTTTCCGTGCCACCCCCCGTTTGCAGGGGCACAGTCCACCGCGGGCTACGTCAGCGTGTATCCCAGGCCGCGGACTGTCTTGAGCCACTTCGGAGACCGTGCGTCGTCTCCAAGCTTTCGCCTCAGGTTTCCGATGTGGACTTCGATGACGCGGTCCGTGTCCACTTTCCGGGGGCGTCCGGGTCCCAGGTCCTCGAGCTGCAGGTGGCGGGCCAGCTCGGTCTTCGTCACCACGCGTTTCCCCTGCTCCACAATAAGATGGAGCAGGTCGAACTCTGTCCTGGTAAGTTCCACCGTCCGCCCTGCCAGTCGCACGCAACGGGCAACCGTGTCCACCTCCAGACCCTTGTGCTCCAGGCACCGTGTCACTGCTTCCACGACCGTTTCAGAAATTGCACGCCGGCTCTCCCGCAATTGCCGCGGGCGCCGCAGCATACCGTCGACACGCACGCGGAGTTCACGGGGCCGGAGGGGTGTGACCAGATAGTCGTCAGCTCCGGCATCGAAGGCCTGCACAGTGGCCCCAAGATCACTGCTTTCGCTGACAATCAACAGGTACGCGTGGCTGAACTTCCGGATGCGCCTCACCACCTCGAGGCCGTCCATGTCCGGCAGCGACCCATTCACCGTGACAGTATCCGGCTGCACCGCCCGGACCAGCGCCAGCCCTGCCTCGCCGGTGGCCGAGCAATGCACCTCAAAACCAGCGTCACCAAGGGTCTCGCACAACAGCGCGCTGACCTCCTGGTCCTGTTCGATAACCACAACAACGCGACGATCATTCATCCCTTACCCCCTGTAAGGACTACATGACTAAAGACTGCCTCCCAGCCTACTGGCAGCAGGCCCGGAACTGAGGCAGGGCCCTCAGAAGAGGGTTAATGCAGGGACTTACTCCCGCAGGGCACGCGTGAGTACGGCGCGTGCAAGCAGCTCGTCGTCCGACGGGTAGGCCACTTCCTCCAGCACCAACGGATGCGGGGCCGCCAGCACGGAGCGGGCGTCACGCTTCCTGGCCAGCAGCCGCTCGTGCAGCCATCCCGGCGGCTCGACCCCCTCCCCCACATACAGCGCCGAACCCACGAGCGCACGCACCATGTTGTGGCAGAACGCGTCGGCCTGGACCGTGGCCACAATAACGCCGTCCGGGCCGCGGGTGAACTCGAAGCGCTGCAGTTCGCGGATGGTGGTGGAGCCCTCGCGCGGCTTGCAGTAGGAGAGGAAGTTCTGCAGCCCCAGCAGCTTGGACGCCCCCTCGTTCAGGAGGTCCACGTCAAGCGGCGCCTTGTGCCAGAGCGTGTCGTACCGGCCCAACGGGTCCCAGAGCGCCGGCCCGTCGGCGATGCGGTAGCTGTAGCGGCGCCACAGCGCGGAAAAGCGCGCGTCGAAACCCTCCGGCGCGATGGACACCTGGTGCACCACAATGGCGCCCGTCAGGTCCCCGAGCCCCCGACTCAGTGCACCCCGCAGCCTGCGTAAAAGCGCGACGGCGGGATCAAGTTCGGCGCCACGGTTCAGTCCCAGCCACTCGGCTTCCGTCAGATCAAGGTGGACCACCTGGCCGCGGGCGTGAACACCGGCGTCTGTCCGCCCCGCTACGGTGACCCGGACCGGCCGGCGGATCACCAGCTCCAGCGCCGCTTCCAGGGTTCCCTGGACTGTGCGCAGTCCCGGCTGCACCGCCCACCCGCTGAAGGGGCCGCCGTCGTACGCCAAATCAAGCCGGATACGCAAAAACCCGCCGCCCCCCAATACGGGGGCCGCGGGTTTTTGGTCGTTCATAGACTTAAGTCTATGCGAAGGATTCAGCGAATTACTTCGCGTCCTTTTTGGACTCGTCAGCAGCTTCTTCAGCCGGAGCTTCCTCAGCGGCCGGAGCCTCTTCGGTTGCAGCAGCCTCAGTCTTGGAGGCTTCCGTAGCCTCGGGAGCCTCAGCGGCTTCAGTCTCAGCGGCCTCTGCCTCGGGGGCTTCCTCGGCAGCCGGGGCGGCCTTGTCTGCATCGCGCTTGGCAGCAGCAGTAGCCTCCGCGACTACGGCCTGCTTGGCCGAAACGGGCTCGAGAACCAGCTCGATGACAGCCATGGGAGCGTTGTCGCCCTTGCGGTTGCCGATCTTGGTGATGCGGGTGTAGCCGCCGTCGCGGTTCTCCACTGCCTGCGCGATGTCGGTGAACAGCTCGTGGACGACGCCCTTGTTGCTGATCAGGCCGAGAACGCGGCGGCGGGATGCGAGGTCGCCGCGCTTGGCGAAGGTGACCAGGCGCTCGGCGTACGGCTTCAGGCGCTTGGCCTTGGTGACCGTGGTGGTGATCCGCTTGTGCTCGAACAGTGCGGAAGCCAGGTTCGCGAGCATGAGACGCTCGTGAGCCGGGCCGCCACCGAGGCGCGGACCCTTAGTGGGGGTAGGCATAGTTGTTTCTCCTCATATGGAAGCCGGTGGGGCTGCGCACACCATGGTGCATCCAGCCCGCCGGCCAAGATCTGCTTGTTAGAGCTCGTCGTCGCTGAACGCGGCGTCGTCCTCTTCGATGGCTGCGGCGCGGGCGGCGAGGTCGAAGCCGGGAGGCGAGTCCTTGAGGGACAGTCCCAGTTCAACCAGCTTTGCCTTGACCTCATCGATGGACTTGGCACCGAAGTTACGGATGTCCATCAGGTCAGCCTCGGAGCGGGCAACGAGTTCACCCACGGTGTGGATGCCCTCACGCTTGAGGCAGTTGTAGGAACGGACGGTGAGGTCCAGATCCTCGATCGGCAGGGCCATGTCTGCTGCCAGGGCAGCATCCGTCGGCGACGGACCGATCTCGATACCTTCAGCTGCGGTGTTCAGCTCGCGGGCCAGACCGAAGAGTTCCACCAGGGTGGTACCTGCGGAAGCAACCGCATCGCGCGGGGCGATGGCCTGCTTGGTCTCGACGTCGACAATGAGCTTGTCGAAGTCGGTGCGCTGCTCAACACGGGTGGCTTCCACGCGGAAAGTAACCTTCAGCACCGGCGAGTAGATGGAGTCGACCGGGATACGGCCGATCTCTGCGTCGCCGGACTTGTTCTGAGCTGCCGAAACGTAGCCGCGGCCGCGCTCGATGGTCAGTTCGAGTTCGAACTTGCCCTTCGAGTTCAGCGTGGCAATGTGCAGATCCGGGTTGTGGAATTCGACGCCTGCCGGCGGAGCGATGTCCGCGGCGGTGACGACTCCGGGTCCCTGCTTGCGCAGGTAAGCAACAACCGGCTCGTCGTGCTCGGAGGACACGGACAGGTTCTTGATGTTCAGGATGATCTCGGTGACATCTTCCTTAACACCCGGAACCGTGGTGAACTCGTGCAGCACGCCATCGATCCGGATGCTGGTTACAGCGGCACCGGGGATAGAAGAGAGCAGGGTACGGCGGAGGGAGTTTCCGAGGGTGTATCCGAAGCCCGGCTCCAGCGGTTCAATGATGAAGCGGGAGCGGTTATCGGAGACGACCTCTTCGGAGAGGGTGGGGCGCTGTGCAATGAGCACTTAGGTTTCCTTTCGGCGAGCATCCGCTATATGACGCAACACAGGTGGTGGAAAATCGGTCTGAAGACTTAACGCGCTGGGCTTGCCCGGACCCGGTAAGGGTCCGGGCAAGCTCCGGGCAGCGGAAAAGCTTAGACGCGGCGGCGCTTCGGGGGACGGCAGCCGTTGTGCGCGGCGGGGGTGACGTCCTGGATGGAGCCAACCTCGAGGCCAGCAGCCTGCAGCGAACGGATGGCGGTCTCGCGTCCGGATCCCGGTCCCTTGACGAACACGTCAACCTTCTTCAGGCCGTGCTCCTGTGCACGCTTGGCAGCAGCTTCGGCAGCCATCTGTGCAGCGAACGGGGTGGACTTACGCGAGCCCTTGAATCCAACCTCACCGGCGGAAGCCCAGGAGATGACAGCACCGGTCGGGTCCGTGATGGACACGATGGTGTTGTTAAAGGTGCTCTTGATGTGCGCCTGGCCAAGCGCGATATTCTTCTTGTCCTTCTTACGCGGCTTGCGAACCGCGCCACGAGTCTTCGGGGGCATTTTTTCTCCTACAGAAAGTTATCGGGGGAAAACCGAGTTAATCCCTCAGGGATTAACGGGCCTTCTTCTTGCCGGCGACGGTACGCTTCGGGCCCTTGCGGGTACGCGCGTTGGTCTTCGTACGCTGACCGCGTACGGGCAGGCCCTTGCGGTGACGCAGGCCTTCGTAGCTGCCGATTTCAACCTTGCGGCGGATATCTGCGGCCACTTCGCGGCGAAGGTCACCCTCAACCTTGTAGTTGCCTTCAATGTAGTCACGCAGCTGGACCAGCTCGGCGTCGCTGAGGTCCTTTACGCGGACGTCAGCGCTGATGCCGGTGGCAGCCAGGGTTTCGTGTGCACGGGTCTTGCCCACGCCGTAGATGTAAGTAAGCGCAATTTCCAGCCGCTTTTCGCGGGGAATGTCTACGCCAGCGAGACGAGCCATAGTGGCAGTACTCCTTGAATAAACCGGAGGTCGTAGGCAGTACACCCGCACTTTCAGTGCGGCCCCAGCCTCCGACCGGGGGTTAGCTGTCCGGACTCTTTAGAGCTCAATGTTCCAGTTCAGCTTGTGCTGCCTTTTATTTACTTGCGTGGGTTAGCAACCCAGGGATTCCCGGAAGGGAATTAGCCCTGGCGCTGCTTGTGGCGCGGGTTCTCGCAGATCACCATGACCCGGCCATTACGGCGGATCACTTTGCACTTTTCGCAGATCTGCTTGACGCTCGGCTTGACCTTCATGGCGTTCCTTTGCGTGATAGCAGTTGGTCCGATGGACCGGCCTTCGGCAGTTGCTCTGGCCGCCCAACGTTTACTTGTAGCGGTAGACGATACGACCACGTGTGAGGTCGTAAGGGCTCAGCTCCACCACTACGCGGTCCTCAGGGAGAATCCTGATGTAGTGCTGGCGCATTTTTCCAGAGATGTGTGCCAGGACGATGTGCTTGTTGGTGAGCTCAACGCGAAACATCGCGTTGGGCAGCGCCTCAGTCACTACGCCCTCGATCTCTATGACCCCGTCCTTCTTGGCCATATCCTCCGCTAACTGTTGTTTGCCTCAGCCCACCCGAATTGCACCGGGCATGACTGCGGACGTTTTTTGATTGATTGATCGTCGCCAGCCGGCCGCAAATGGGCGTGGCAGGGCAGACAACCAACATGCAACACTACGGCATTCGGGCCGGAATGTTAAATCCAGCCATGGTAGCGCACAATGCCGCGGTACGCATCAAAATCGGGGCGCATCAAATCTGTATGCCGCGAAGGTGCCTGACTCAGTCGTTACGCCCTCCGCGCTGCGGACCCCGTCCAAAATGGCCAACCGCACGACGTCGGCTGCCGCACTCTGCAGGGTAATGAGGCTTACCTGCCGGGCAGTTTCCGTGCTCCGATCCAGGCTGGCGCCGCCGGTTGCCAGGCAGAACACCGTGTCCCCGTCTGCCAAGGTGTGGCTCGGGTTCAGCGCCCTGGCCAGTCCGGCATGGGCCGCGGACGCGGTCCGCTTGCATTCGGCCGGGTCAAGGTCCGCGTTGGTGGCGACAACGACGAGGGTGGTGTTGAGTGGCGGGTCCTCCCGGTCAGTGAGCTTGTCGAAATCGGTAGCCTCCGTTTTCCCCGGCTCAACAAGCGGCAGGCCCACCGCATTCACCACGGCCAGGGCTCCGACAACCACTCCGTTTTCCAGGGGAACCGAGGCGGTGCCTACTCCCCCCTTGTATTTGCCCCGTCCCATGACCGCTCCGGTGCCAGCGCCCACATTGCCGCGTTCGACGTCGTGCCCTTCCATTTGTGCGCCTGCGGCGGCGGCCGCTGCATAGCCCATCCCGGCGTCGGGGCGGGCCGAGAAGTCGCCGCCGCGGCCGAGGTCGAAGATGGCGGCCGCGGGGACGATCGGAACCACCCCGCCGGTGACTGCGAAGCCGCGTCCGTGCTCCTCGCACCAGCGCTGGACGCCGTGCGCGGTCACAAGGCCGTAGGCGCTCCCGCCCGTGAGGACCACAGCGTCCACGGTCGGGACCAGGGTGGTGGGGTCCAGCGCATCGGTCTCGTGGGTGCCGGGGCCTCCCCCGCGGACATCCACCGAGCCCACGGTTCCCGGCGGCGGCAGGACCACCGTCACGCCGCTCAGCCAGCCGCCGTCGGACTTCTGCCGGTGACCGACCCGCAGGCCAGGCACGTCAGTGATCTTTCCCGTCGCTCCCATGGCTCCCATTGTGGTCCACTCCCTTCGCTGCGATGCGCAAACTCGTCCATGACGCGCAAAATCCCTGGCGCTACCGGAATTCCGGTAGCGCCAGGGATTTTGAGTGTCGCGAGGGAAACTGAGCGTCGTCAGGGAATCGGAACCGGGACCACACCAAGCGGTGCCAGCTGGGCAGCGCCGCCGTCGGGCGCGGACAGCACCCAGATGCCCTTCTCATGGACGGCGACGGAGTGCTCCCACTGGCAGGACCGCTTGCCGTCCGTCGTGACCACCGTCCAGTCATCGTCCAGGACAGCGGTTTCGATGCTGCCGCGCACGAGCATCGGCTCGATGGCGAGGCACAGGCCCGGGCGGATCTTCGGGCCCCGGTGGCTTGAGCGGTAGTTCAGCACGTCCGGAGCCATGTGCATCTCGGAGCCGATGCCGTGGCCGACATAGTCCTCGAGTATGCCCAGTGGTTTGCCCGGCACGGAGGAGACGTAGTCGTCCACGGCGCAGCCGATGTCGCCCACGAATTTGCCGGTGGCCAGGGCCGCGATGCCCCGCCACATGGCGGCCTGGGTGACGTCCGACAGTCGCTGGTCCTCCGGATCAGCGGTCCCAACAATGACAGTGCGGGCAGAATCCGAGTGCCAGCCGTCCACGATCGCGCCGCCGTCGATCGAGATGATGTCACCGTCCCGCAGAACCCTGGGTCCCGGGATCCCGTGGACCACTTCCTCGTTCACGGACGTGCAGATGGTGGCGGGGAACCCGTGGTAGCCGAGGAAGTTGGACTTTGCGCCGGCTTCCAGGAGGACCCCGGCGAACACCTCGTCAAGCTGCTTCGTGGTGACCCCAGGTGCGGCCGCGGCCACAGCAGCGTCCAGGGCGCGGTTCAGGACCAGCCCGGCTTCGTGCATCGTGCGCATCTGGGCATTGGTCTTGTATTCAATCCGTGGCTGGCCGAATGCCATCTGCGGTTTCCTCTCGGTGGTGCCCCCGCCGGCGGATGCCAGCAGGGCTAGCCGTTGTACGGCTAAAAGCCGGAGGCCCCTCCCAATGAACCGGGAGGAGCCTCGTAGCGTGGTTACTGAATCAGGCTGCCTGAGCCTCTTTGATGGCCTGCATGACGCGGTCGGTGACTTCGTCGATGGCGCCGATGCCGTCCACCTGGGTCAGGATGCCGCGCTCGGCATACTTCGCCACCACAGCTTCGGTCTGCTCGTGGTAAAGGTCCAGCCGGTGGCGGATGACGGCCTCGTTGTCGTCGCTGCGCCCGGTTTCCTTGGCACGGCCCAGGAGGCGTGCAACGAGCTCCTCGTCGTCCGCCGTCAGCTGCAGGACCACGTCGAGCCTCTGGTCACCATTGGCCAGAATCTCATCCAGGTAGTCAACCTGGGCCGTGGTGCGCGGGTAGCCGTCCAGCAGGAAGCCGTCTTCGACGTCGGTTTCGCTGAGACGGTCGCGGACCATCTTGTTGGTCACGCTGTCCGGCACGAAGTCCCCGGCATCCATGTACTTCTTGGCCTCGACACCCAGCGGGGTCTCGCCCTTGACGTTCGCACGGAAGATGTCGCCGGTGGAGATCGCAACGACGCCAAGGCGCTCCGAGATGCGTTCCGCCTGCGTACCCTTGCCCGAACCCGGTGGTCCGATAATCAACATTCTGGTCATCGCAATAGCCCTTCGTAGTGACGCTGCTGTAGCTGCGCGTCAATTTGCTTGACGGTTTCCAGGCCAACGCCCACCATGATCAGAATCGAGGTGCCACCGAACGGGAAGTTCTGGTTCGCGTTGATCAGCACGAGCGCCACCAGCGGGATCAGCGCCACGAAGCCAAGGTAAATGGCCCCGGGAAGCGTAATCCGCGACAGGACGTACTGCAGGTAATCCGCGGTCGGCCTGCCGGCACGTATACCCGGAATGAAGCCGCCGTATTTCTTCATGTTGTCCGAGACCTCTTCAGGATTGAAGGTGATCGCGACGTAGAAGTATGTAAAGAAAACAATCATGGCGAAGTAGAGCGCCATGTAGATGGGGTGGTCACCGCGGGTCAGGTTGTTGTTGATCCACTCAACCCACGGCTGGATCGGCTCCCCCTGCTGCGGCTGGTTGAACTGCGAGATCAACGCCGGCAGGTAGAGCATGGAGGACGCGAAGATCACCGGGATAACGCCGGCCATGTTCACCTTGATGGGAATGTAGGTGCTGGTGCCGCCCACAGTCCGGCGACCGATCATCCGCTTGGCATACTGCACCGGGATGCGGCGCTGCGACTGCTCCACGAAGACCACCAGGGCAACCGTCAGGAGGCCGATGGCGAGGACGAGGAAGAACGTGCCCGGCCCCTGTGAGGTCCAGATGGCACCCAGGGAGGTGGGGAAGCCAGCCGCGATGGCGGTGAAGATGAGCAGCGACATGCCGTTGCCCACACCCTTTTCGGTCACCAGTTCGCCCATCCACATGATGAGGCCTGTGCCGGCCGTCAGCGTGATGATGATCAGGATCGTGGTGATGACGCTGTTGTCCGGGATGATCGGCAGGTTGCAGCCGGGCAGGAGCTGACCGGAGCGCGCGAGGGACACCAGCGTGGTGGCGTTCAGCAGGCCGAGGGCAATGGTGAGGTAACGCGTGTACTGCGTCAGCTTCGACTGCCCCGAGGCGCCTTCTTCATGCAGCTGCTGGAACCGGGGAATGACCACCCGGAGCAGCTGCACGATGATGCTTGCCGTGATGTACGGCATGATTCCCAAAGCGAAGATGGAGACCTGCAGCAATGCACCGCCGCTGAAAAGATTGACGAGCTGGTAGATCCCGCCCTGGGTCTGCCCGGTCGACAAGCATTGCTGGACATTCTGGTAGTTCACACCAGGCGAGGGGATGAAGGCTCCCAAGCGGAAGATTGTGATGATTCCCAGCGTGAACAACAACTTGCGTCGCAGATCAGGCGTTCGAAAAGCCCGGCCGAATGCGCTAAGCAAGCGTCCTCCTCAGAAATTAATAAGTCTTGTGATGCGGGACAATAAACCCAACAACCGAGTCTAACGGTTGATTGCGCTATGCGAACAATCCGAAAGACGTCGGGATACGGAAAACTCCCGGCACGGGGGCCTCGGCCCCGCGTACCGGGAGTTCAACGACGGGCATCAGCCCACCGTCCTCTGGAGGCGTCTCCTAGAGAGCGGTGGTGCTTCCGCCTGCTGCAGCGATCTTTTCAGTGGCGCTGGCCGAGAATGCGTGGGCGGTGACGTCAACCTTGACGGTGATGTCGCCGGTGCCAAGCACCTTCACGGGCTGGTTCTTGCGAACGGCACCCTTTGCAACCAGATCCTCCACGGTGACAGTGCCACCTTCCGGGAAGAGCTCGTTGAGACGGTCCAGGTTTACAACCTGGAACTCGACCCGGAACGGGTTCTTGAAGCCGCGCAGCTTCGGCAGGCGCATGTGCAGCGGCAGCTGGCCGCCGGCAAAGCCAGCCTTGACCTGGTAGCGGGCCTTCGTACCCTTGGTACCGCGACCGGCGGTCTTACCCTTGGAACCTTCACCACGACCAACGCGGGTCTTGGCGGTCTTGGCACCCGGGGCGGGACGCAGGTGGTGAACCTTCAGTGCGTTCTGCTTCTCAGCAGCGGCGCTCTGTGCCTTCTCAGCAGTGTTCTTCTCTGCCATTTACTTCGCCTCCTCTACCTTTACCAGGTGCGGAACCGTGTTGAGCATTCCAACGGTCACGGCGTCGGCGGTGCGGACAACGGTGTGTCCGATCCGCTTCAGGCCGAGGGACCGCAGGGTGTCGCGCTGGTTCTGCTTGCCGCCAATGGCGGACTTGATCTGAGTGATCTCCAACTGGGCGTCGGAGGGAATCAGGTTCTTTGCCATTGCTTAGACACCTGCCTTCTGGTTCAGGAGAGCCTTCACCAGTGCCGGCGGGGCGATCTCGTCCAGCGGGAGGCCGCGGCGTGCTGCCACTGCTGCCGGCTCTTCGAGGCGCTTCAGGGCGTCAACAGTCGCGTGAACGATGTTGATGGCGTTCGAGGAACCGAGCGACTTGGAGAGGATGTCGTGGATGCCCACGCACTCCAGTACTGCACGGACCGGGCCACCGGCGATAACACCGGTACCGGCGGAAGCCGGACGCAGCATTACGACGCCTGCGGCGGCTTCACCCTGAACGCGGTGAGGGATGGTGTTGCCAACGCGGGGAACGCGGAAGAAGGACTTCTTGGCCTCTTCAACGCCCTTTGCGATTGCAGCGGGAACTTCCTTGGCCTTGCCGTAGCCGACGCCGACCATGCCGTTACCGTCACCAACGACGACGAGTGCGGTGAAGCTGAAGCGACGACCACCCTTGACGACCTTGGAAACGCGGTTGATGGTAACAACGCGCTCTACGAACTGGCTCTTCTCGGCTTCACGGCCGCCGTCGCGGCCACCACGGCCACCACGGTCGCCGCGGCCCTGGCCACGGTCGCCACGCTCGCCGCGACGGGCGCCACCACGGCGGTCGTCGGCAGCTGCGGGGGCAGTGGTCTCAGTGGCCTCAGCAGCTACGGCTTCAGTCGCCTTCTGATCTGCAGACACAGTGTCCTTTTCCTTGTTTGCTTCCGTCACAGTGACAGCCCACCTTCACGTGCACCGTCAGCGACGGCGGCGATCCGGCCGTGGTACTTGTTACCACCACGGTCGAAGACCACTGCTTCGACTCCGGCAGCCTTGGCACGCTCGGCTACGAGCTCGCCAACGCGCTTGGCCTTGGCGGTCTTGTCACCGTCGAATGCACGAAGGTCGGCTTCCAGTGTGGATGCGCTCGCTACGGTCTGGCCGATGGTGTCGTCGACAACCTGGACAAATACGTGGCGTGCGGAGCGGTTGACGACCAGGCGGGGACGTACAGCCGTTCCGGAGATGCGCTTGCGGATACGAAGCTGGCGGCGGCTGCGCGAAGCAGACTTGCTCTTGTTCGTACGCTTCTTGTTAATTGCGATGGCCATGGTTACTTACCAGCCTTTCCGACCTTGCGGCGGATGACTTCGCCGGCGTAGCGAATGCCCTTGCCCTTATAGGGGTCCGGCTTACGCAGCTTGCGAATGTTGGCAGCAACCTCGCCGACCTGCTGCTTGTTGATGCCTGAGACAGAGAGCTTGGTCGGCCCCTCTACTGCAAAGGTGATGCCGGCCGGTGCCGAAACGCTGACCGGGTGGCTGTAGCCGAGAGCGAACTCAAGGTCAGATCCCTTGGCCTGAACGCGGTAACCGGTACCGACGATTTCAAGCTTCTTCTCGTAGCCTGCGGTGACGCCCTGGATCATGTTAGAGATCAGGGTGCGGGTCAGGCCGTGGAGCGAACGGGAGGCGCGCTCATCGTTCGGGCGGGTGACGGTCAGGGTGTTGTCGTCCAGAGCAACCTCGATCGGGCTGGCCACAGTGTGGCTCAGCTCGCCCTTGGAACCCTTGACGCTGACGACAGAGCCGTCAACCTTAACCTCAACGCCGGCAGGAACGGTGATGGGGAGACGTCCAATACGTGACATTATTCTCTTCCTTTCCCGTTACCAGACGTAAGCGAGGACTTCGCCGCCCACGCCCTTCTTGCCGGCCTGCTTGTCAGTCAGGAGGCCGGAAGAGGTGGACAGGATTGCGATACCCAGGCCACCCAGCACGTGTGGCAGGTTGGTGGACTTCGCGTAAACGCGGAGACCCGGCTTGGAGATGCGGCGGACACCGGCGATCGAACGCTCGCGGTTCGGACCGAACTTCAGCTCGAGGGTCAGCTTCTTGCCGACCTCAGCGTCTTCTTCCTTCCAGCCGGCGATGAAACCTTCCGCCTTCAGGATGTCAGCAACGCGTGCCTTGAGCTTGCTGTAAGGCATAGACACGGAATCGTGGTATGCCGAGTTTGCATTGCGCAGACGTGTAAGCATGTCTGCGACAGGATCTGTCATAGTCATTTGGGCTCTTGCCCTTCCTCGTAACGGTTTCCGCCGCGCTGTCCCTGAGGGATCAAAACGGCCGGACCTTTTACGTAGCTAATTAAGCTTCGGTCTTGAACGGGAAACCAAGCGCCTTGAGCAGCGCGCGGCCTTCGTCGTCGGTCTTGGCGGTGGTCACAACCGTGATGTCCATACCGCGAACGCGGTCAATGGAATCCTGGTCGATCTCGTGGAACATAACCTGCTCGGTCAGACCGAAGGTGTAGTTGCCGTTGCCATCGAACTGCTTGCCGCTGAGGCCGCGGAAGTCACGGATACGCGGCAGAGCCAGCGTGACCAGACGGTCCACGAATTCCCACATGCGGTCGCCACGCAGGGTAGCGTGTGCACCGATGGGCATGCCTTCGCGCAGCTTGAACTGGGCGATCGACTTGCGGGCCTTGGTTACCTGCGGCTTCTGGCCGGTGATCAGGGTGAGGTCGCGGACAGCGCCGTCGATCAGCTTGGAGTCCTTGGCGGCATCTCCAACACCCATGTTCACAACAACCTTGACCAGACGGGGAACCTGGTTGACGTTCTCGTACTTGAATTCATCCTGCAGCGCAGCCTTGATGGATTCTGCGTACTTGGTCTTCAGACGAGGAACGATCTTCGTTGCCGGAGTCTCGAGAGTCTCAGTCATTAGATGTCCTTCCCGGAGCTCTTGGCCACGCGGATGCGGACGGTCTTCTTGACGCCGTCCTTCTCAACGGTGTCGAGGCGGAAACCGACGCGGGTCGGCTTCTTGGTCGACGGGTCCACGAGAGCCACGTTGGAGATGTGGATCGGTGCCTCGACGACCTCGATGCCACCGGTCTTGGTGCCGCGCTGCGACTGACCGACCTTGGTGTGCTTGGTTACGCGGTTGATGCCTTCAACCAGCACGCGGTTGGTGTCGGGGAAGACGCGCAGAACCTTGCCCTGCTTGCCACGGTCGCCGCCGCGCTCAGCCTTGGCGCCAGTGATGACCTGAACCAGGTCACCCTTCTTGATCTTAGCCATGGACTAGAGCACCTCCGGAGCCAGAGAAACGATCTTCATGAACTTCTTGTCACGGAGTTCACGACCAACCGGTCCGAAGATACGGGTACCGCGGGGGTCACCGTCGTTCTTCAGGATCACAGCTGCGTTCTCGTCAAACTTGATGTAGGAACCATCCGCACGGCGGCGTTCCTTCTTGGTACGGACGATGACAGCCTTGACGACGTCGCCCTTCTTTACGTTGCCGCCCGGGATTGCGTCCTTGACGGTAGCGACGATGACGTCGCCGATGCCTGCGTAGCGACGGCCAGATCCACCGAGAACGCGGATGGTAAGGATTTCCTTAGCACCCGTGTTGTCGGCGACCTTCAGTCGCGACTCCTGCTGAATCACTATTTACTCCTTGCGTCGCGCGGGTTCTCAGACCGAAAATCTTCCTACGGAATGAGCCTTGCGGAACGGTTGATCGGGGTGTCTCTTGACCTGCCTGGATTTTGCCAGACCAGGCCTAAACGCCCGTGCCAAAAACATTTGCTTCCCAGGCGGTTTTGGACGCAGTCCAAGCGCAAGGGGGCACTATGCCGTGGCACGATTGTTTACGAGGTTTGCTGACGGCACAAAAGGCGCCATACAAACTCAAAATCTTAGCACAGTTCGCGCCCAGCCCCATATCACAGCAGCCGCCTCCGTGTTAAGCCGGGCGGCCGCCGTCGGACGTCCCATGTAAACGGGAAAACCCCCGCTCCCAAAGGGAACGGGGGTTTCCGGTGCAGCTACTGGAAACAGTAGGGCTGCAGGTGTTACTTGGCCTTCTCGAGGATCTCCACCAGGCGCCACCGCTTGCTGGCGGACAGCGGGCGGGTCTCGGCGATCACGACGAGGTCGCCGATGCCGGCGGTGTTCTCTTCGTCGTGGGCCTTCACCTTCGACGTGCGGCGGATGACCTTGCCGTACAGGGCGTGCTTCACGCGGTCCTCAACCTGGACAACGATGGTCTTTTCCATCTTGTCCGAGACCACGTAGCCGCGACGCGTCTTACGGTAACCGCGCTCGGCAGCTGCCGTTGCGGAACCAGTTTCCGTCACGTTCTCGTCCTTTTCACTCACTTGGCGTCCTCCTCGGTCTCAGCCTCGGCCGGCTTCTCAGCCTTCTCAGCCTTGGCTGTGGACTTCTTGGACTTCTTTTCTTCCTTGGCTTCCGCAACCGGTGCGGCAACCTCGGCACGAATGCCCAGCTCGCGCTCACGGAGAACGGTGTAGATGCGTGCGATGTCCTTCTTTACCGCGCGCAGACGACCGTGGTTCTCCAGCTGACCGGTGGCGGACTGGAAACGCAGGTTGAACAGCTCTTCCTTGGACTTGCGGAGTTCTTCAACGAGACGCTCGTTGTCGAAACCGTCCAGCTGTGCGGGTGCGAGATCCTTCGACCCTACTGCCATTTCTATTCACCACCTTCGCGACGCACAATGCGTGCCTTCAACGGCAGCTTGTGGATTGCCAGGCGCAGGGCCTCGCGAGCTACCTCTTCATTGACACCGGAGAGTTCGAAGAGAACCCGGCCCGGCTTGACGTTGGCGACCCACCATTCCGGAGAACCCTTACCGGAACCCATGCGGGTTTCGGCCGGCTTCTTCGTCAGCGGACGGTCCGGGTAGATGTTGATCCAGACCTTACCGCCACGCTTGATGTGGCGGGTCATCGCGATACGGGCAGATTCGATCTGACGGTTCGTGACGTAAGCCGGGCTCAGGGCCTGGATACCGTACTCACCGAAGGAGACCTTGGTGCCGCCCGTGGCAGCGCCGGAACGACCCGGGTGGTGCTGCTTACGGTGCTTGACTCGACGTGGGATAAGCATTTAAGCCTGTCCTCCTTCTGCTGCCTGTGCCGGAGCGGCAGAAGCAGCCTCGGCTGCCGGAGCTGCAGCAGCAGGTGCTGCGTCGGCTGCCGGACGGTCGGTACGACGGCGGCGGTCACCACGGTCGGCGCCACCGGGGCGGCCCGGACGGTCGCCGGAGCGTCCGCGGGACGGAGCAGCAGCTGCCTGCTGAGCCAGTTCCTTGGAGGTGACGTCACCCTTGTAGATCCAGACCTTCACGCCGATGCGGCCGAAGGTGGTCTTGGCTTCGTAGAAGCCGTAGTCGATGTTCGCGCGGAGGGTGTGCAGGGGCACACGGCCTTCGCGGTAGAACTCCGAGCGGGACATTTCTGCGCCACCCAGACGGCCGGAGCAGGCGATACGGATACCCTTGGCACCGGCACGCTGCGCGGACTGCATGGCTTTCTTCATCGCACGGCGGAACGCCACGCGGGAAGTCAGCTGCTCGGCAACACCCTGGGCAACAAGCTGGGCTTCCATCTCGGGGTTCTTGACCTCGAGGATGTTCAGCTGGACCTGCTTGCCGGTGAGCTTTTCGAGCTCGCCGCGGATGCGGTCTGCTTCAGCGCCGCGGCGGCCGATGACGATGCCCGGACGTGCCGTGTGGATGTCCACGCGGACGCGGTCGCGGGTGCGCTCGATCTCAACCTTGGCGATACCGGCGCGCTCCATGCCCGTGGACATGAGCTGGCGGATACGGATGTCTTCGCGAACGAAGTCCTTGTACCGCTGACCGGACTTGGTGCTGTCAGCGAACCAGTGCGATACGTGATCGGTGGTGATGCCGAGTCGGAACCCGTGCGGGTTTACTTTCTGTCCCACTTAGCGAGCCTCCTCTTTCTCCGGGGTAGCGACTACCACGGTGATGTGGCTGGTGCGCTTCTTGATCTGAAATGCACGACCCTGAGCACGCGGCTGGAACCGCTTCATGGTCGGGCCTTCATCAACAAACGCTTCGCTGATGATGAGGTCACCTTCGTCAAACGCAACGCCGTCGCGGTCCGCGAGGACCCGGGCGTTGGAGATTGCCGACTGAACTACCTTGAATACCGGCTCAGAAGCTGCCTGGGGGGCAAACTTCAGAATTGCCAGAGCCTCGTTCGCTTGCTTACCACGAACAAGGTTGACGACGCGCCGGGCCTTCATAGGCGTTACGCGGATGTGACGCGCAATTGCCTTGGCTTCCATTGCTTTCCTTCTCTCGTCTTTGACGTAAGTGCAGGCGCCTAGCGGCGCTTGCCCTTACGGTCGTCCTTGACATGGCCGCGGAATGTCCGCGTCGGAGCGAATTCGCCGAGCTTGTGCCCGACCATCGACTCGGTGACAAACACCGGGATGTGCTTGCGTCCGTCGTGCACGGCGATCGTGTGCCCGAGCATGTCGGGGATGATCATCGAACGGCGGGACCAGGTCTTGATGACGTTCTTGGTGCCCTTTTCGTTTTCCCTTGCTACCTTCACAAAGAGGTGCTGGTCAACGAAAGGACCTTTTTTCAGGCTGCGTGGCATGTGTCCAGGCTCCTATCGCTTGTTCTTGCCAGTACGACGGCGACGAACAATAAGCTTGTCGCTCTCTTTGTTGGGACGGCGGGTACGGCCTTCAGGCTTACCATTCGGGTTGACCGGGTGACGTCCACCGGAGGTCTTGCCTTCACCACCACCATGCGGGTGATCGACCGGGTTCATGGCGACACCACGGACGGTCGGGCGAACGCCCTTCCACCGCATACGGCCGGCCTTGCCCCAGTTGATGTTCGACTGCTCGGCGTTGCCGACCTCGCCGATGGTTGCGCGGCAGCGCACATCAACGTTGCGGATTTCGCCGGAGGGCAGACGCAGCTGGGCGAAACGGCCTTCCTTGGCGACGAGCTGAACAGAAGCTCCAGCGGAACGGGCCATCTTGGCGCCGCCACCCGGACGCAGTTCAACTGCGTGGATAACGGTACCGACGGGGATGTTGCGCAGGGGCAGGTTGTTGCCAGGCTTGATGTCAGCGTTGGCGCCGGCCTCCACGAAGTCGCCCTGGGAGAGCTTGTTCGGGGCGATGATGTAGCGCTTGGTGCCATCAACGTAGTGCAGGAGGGCGATGCGAGCCGTGCGGTTCGGATCGTACTCGATTTCGGCAACGCGGGCGTTGACGCCGTCCTTGTCGTGGCGGCGGAAGTCGATCAGACGGTACTGACGCTTGTGTCCACCACCCTTGTGACGGGTCGTGATCTTACCGGTGTTGTTACGGCCACCCTTTTTGGGCAGCGGACGTACCAACGACTTTTCCGGCGTCGACCGCGTGATTTCGGTGAAGTCCGCTACGCTCGAGCCGCGACGGCCCGGGGTAGTCGGCTTGTATTTACGGATTCCCATAATTCATTTCCTCGTTAAAGTGGTCTCCGCTACGCGAGCGGACCGCCGAAGATGTCGATAGTGCCTTCTTTGAGGGTGACAATCGCACGCTTGGTGTTCTTGCGGGTACCCCATCCGAATTTGGTGCGCTTGCGCTTACCGGCACGGTTGATGGTGTTGATCGATTCGACCTTGACGGAGAAAATCTTCTCCACGGCCAGCTTGATCTCGGTCTTGTTCGAGCGGGGGTCCACCAGGAAGGTGTACTTGCCCTCGTCGATCAGGCCGTAGCTCTTTTCCGACACGACGGGTGCAAGCACGACGTCGCGGGGGTCTTTGATGGTGGCTGCGCTCACTTGGCATCCTCCTCGTTCTTTGCAGCCTTGTCAGCAACGAATGCTTCGTAGGCAGCCTTGGTGAAGACTACGTCGTCAGAAACGAGAACGTCGTAGGTGTTCAGCTGGTCTGCGTACAGAACGTGAACTTCCTCGAGGTTGCGCACGGACAGTGCAGCAACATCGTTGGCGCGCTCAATGACAACGAGCAGGTTCTTGCGCTCGGAGACGCCGCGCAGCGTTGCCAGTGCTTCCTTGGAGGACGGCTTGGAGCCGGCAACCAGTTCAGCAACGACGTGGATGCGTCCGTTACGGGCGCGGTCAGACAGTGCGCCGCGGAGTGCAGCAGCAATCATCTTCTTGGGGGTGCGCTGGCTGTAGTCGCGAGGGGTCGGACCGTGGACAATGCCACCACCGGTCATGTGAGGAGCGCGGATCGAACCCTGACGGGCGCGGCCGGTACCCTTCTGCTTGAACGGCTTGCGGCCTGCACCGGAAACTTCGGCGCGGGTCTTGGTCTTGTGGGTACCCTGGCGAGCAGCAGCGAGCTGTGCAACGACGACCTGGTGCAGCAGCGGCACGTTGGTCTGAACGTCGAAGATCTCTGCAGGCAGGTCAACCTGGACAGTGTTAGCCATTGGACTAGGCTCCCTTCACGGCGGTGCGTACGAGTACGACCTGGCCGCGGGCACCGGGAACGGCGCCCTTGATCAGGAGCAGCGACTTCTCGACGTCAACCGCGTGAACAGTGAGGTTCAGCGTGGTGTGACGAACGGCGCCCATGCGGCCGGCCATTTTCATGCCCTTGAAGACGCGGCTCGGGGTGGATGCGCCACCGATTGAACCGGGCTTACGGTGGTTCTTGTGGGCACCGTGGGAAGCTCCAACGCCGTGGAAGCCGTGACGCTTCATGACACCGGCGAAGCCCTTACCCTTGGTGGTGCCGATGACGTCGATCTTCTGGCCGGCTTCGAAGACCTCTACAGAGAGCTCCTGGCCCAGCTCGTACTCGGCAGCATCTGCGGTACGGAGTTCGACGACGTGGCGGCGAGGCGTGACGCCTGCCTTCTCAAAGTGACCAGCCAGCGGCTTGGTGACCTTGCGGGGATCGATCTGGCCGTAGCCGATCTGAACGGCGACGTAGCCATCAGTGTCTGCGTTGCGCAGCTGGGTGATGACGTTCGAGTCAGCCTGGACAACAGTGACGGGGATGAGCTTGTTGTTCTCGTCCCAGACCTGGGTCATGCCGAGCTTCGTGCCCAGCAGGCCCTTTACGTTACGGGTTGCGGTCATAGTCTCTCAGCACCTCCCTACAGCTTGATTTCGATGTTCACGTCGGCCGGCAGGTCGAGGCGCATAAGCGAGTCAACTGCCTTCGGCGTGGGGTCGATGATGTCGATCAGACGCTTGTGCGTGCGCATTTCGAAGTGCTCGCGGCTGTCCTTGTACTTGTGGGGAGAGCGGATAACGCAGTAAACGTTCTTCTCCGTAGGCAGCGGCACGGGGCCGACTACCGTTGCGCCTGCGCGCGTGACCGTCTCAACGATCTTCCGTGCTGAAACGTCAATGACCTCGTGGTCGTATGACTTCAGCCGGATGCGGATTTTTTGTCCCGCCATGTCGCCTGACTCTCTTTCAGTCTGTGCTTCCCCTGGTTGGGGCTGCCCTGTTCACTTACTCGTTGTGTGGCTGCCGAAGCATTTGAAGTTAGGACTACCACCCGCCGCACAAGCTGAATCCGGAAGAATCCGGGTTCCTCAACCTGCCGGCGTAACCGACCCCCGCGGTCGGGCGTGTCGCACCTTCGAAGCGTGCGAGCCCGCAGTTCCATGGGGGGTGGGTTATGTTTGGACTTCGACTTGGACCCTGGCACCCGGCATTATCCGGATCGGGACGCGAAGAAGCGCTTGAACAACTCATCTAGTATGCCGGATTTTGCCCGGGGAAGCGAATCAGCCCGCAGCGCGCCCAGTACGGTCCAAGTTGGGGCCAGCGGGGGCCGGTTGGCCGGCACGTTGCCCGTCCCACCAGGCCCTATAAGCGGGGTCATTGCCTTCGGAAAATTTCGAATGGATGATAGATGAGTGGCCGGGCAGAATGCTGACGCCGTAGACAACTCTTCCGTGCAGGACCTCGCAGGGCGGCTCAGGCCCGGGTTCACCCTGGGAGTGGCGGCTGCAGCCTTTCAGATCGAGGGCGCCCTGGCGGCCGACGGCCGGGGCCCGTCAGGCTGGGATGCGTTCGCCGCCAAACCCGGCAAGATACTGAACGGGCACTCCCCCGCGGTGGCCTGCGACCATTACAACCGGGTTCCCGAAGACATCGCCCTGATCCGAGAACTGGGCATCGATTCCTACCGCTTCTCGCTGTCCTGGCCGCGAATCCAGCCGGACGGCCGCGGTGCCTTCAACTCCCAGGGGCTGGGTTTTTACGACAGGCTCATCGACCAGCTGCTCGCAGCCGGCATCTCCCCCATGGTGACCCTCTACCACTGGGACACACCGCTCCCCCTCGAACACAGCGGCGGCTGGATGAACCGCGCCACGGCGGAGCATTTCGCGGCGTATGCCGCGGCCGCCGGCAAACGGCTAGGCGACCGCGTTGCGCAGTGGGTCACGCTCAACGAGCCCGTCTCCGTGACCCTGAACGGCTATGCGCTTGGCGTGCATGCGCCTGGCCGGGACCTGCTCTTCAATGCCCTGCCCTCGGTGCATCACCAGCTGCTGGCGCACGGGCTTGCCGTCCAGGCGCTGCGTGCTGCCGGCGTTATCGGCGGCATCGGCGTGACGAATCTTCATTCACCCGTGCGTCCGGCCTCGGGGAGGTTCACCGACCGCCTGCTGGCCAAGGTGTTTGACCTGGTCCTCAACAGGATCTACGCCGATCCCATTCTCCTGGGCCGCTATCCCAAGCCTCCCGCCGCTGCCCGCCCCTGGTTCAGGTACCTTACGAGGGCTTCCGACGACGACCTCCGCCTCATCAGCCAGCCCCTGGATTTCTACGGGGTGAACTACTACTACCCGGTGAAGGTTGCCACCGGACGGGGTCCGGCCAGAAGTCCCGCGGGCAGGACCGAGGTCATGGCCCGTATGCCGTTCCATATGGCGCCCTTCCCGGAATACGACATCACGGGCTTCGGCTGGCCGGTGGCGCCCGACCATCTGGGAATTCTGCTGCGCGAACTCAAAGACAGGTACGGGGCGGCCCTGCCTCCGCTGTACATCACCGAGAGCGGCGCGAGCTTCCCGGAGCCGGAGCACGTCACCGGGCCCATCGAGGATGCCCGCCGGATCGAGTATCTGGCCCACCATCTCCATCATGCGATGGCTTCCACCGCACCGGGTGGGATTGCGCACGACGTGGAACTGCTGGGGTACTACGTCTGGACGCTGATGGATAACTTCGAATGGGCAGCCGGGTATTCGCAGCGCTTCGGTCTGGTCCATGTGGACTTTGACACGCTCAAACGCACGCCCAAAACGTCGTTCTACTGGCTGCAGGCCCTCAGCCGCGCCCGGCAAGCACGCGCTTAAAAGACCTGGCGCTATTTGTTCTTGTTGGCGCGGTTGATGCGCTTGGCGCGGTCAATCTCATTGCGGAAATACTTCTTGGCCCAGAAGACACCCGCCACAACCGCTGCAACCACGACCAGGAAGATCAGAAATTCCATGATGCGCCCCCTCTCTCTTGGGGCAACGATATCAGGGCACGGCCAAGCTATACGGACAGGTGCCGCTCAGTCCATCCCGGCCGGCTTACCGCGGCTGAGCTTCCAGAGGGCGAGTGCGATGAGGCCTGCTGCGATCAGGGCAAGAAGTGCATACGTGTACTGGCGCATGGCCCACATGATGCACAGTGCGACGCCCACCGCACCCCATCCAACAAAGAGCCGTTCGCCGTAGCCCAGCCCCGCCACGAGCAGCAGGGAGAAGAATGCCAACACCCAAAGCTGCTGGGCGCCATCGCCGCCGAGGATCACCAGGACCCCGCACAACGAGAGCAGACCGGCGGCAAGGCCCAGGTACAGCTTTCCGCCAGCGGCGTGGCCGGACCGGTAGCGCAGCACGCCCAGCGCCGCAGCCCACACGACGTACCACTGGAGCGTCCAGAATGGGTCGGGCGGGAGCAGGTCGGGCGAAATGGCATCATCCCAGAACGGGCCAGGCCACCCGGGTTCGGCAAAGAGCGCCGCGCGCTGGACCGCGGCAGTCACTGCCAGGGAACCGAGCTCCGCGGCAGGCCTCCGCACCGTGGCCGGTGCCTCCAGCCAGACGACGACGGCGGTTACGGTTACCAGCGCAGCCCCCGCCCAGGATGTAGCGCTGTACAGCAACCCCGTTAGACCTGCGGCGGCAAACCCCAGGACTGCTGCTCCCACCAGGGAGAGGTAGGGAATGTCGCGATACCGGCCGGCCGCCTCGACCGATCCGCCGGCCCGCCGCGTCGCATCTGGCAGCCGCCGGCCGCGGAGCCTGCCCGCCGCGTAGAGTGCCACGGCCGCTGCACCCCCGCCACCCAGCCACGGCAGGTAAAAGCCCCACGGTCCCGACGCGTCTCCCAGGGCGTCCTCCGCCGCCATGACCGCACCAGCCAGCGCCGCCAGAACTGCCGGCGGGTAGAAACCGGGGAGCGGGTCGAGGTGCGCAGCAGCGAAACATGCAGCCGAGAGCGCGAGCACAGCCAGCCCGGAAATCCACTCCGCGGACGGCGGAGCCAGCGCGGCCGACGCGGAGCCGAACGTGAGTGCAGCCGCCAGCCACAGCCAGCGGTCGACCCCTTCGCCTAAGCGGTGCCGCCACAGAATCCCCCCTGCCGTGGAGGCCAGGGACAGCGCCAGCAAAGCCAACGCGACGCCTGTGTGGGTCAGCACGGGGGCTGCGAGGAACACGGCAGCCGAGGAAAGCGGAGGGAAGGGCAGCAGCGGCCCCAGCGCGATCACGGCGAAGGCCGCAGCGTAGACGGTGAGGTAGACAGCTCCGCGGGCGGCAAAGAACCGGCCGGCCGCAACGGCGGAGAGCAGCAGCAGAAGCAGGGACAACAGCACGACCCAACGGCCGCCGTCGTCCGCGGTAAGGTCCCCACCGAACGGCTGGGCAAGATATACGAGCGGAAGCAGCGCCTGGCCTGCCAGCGTGATCCAGACCGCTGCCTGCTGGAACGGGACGTCTGTCAGCCGGTACCGCATGACCCAGCGGATGACGTGCTGCGCCGCGAGCACCAGCGCGAAGGCCACCGCGACGACGGTGGCTGATGCCGAGACGTCGTAGCTGAGCACCACCGCCAGCGCCGCAGCCAGGACGCGGGCCGTCGCGAAGTACCCGCCTCTCCACATGCGGTTCTCCATGCCAACCACCATGGCTGCGCTGAAGACCGCGAAGACGGCCAGCAGAATCTCAACGGCGGGAAGGTTGTCGCCGCGTATCAGCAGCAGGAAGGCGAGGGTAGCAGGAGCGAACACTGCCGACCATGGCTGACGCCGGAGCAGATAGCCCGCAGCGGCGGCACCGGTGGAGAGGAGCACCGTGGTGAACAGGGCATGCGTCGACAGCGTCTCCCGATCGAAGACGGATGCAGGGACATCCACCGCCACGATAGCTGCTGCCTGCAGCACGAGAAGGACGGCGGCGTCCGCCAAATCACGTCCTTCTGCCGTCCCCCGGAGTGCCGCCCGCAACGGAACAGCGAGCTGAAGGAACAGCGCGACGGCGAGGACAGTTGCCGGCGCAAGGTTCTCCCCGCCGAGCCGCACGGGGCCGGCGTCGCGGACGAGCTGGTGGAACAGGGTCAGCACCAGTGCCGTTGCGGCAGCACGGGCGAGCCACCAGTAGCATCGCCCGCGCGTGGTTCCTCCACGGACAAAAGGCAGGGCTGGCGCTCCCCTGTTCGCCGTGGGGGCAGCGTCTTTCCCTGCGCGGGCGGCCGTCAGCGCAAGGTAGGCCGTGGTGGCGAAAAGCGCAGCATTGCCCAGCGGGAGTGTGAGGGTTTCGAAGGCGAGGGGCACGGCCGCAGCGGAAACGAACAGCGGAACGGCCTCGGGGATGGATGGACGCCAGCCACCCTTGTTTTCCTGCCGCGCAAACAGCATCACGCCCACGACCAGCGAAGCAAGAAGCTGGGCACCGAGGGCTATGCCTCCTACGTGCTCCGCCTCAGGAAACAGCGAGGTCTCCTCCTCAACAAGTGCCAGCACCGTCATGGCTCCCACGCCTGCAGCGGTGAACAGCGCCAGGGTTGCCTGCGGCGCCAAGGCCCGAATGCGGCGCCGGAGCAAGGCAGCCGTGCCCAGCTGCTGAAGGGCCAGTACCAGGACCAGCACCAGGACGGCGTACTGGAACCGTGCGTCGCTGTCACCAACGACCGCTGCCGTCACAACCGGTGCAGCGAGGCTCACGGCCAGGCGCGCCGCGAGGAGGAAATGGAGCCGCAGCGGCGCAGCCGGCGGGAGGGACCGCAGGATCCATAAGACCGCTCCGGCGACGAGCAGTCCAGCCAGAGTCCACGCACCCAGCGGGCCCGCCAGGAGGATGGCCATGCCGAGCGCACCAACAGGGGCCCACTCCGCAGCCCCGCGTTGCTTGGCCGCAAGCACCATGCCTGTCAGGAGCGCCAACCACGTCAGTACCGGCAGCATCCACCCTTCAGCTGTGCCTGCCAGCCCCATCATCAGATCCAACGGCTCCGCGGCCGCGAAGACCACGGTCACCAGCAGCTGACCGCCAAAAGTGGCGAGCACGTCCGCCTGCCACCGGCGGTGGCGTATGACGCCGGTGACCGTGTCCTGGAACGGCCCCCTTCCCAGGCGGCCGGCAATAAGGACCGTTGCCAGTGCCTGGGCTGCCAGCAGCACGGCTGCCGCGGCGAGGGCGGCACTCCCCCGGTTTGTCAGGTCCCATACCGCGACGGCCGCCGCCACCGTCAGACTGACCCTGGCCGCCAGGAACTGAAGTGTTCGGAAATGCGTCCCTGGTGACACCGAGGTCACCGCGAAGTAGCAGCCGCACATCGCCATAATGCGCGCATAATCCCCCAGCCCAAGCATCAGCGGAACGACCGTGGCTGCAACCGCCACCGCCGGAACGATGAAGGGATGCAGCCGGGCTAGCGGCCGGAGGTACAGCGGCGGCAGCCACCGGGGCTGCAGGATGGCAAGGACGGTGAAGAACACCGCCACCCCAATAAGTGCCGTGAAATACCAGATCAGCGCCCCGCCAAGGACCGCGACCCCCGACCATGCGGTGGTTGCAAGGAATGACAGCGAGAGATAGACCAGGACCCGGCTCTCCAGGCGAACGGCCGCTACCGCATAGGCCGCAGTTCCTACGGCTGAGGTGGCCAGCCAGGAGAGCGGCGCATTCTCCAGGGCAAGGGTGTCCATGGCCAGGCCGGCAACCGGTATCAGGGCCAGCCCTGTTCCGGAGAAGGCGACGGCGGCCGGCTTAAGCCGCGGTGCACGTTGGTGCAGGACCAGGCCCGCCACATAGAACAGCGCCGTGATGGTGCAGACACCCGCGAACCGCAGCGGTGCGGGGAGTCCGGTGCCGATAAAGAGCGATCCGGCGGCGACGAGGAGCAGGCTGGCAACGTAGAGCGTCACGTTGATGTTTTGCCGCTCGCGCTTGGCCCGTGCCTGCTCGCGCTCGGCCCGGAGTTCGGCGTCTGTACGGAGTTCGATGTCTGCACGAGGAGGAACGGACGACGGACGTTCCGAGACGGCCGGTCCTGCTGCGTGACCGGCCCGGCGTGGCTGCGGTGCCAGCCGCCGGGGTTCGGGCCACGCAGACTTGGGCACGCTGGCTTGGGGTGCACCGGCTTGGGGTGCACCGGCTTGGGGTGCTTCCGCCGGGGGCGCAGCGCCCGCGGCATGAGCCGCAGCTCCGGACTGGGCCAGCGCGTCCACCCAGCCCTGAAGGTGTCCGGCCCGGTAGCCGGCGTTGTACGCCTCATCCGTTGAGGTCCACATGCCGCCGCCTTCCGACTATTGCTGACGGACATGAGGTCCCTGCAGCAATTAATCCAATGAATGGATTAAGAGTAGCAAAAAACAGCCCCGCTGCACTAGCAGCGGGGCTGTTTAGAAGATCCGTCCGGCCCTTAGGCCTTCCGATCCATGATCAGCAAGTTACTACTTGATGATCTTGGTGACACGTCCCGAACCAACGGTGCGGCCGCCTTCGCGGATAGCGAAGCCGAGGCCCTCTTCCATAGCGATCGGCTGGATGAGCGCAACGGTCATCTCAGTGTTGTCGCCGGGCATAACCATTTCCGTGCCTTCGGGCAGGGTGATAACGCCGGTGACGTCCGTGGTGCGGAAGTAGAACTGCGGGCGGTAGTTCGAGTAGAACGGGTTGTGACGTCCGCCTTCGTCCTTGGAGAGGATGTAGACGTTGGCCTCGAAGTCGGTGTGCGGGGTGATGGAACCCGGCTTGACGACAACCTGGCCACGCTCGACGTCATCGCGCTTCAGACCGCGGAGCAGGAGGCCACAGTTCTCGCCGGCCCATGCTTCGTCGAGCTGCTTGTGGAACATCTCGATACCGGTGACCGTGGTCTTCTGGACCGGGCGGATACCGACGATCTCGACCTCAGAGTTGATGGCGAGGGTTCCACGCTCGGCGCGGCCCGTAACAACGGTGCCACGGCCAGTGATGGTGAAGACGTCTTCAATCGGCATCAGGAACGGCTTGTCGCGGTCACGTACGGGGTCCGGAACGGACTCGTCGACAGCAGCCATCAGGTCCTCAACGGACTTGACCCACTCGGGGTCGCCTTCCAGGGCCTTCAGGCCGGAAACGCGGACAACCGGAGCTTCGTCGCCGTCGAAGCCCTGCGAGCTCAGGAGCTCACGAACTTCCATTTCGACGAGGTCGAGGAGTTCCTCGTCATCAACCATGTCTGCCTTGTTCAGCGCGACCAGCAGGTAGGGAACGCCAACCTGGCGGGCGAGCAGAACGTGCTCGCGGGTCTGGGCCATCGGACCGTCAGTGGCGGCAACCACGAGGATTGCACCGTCCATCTGAGCAGCGCCGGTGATCATGTTCTTGATGTAGTCAGCGTGACCCGGAGCGTCTACGTGTGCGTAGTGGCGCTTCTCGGTCTGGTACTCAACGTGGGAGATGTTGATGGTAATGCCGCGCTGACGCTCTTCGGGAGCAGAGTCGATCGACGCGAAGTCACGCTTCTCGTTGAGAGTCGGGTACTTGTCGTACAGCACCTTGGAAATGGCGGCCGTCAACGTCGTCTTACCGTGGTCAACGTGACCAATGGTACCGATGTTAACGTGCGGCTTAGTCCGCTCGAACTTTGCCTTTGCCACAGGTTCCTCCTAGAACGTTTTTCAAATGACTTACCCTTCGACCGCGCTTGTCGCGGCAGAAACTCCAGTAAGTCTACTTGGGGGGCTTTGGATTGGTGAAATTGCAGATTCAGGAACTAATACTAGCCCCTAGAGCCTGTTCGGCTCAGGCGGCCGGATCCGGTCTGGACCGGAGGCCGGCCGCCTGAGCCAGGCGGGTTCCCGTTGCCGGAAAACGCACCCGAGTTTTTCGCGTGAACAGTCGGAAGACTATTCGCCGCGGGTCTTCTGGATGATCTCGTCGGCAACTGCCTTCGGGACCTCGGCGTAGCTGTTGAACGTCATGGAGTACACAGCGCGTCCCTGGGTCTTCGAACGCAGGTCGCCGATGTAGCCGAACATGCCGGACAGCGGAACGTGCGCGCGGACAACCTTGACGCCCTGGGCATCCTCCATGGACTGCATCTGGCCACGGCGGGAGTTGAGGTCACCGATAACTTCACCCATGTATTCCTCAGGGGTGCGGACCTCAACATCCATCAGCGGTTCGAGCAGAACAGGGTTCGCCTTGCGTGCGGCTTCCTTGAAAGCCATACGGCCGGCGATCTTGAACGCCATTTCCGAGGAGTCAACATCGTGGTAGGCGCCGTCAATCAGCGTGGCCTTGATGCCGACAACCGGGTATCCGGCCAGGACGCCGTCGTTCAGCGCATCCTGGATACCGGCATCGACAGACGGGATGTACTCGCGCGGAACGCGGCCACCGGTGACCTTGTTCTCGAACTCGTACAGCTCGCCCTCAGCGGTGTCCAGCGGCTCGATCGCAATCTGGATCTTTGCGAACTGGCCGGAACCACCGGTCTGCTTCTTGTGCGTGTAGTCGTGACGCTCTACAGCGCGCTTGATGGTCTCGCGGTAAGCAACCTGCGGCTTGCCAACATTGGCTTCGACCTTGAACTCGCGGCGCATGCGGTCCACCAGGATGTCCAGGTGGAGCTCGCCCATGCCGGCGATGATGGTCTGGCCGGTGTCTTCGTTGAGGGAGACCTGGAAGGTCGGGTCCTCAGCGGAGAGCTTCTGGATGGCCGTGGAGAGCTTCTCCTGGTCACCCTTGGTGTTGGGCTCGATGGCAACCGAGATCACGGGCTCCGGGAAGCTCATGGACTCGAGGACGATCTGGTTGCTGGCATCGCACAGGGTGTCGCCCGTGGTGGTGTCCTTCAGACCGATGGCTGCGTAGATGTGGCCGGCGGTAGCGCCCTCAACAGGCATTTCCTTGTTGGCGTGCATCTGGAACAGCTTGCCGATGCGTTCCTTCTTGCCCTTGGTGGAGTTGACCACCTGTGCGCCTGCTTCCACGTGACCGGAGTACACGCGGATGAAGGTCAGCTGGCCGAAGAACGGGTGAGCCGCAATCTTGAACGCAAGAGCCGAGAACGGCTCTTCCGAAGAAGGTGCGCGGGTCAGTTCCTTCTCTTCGTCGCGAGGATCGTGACCGATCATCGGGGGGACGTCGAGCGGGTTCGGCAGGTAGTCGACGACGGCATCCAGCATCGGCTGAACGCCGCGGTTCTTGAAGGCGGAACCACAGAAGACCGGGTAGATCTCGGAGTTGATCGTCATCTTGCGGATGCCGGCCTTGAGCTCGTCGATGCTGATTTCTTCACCCTCGAGGTACTTCTCCATGAGTTCCTCGGAGGATTCAGCAACGGCCTCGACGAGGTTCGCGCGGTATTCCTCGGCCTTGGCCTGGAGGTCTGCCGGGATCTCGCGGATCTCGTACTTGGCACCCATGGTGACGTCACCCTTGGCATCGCCGGGCCACACCAGGGAGCGCATGTAGAGCAGGTCCACGACGCCGATGAAGTCGTTCTCGGCACCGATGGGCAGCTGCATGACCAGCGGCTTGGCGCCGAGGCGGCTGATGATGGTGTCTACGGTGAAGTAGAAGTCAGCACCGAGCTTGTCCATCTTGTTGACGAAGCAGATACGGGGAACGTTGTACTTGTCAGCCTGACGCCATACGGTCTCGGACTGCGGCTCAACGCCTTCCTTGCCATCAAAGACGGCAACGGCACCGTCGAGGACGCGCAGGGAGCGCTCAACCTCAACGGTGAAGTCCACGTGGCCGGGGGTGTCAATGATGTTGATCTGGTTGTTTTCCCAGAAGCAGGTCACGGCGGCAGACGTGATGGTGATGCCGCGTTCCTTCTCCTGTTCCATCCAGTCGGTGGTCGACGCGCCGTCGTGCGTTTCGCCGATCTTGTGGTTCACACCTGTGTAGAACAGAATGCGCTCGGTGGTGGTGGTCTTGCCAGCATCAATGTGGGCCATGATGCCGATGTTGCGGACCTTACTAAGGTCTGTAAGCACGTCCTGTGCCACGGTGTCTCCCTTTCGGATGGACTACGCGTTCGCCGCCGGCTCGTCTGAGCCGGCGGCGTCCGGGAAGTTTTACCAGCGGTAGTGTGCGAAGGCCTTGTTCGACTCGGCCATCTTGTGGGTGTCTTCGCGACGCTTCACAGCGGCACCGAGACCATTGGAGGCATCCAGGATTTCGTTCTGGAGACGCTCGGTCATCGTCTTTTCGCGGCGGGCCTTGGAGTAGCCGACCAGCCAGCGCAGCGCGAGGGCGGTGGAACGGCCGGGCTTGACCTCAACCGGAACCTGGTACGTGGCGCCACCGACACGGCGGGAGCGGACCTCGAGGGAAGGCTTGACGTTCTCCATAGCCTTCTTGAGGGCAGCAACGGGGTCGCCGCCGGACTTGGCACGTGCACCCTCGAGGGCACCGTAAACGATGCGCTCTGCAGTGGACTTCTTGCCGTCAACGAGCACCTTGTTGATCAGCTGGGTGACCAGCGGGGAGCCGTAAACGGGATCTAGTACGAGCGGCCGCTTGGGGGCCGGACCCTTGCGAGGCATATTACTTCTTCTCCATCTTTGCGCCGTAGCGGCTGCGGGCCTGCTTACGGTTCTTGACACCCTGGGTATCGAGGGCGCCGCGGACGATCTTGTAGCGGACACCGGGGAGGTCCTTCACACGACCACCACGAACGAGCACAATGGAGTGCTCCTGGAGGTTGTGGCCTACACCGGGGATGTAGGCGGTGACTTCAATGCCACCGTTAAGGCGCACACGTGCAACCTTACGCAGAGCCGAGTTCGGCTTCTTCGGGGTGGTGGTGTACACGCGGGTGCAAACACCGCGGCGCATCGGGCTGCCGTTAAGCGCGGGAGCCTTGGTCTTTTTGACCTTCGGCGTGCGGCCCTTGCGGACCAGCTGGTTAATCGTAGGCACTTTCGTGTTCTCCGTTTTATCCGGAGCGGCCTCTTACAGCCGCTCTCTTTTTGCTTTGCCCCGCCGCCCGAGCTTTGAAGAAGTCTCCAGAGCAGCTGAGGCGAAGCCTTAATAGTCGGATCGCACACATGGGGAATGACCGGACTTTCGTCCTCAAAGGTCCCTAGGCATGCAAAAATGTGGCATACGTTGCACAAGAACCCTGCAAACCGGAAACGTCGCTCTGGTTCTGCCTTTAGGCTGATACAGCCTTCTAGCTAAACCGGGCGCACTCATCCACTGCCACAATAACAATTGGTACTCAGTCTAACACGGACGGGTCCCAGGCCTTAATCGGGCCGGGACGGGACGGGAAAGGCCCCGCCCCCGCTCCGCTGAGGAAAGCAGAGCGCGAACGGGGCCTTTCGCCAGGCGTTCCGTTACCGGAAGTCGTTGCCCAGGTCGTAGTCATCCAGCGGGATGGCGTGGAACTCAGGAGCTCCGTCGCCGCCCAGGGAATCGTAGGAGAAGTCGCTGAATGCGCTCGGGCCGGTGAACAGGTTGGCCTTTGCTTCTTCAGTCGGTTCCACCGTGACCTCGGTGTAGCGCGGGAGACCCGTGCCGGCCGGGATCAGCTTACCGATGATGACGTTCTCCTTGAGGCCGAGCAGCGGATCGCTCTTGCCTTCCATGGCGGCCTGCGTCAGGACGCGGGTGGTCTCCTGGAAGGAAGCTGCGGACAGCCAGGACTCGGTGGCCAGGGAGGCCTTGGTGATGCCCATGAGCTCAGGACGTCCGGAAGCCGGAGTCTTGCCCTCGGACACAACGCGGCGGTTGGCATCCTCGAAACGGCTGCGCTCGGCCAGCTCACCCGGGAGCAGGTCGGATTCGCCGGATTCGATGACCGTGACGCGGCGCAGCATCTGGCGGACGATGACTTCCACGTGCTTGTCGTGGATGCCAATACCCTGGCTGCGGTACACGCCCTGCACTTCGTCCACAAGGAACTTCTGTGCGGCACGCGGGCCCATGATGCGCAGGACCTGCTTCGGGTCGACCGGACCGTTGATGAGCTTCTGGCCCACCGTGACGTGCTGGCCGTCCTCGATCAGGAGGCGCGAACGGCGCAGGACCGGGTACGCGATCTCCTCGGAACCGTCATCAGGCGTGATGACCAGGCGCATCTGGCGCTCGGACTCTTCGATGGTGATGCGGCCGGCTGCTTCAGCAATCGGCGCGACACCCTTAGGAGTACGGGCTTCGAAGAGCTCCTGGATACGGGGCAGACCCTGGGTGATGTCGTCACCGCCGCCGGCGGAAACAGCACCACCGGTGTGGAACGTACGCATGGTCAGCTGGGTGCCCGGTTCACCGATGGACTGCGCGGCGATGATGCCGACGGCCTCACCGATGTCCACGGTCTTGCCGGTGGCCAGCGAACGGCCGTAGCAGAGGGCGCAGGTGCCGACGCTGGACTCACAGGTGAGTACGGAGCGGACCTTGACCTCGGTGATCCCGGCGGCGAACAGTTCGGCAATGACGACGTCGCCGCAGTCGGTGCCGGCCGCTGCCAGGACGTTGCCCTTGGCATCGGTGACGTCGACCGCGAGCGTACGGGCGTAGGCGCTGTTCTCGACGTTCTCGTCCAGCACCAGTTCACCGTTGGCGTCGGCGACGGCGATCGGAGTCACCAGGCCGCGCTCGGTGCCGCAGTCCTCTTCGCGGACGATGACGTCCTGCGAAACGTCCACCAGACGACGGGTCAGGTAACCCGAGTTGGCGGTACGCAGCGCGGTGTCAGCCAGACCCTTACGGGCGCCGTGCGTGGCGATGAAGTATTCCAGCACCGACAGGCCCTCACGGTAGGAGGACTTAATCGGACGCGGGATGATTTCACCCTTCGGGTTGGCCACCAGGCCACGGATACCCGCGATCTGACGGACCTGCATCCAGTTACCACGTGCACCGGAGGACACCATGCGGTTGATGGTGTTCATCGGTGACAGGCTGTCACGCATTGCCTGGGCAATCTCGTTGGTCGCCTTGTTCCAGATCTCGATCAGTTCCTGGCGGCGCTCGTCGTCGTCGATCAGGCCCTTGTCATACTGGCCCTGAATCTTCGCAGCGCGCTCCTCGTAGCCGGCCAGAAGCGCCGGCTTGGAGGCCGGGACCTCAATGTCGGAGATGGCGACGGTGACGCCCGAGCGGGTGGCCCAGTAGAAACCGGCATCCTTCAGGTTATCCAGCGTTGCCGCGGTAACAACCTTCGGGTAGCGCTCGGCGAGGTCGTTGACGATGCGGGACAGTTCGCCCTTGTCGGCAACAGCCTCAACCCACGGGTAGTCCTCAGGCAGGGTCTCGTTGAAGAGGACCTGGCCCAGTGAGGTTTCAACCAGTGCGGGCTGACCCTGCTCCCAGCCTTCGGGTGCTTCCCAGCCGGCGTAGGGGACGAAGCCCTCGAGCCGGATCTTAACCTGGGAGTTCAGGTGCAGCTCGTGGGCATCGAACGCCATGATGGCTTCGGAAACCGAACCGAAGATCCGTCCTTCGCCCGCCGAACCGACACGCTTGGTGGTCAGGTGGTACAGGCCGATGATCATATCCTGCGAAGGCAGGGTTACCGGACGGCCGTCGGACGGCTTCAGAATGTTGTTCGAGGAGAGCATCAGGATGCGTGCCTCAGCCTGGGCTTCCGGGCTCAGCGGCAGGTGGACTGCCATCTGGTCGCCGTCGAAGTCAGCGTTGAAGGCACCACAGACCAGCGGGTGAAGCTGGATGGCCTTGCCTTCAACAAGCTGGGGCTCGAACGCCTGGATGCCGAGGCGGTGCAGGGTAGGTGCACGGTTCAGCAGCACGGGGTGCTCGGTGATGATCTCTTCGAGGACGTCCCAGACCTGCGGACGGTAACGCTCAACCATGCGCTTGGCCGACTTGATGTTCTGGGCGTGGTTGAGGTCAACCAGGCGCTTCATCACGAACGGCTTGAACAGCTCCAGGGCCATCTGCTTGGGCAAACCACACTGGTGCAGCTTCAGCTGCGGGCCGACGACGATGACCGAACGGCCGGAGTAGTCAACGCGCTTGCCGAGGAGGTTCTGACGGAAACGGCCCTGCTTGCCCTTGAGCATGTCGCTCAGGGACTTCAGCGGACGGTTGCCCGGTCCGGTGACCGGACGGCCGCGGCGGCCGTTGTCGAAGAGGCTGTCAACAGCTTCCTGAAGCATGCGCTTCTCGTTGTTGACGATGATCTCCGGAGCACCCAGGTCAAGCAGACGCTTGAGGCGGTTGTTGCGGTTGATCACACGGCGGTACAGGTCGTTGAGGTCGGAGGTCGCGAAGCGGCCACCGTCCAGCTGGACCATCGGGCGCAGTTCCGGCGGGATCACCGGGACAGCGTCCAGCACCATGCCGAGCGGGCTGTTGTTGGTGGTCAGGAACGCGTTGACAACCTTCAGACGCTTCAGGGCGCGGGTCTTGCGCTGGCCCTTGCCGTTGGCGATGACGTCGCGCAGTGCGTCCGACTCGGCCTGCATGTCGAAGCTTTCAAGACGCTTCTTGATGGCTTCGGCACCCATGGAGCCTTCGAAGTAGATGCCGTAGCGGTCGCGCAGCTCGCGGTACAGGCCTTCGTCACCTTCGAGGTCGGCGACCTTCAGGTTCTTGAACCGGTCCCAGACCTGCTCGAGGCGCTCGATCTCGGCGTCCGCACGCTTGCGGACATTCGCCATCTGGCGGTCAGCCGAATCGCGGGCCTTCTTCTTGTCGGCAGCCTTGGCGCCTTCACCCTCGAGACGGGCAAGCTCGTTCTCAAGGTCACGGGCGATCGTCGCGATGTCGGAGTCGCGGTTGTCGATCAGCTGCTTCTTCTCGATGTCGTGCTCAACCTGCAGGTTGGGCAGCTCCGCGTGGCGGCTTTCCTCATCGACGCTGGTAATCATGTAAGCAGCGAAGTAGATGACCTTTTCGAGGTCCTTCGGTGCCAGGTCAAGGAGGTAGCCCAGGCGGGAGGGAACACCCTTGAAGTACCAGATGTGGGTTACAGGCGCAGCCAGCTCGATGTGGCCCATGCGCTCACGGCGCACCTTGGCACGGGTGACTTCAACGCCACACCGCTCACAGATGATGCCCTTGAAGCGCACGCGCTTGTACTTGCCGCAGTAGCATTCCCAGTCACGGGACGGGCCGAAGATCTTCTCGCAGAAGAGGCCGTCCTTCTCGGGCTTGAGCGTGCGGTAGTTAATGGTTTCCGGCTTCTTAACCTCGCCGTACGACCAGCCGCGGATGTCTTCCGCGGTGGCGAGGCCGATCTGCATGAGGCCGAAGGAGGATTCGCTGGACATATGGTCCCTGTTCTCTCTTGTTCTCTAAATTCTGAAGTCTTGGTTGCGGGATGAGGAAGGTGACGCCTGGGAGAAGACAGCGCGGCGGGGCCGCGTGCTTTTCCCAGGTCGTACTCCTTAGACCTCTTCTACGGAACTGGGCTCTGCACGAGACAGATCGATGCCCAGTTCTTCCGCAGCCGTGAAGACTGCGTCATCAGAGTCACGCATTTCAATTGTGGTTCCGTCCGTGGAAAGCACTTCCACGTTCAGGCACAGCGACTGCATTTCCTTGATCAAGACCTTGAAGGACTCAGGAACGCCCGGCTCGGGGATGTTCTCGCCCTTGACGATGGCTTCGTAGACCTTCACACGACCGTGGATGTCATCCGACTTGATCGTCAGGAGCTCCTGGAGCGTGTAGGCGGCGCCGTAAGCTTCGAGCGCCCACACTTCCATTTCACCGAAGCGCTGGCCACCGAACTGTGCCTTACCACCCAGCGGCTGCTGCGTGATCATGGAGTACGGGCCCGTGGAGCGCGCGTGAATCTTGTCGTCCACCAGGTGGTGGAGCTTCAGGATGTACATGTAGCCGACCGAGATCGGATCCGGGAACGGCTCGCCGGAGCGGCCGTCGAACAGGCGGGTCTTGCCCGAGGAGTTGATCAGGCGCTCACCGTCGCGGGTCAGGTTGGTGGAGTCCAGCAGGCCCGTGATTTCCTCTTCGCGGGCACCGTCGAAGACCGGCGTTGCAACAGTGGTCTGGCCACTCTCGCGCGGCAGGTTCGGCAGCTGCTTGGCCCACTCGGGCTCGCCTTCGATCTTCCAGCCGGTCTTGGCAACCCAGCCCAGGTGCGTTTCCAGCACCTGGCCGACGTTCATACGGCCCGGCACACCCAGCGGGTTCAGGACGATATCGACGGGGGTACCGTCGGCAAGGAAGGGCATGTCCTCGACCGGAAGGATCTTGGAGATAACACCCTTGTTGCCGTGGCGGCCGGCGAGCTTGTCGCCGTCGGTGATCTTACGCTTGGCGGCCACGTAGACGCGGACCAGCTGGTTCACGCCCGGGGGCAGCTCGTCGTCGTTGTCGCGGTCAAAGACGCGGACGCCGATGACGGTGCCCGACTCGCCGTGGGGCACCTTCAGGGAGGTGTCGCGCACTTCGCGGGACTTCTCACCGAAGATGGCGCGCAGCAGGCGCTCTTCCGGGGTCAGTTCGGTTTCACCCTTCGGGGTGACCTTTCCGACCAGGATGTCGCCTGCTTCAACCTCGGCGCCGATGTGGATGATGCCGCGCTCGTCCAAACCTGCAAGGACTTCCTCGGACACGTTGGGGATGTCACGGGTGATTTCCTCGGCACCAAGCTTGGTGTCGCGGGCATCGATCTCGTGCTCCTCGATGTGGATGGAGGAAAGAACGTCCTCAGCCACGATGCGCTGGGACAGGATGATGGCATCCTCGAAGTTGTGGCCTTCCCATGACATGAATGCCACGAGGAGGTTCTTACCGAGGGCGAGTTCGCCCTGGTCCGTTGCCGGGCCGTCAGCGATGATGCCGCCGACTTCCAGGCGCTGGCCTTCGCTCACCAGAACGCGGTGGTTGTAGCAGTTGCCCTGGTTGGAGCGGGCGAACTTGTTGATGCGGTAGTTGGTCTCCGTACCGTCGTCGTTGAGCATGATGACGAGCTCAGCGGAAACCTCGGTGACCACACCGGCCTTCTTCGCGATGACAACGTCACCGGCATCGACGGCTGCTGCGCGTTCCATGCCGGTACCCACGAACGGGGCTTCGGAACGGACCAGCGGCACGGCCTGGCGCTGCATGTTGGCACCCATGAGTGCACGGTTGGCGTCGTCGTGCTCGAGGAACGGGATCAGGGCGGTTGCCACGGACACCATCTGGCGCGGGGAAACGTCCATGAACTGCACATCGGCTGCGGGAACGAGAACGGGCTCGCCTCCACCACCGCGGGCACGGACCAGGACGGTCTCTTCAGCGAACTTCTTGTTGGCGTCCAGCGGAGCGTTGGCCTGTGCGATCAGGACCTCGGCTTCGTCATCGGCCGTGAGGTACTGGACCTCGTCGGAAACCACGCCGTCCTTCACAAGGCGGTACGGGGTTTCGATGAAGCCGAAGGGGTTGATGCGGCCGTAGGATGCCAGCGAACCGATCAGACCAATGTTCGGGCCTTCAGGCGTTTCGATGGGGCACATACGTCCGTAGTGGGACGGGTGAACGTCTCGGACTTCCATGCCTGCACGGTCACGGGACAGACCGCCCGGGCCAAGTGCCGACAGGCGGCGCTTGTGGGTCAGACCCGACAGCGGGTTGTTCTGGTCCATGAACTGGGACAGCTGGGACGTTCCGAAGAACTCCTTGATCGCTGCCACCACCGGGCGGATGTTGATCAGGGTCTGCGGCGTGATCGCTTCGACGTCCTGGGTGGTCATACGTTCGCGGACGACGCGCTCCATACGGGACAGGCCGGTGCGGACCTGGTTCTCGATGAGCTCGCCGACGGCGCGGATGCGGCGGTTACCGAAGTGGTCGATGTCATCGATTTCGACGCGCAGCTCGTGGTCTTCGCCGTCGCGCTTGCCCATGAGGGTCTTCTCACCGGCGTGCAGCGCAACCAGGAACTTAATCATGGCGACGATGTCTTCAACGTGCAGGACCGAGGCTTCCTTGTCGCCAAGGGAGCGGTCGATGCCAAGCTTGCGGTTGATCTTGTAACGGCCGACCTTGGCCAGATCGTAGCGCTTGGAGTTGAAGTACAGGTTGTCCAGCAGGGACTGGGCAGCCTCGACGGTGGGCGGCTCGCCCGGACGCAGCTTGCGGTAGATGTCCAGCAGGGCGTCTTCGCGGGTTTCGGTGGCGTCCTTCTCCAGCGTGGCGCGCATGGAGTCGTACTGGCCGAACTCTTCGAGGATCTGGCCTTCGGTCCAGCCGAGGGCCTTCAGCAGCACGGTGACGGACTGCTTGCGCTTGCGGTCGAGGCGCACGCCGACCTGGTCGCGCTTGTCGATCTCAAGCTCGAACCATGCACCGCGGGACGGGATGATCTTTGCGGTGAAGATGTCCTTGTCGCTGGTCTTGTCGGCGGTGCGCTCGAAGTAGGCGCCCGGCGAACGGACCAGCTGGGAAACGACGACACGCTCGGTGCCGTTGACGACGAAGGTGCCCTTCTCGGTCATCAGCGGGAAGTCACCCATGAACACGGTCTGCTGCTTGATTTCGCCCGTGTTGTTGTTCATGAATTCGGCTTTGACGTACAGCGGTGCCGAGTACGTTGCGTCCCGGTCCTTGCATTCGGCCATGGTGTACTTCGGGTCAGCGAACTCGGGATCGGAGAAGCTCAGGGACATGGTGCCCTGGAAGTCCTCAATCGGGGAGATCTCTTCGAAGATGTCGGAAAGACCGGAGGTGGTGGCGACGCTGAGGTCGCCTTCTTCGACGGCCTTCGCTACGCGTGCCTGCCAGCGTTCGTTTCCGACCAGCCAGTCGAAGCTGTCCGTCTGGAGGGCAAGCAGATTCGGAACGTCAAGAGGTTCGTGAATCTTTGCGAATGAGAGCCGGCGAGTTGCACCATCGGTGCTTGCCGTGTTAGCGGTTTCGTTATTAGAGGTGCTCGAGGCGACCAAGAGGGATCCTTCCACAGACCTTCAGGCGTTTTCAGATCTCCCCCGCTATGTACCCTGCGAAAGTGACTCCGCAGTGCTACCAACCGGTTCCGCTATATGACCCGGACCTGGTCTGCCCATGCTGGTGACGTTGTACACGGCACATTGATGGAGCAGCTGCCAGGAGAAGCCCACCGCTATATGAAGGCTGAAGGTAAACAGGGAAGACGCAAATATCTACGATACGGCAAAACCTTACGCGTGTCTACCCCACTTCGGTTGGTATTGCAAGCACTGTTGCCGAAGGCACCTATTCATCAGCCGGAGGCGCCAATGTGTCAGGCACGATCTGCCCGCCGGAAAGCACTCCGGAATTCCGTCCGTCCGTACAACGTTTGAATGGATAGGTGACCATGTTCACGCTAACCTAGGCCTATATCGCCACAAATCAGGAGAGACTACCATGAGCAACTCCGCAGACAACAACGATGTTGTCGTCCTGTCCGGTGCACGGACGCCGCAGGGCCGTCTCAACGGCCAACTGGCGAGCTTCACCGCCGTCGAACTCGGGACGCACGCCATCACGGCGGCCGTCGCAGCCAGCGGTGTCCGCGCCGACCAAGTGGACGCGGTCATCATGGGGCAGGTGCTGCAGGCGGGCGCCGGGCAGAACCCGGCCCGGCAGAGCGCGATCGGTGCCGGAATCGGCTGGAACGTGCCCACGGTGACCATCAACAAGGTGTGCCTCTCCGGGCTGACCGCCGTGATCGACGCGGCGAGGATGATCCGCAGTGGCGATGCCGCCGTCGTCGTTGCAGGGGGCCAGGAGTCCATGACCCGGGCGCCGCACGTCCTTCCAGGTTCTCGGCAGGGCTGGAATTACGGCGCCGTCCAGGCACTGGACGTCGCCGCGCACGACGGCCTGACGGACGCCTTCGACGGACAGTCGATGGGCCTCTCCACGGAAAGCAAGAACCTTGTGCTCGGCATCGACCGTGCCTCGCAGGACAACGTCGCCGCCCAATCGCACCAGCGGGCGGCCCTCGCCGCGAAAAACGGGGTCTTCGACGACGAGATCGCGCCCATCAGCGTCAAGCAGCGCAAGGGTGATCCGGTGGTTGTCACCTCCGACGAAGGCGTCCGCCCCAATACGTCGGTGGAATCCCTGGCAGGACTCCGCGCCGCGTTTGTCACGGACGGCACCATCACTGCGGGCAACTCCTCTCCGCTGTCCGACGGCGCCTCCGCACTCGTCCTGACGTCCCGCAGGTTTGCGGAGGAGAACGGCCTGGAATACCTCGCCGTGGTGGGCAAGCCGGGCCAGGTGGCGGGCCCCGACAACTCCCTGCACTCGCAGCCCTCCAACGCGATCCGTAACGCACTGGACCGCGCCGGCTGGACCTTGGCCGACCTGGACTTCATTGAGATCAATGAGGCGTTCGGTTCGGTCGCCGTGCAGTCCCTCAAGGACCTCGACTATCCACTGGAACAGTGCAACATCCACGGCGGGGCCATCGCCCTGGGCCACCCCATCGGCGCCTCCGGTGCCCGGATCGCCCTCCATGCGGCGCACGAGCTGAAACGGCGCGGCCAAGGCAAGGCCGCGGTTTCCCTGTGCGGCGGCGGCGGCCAGGGCGAAGCCCTGCTGCTGTACCGCGACTGATGGAAGCCTTGTCGGCGCCCGGGGCTGACGGCTCCGGCGCGACCGGCGCCGGAAGGGAGCGCTTCCTCGCCGACGCCGCCGCCCGCGGCCTCGACGTCGAAATCGTGGAGCGGCTTGCCGCCCACAGCCTCGAGGAGGCCGCGCAGATCCTCGGGATCACGCCGGCCGACATCGTGAAGTCCCTCGTGGTGAAACACAAGGACGGCAGCTTCCTGTTCGCCCTCATTCCCGGGGACCGCCAGATTTCCTGGCCCAAGCTCAGGAATCTCGTGGGCGTCAATAAATTGTCCATGCCCACAGCGGACGTTGCCTTGGAAGCCACGGGCTACGAGCGCGGAACCATCACCCCGCTGGGCAGCACGAGGGCCTGGCCCGTGTATGCAGATGAGACCATTGCGGGCCGCCGCATCTCGATGGGCGCCGGCCAGCACGGCTACAGCGCCTTCGTCGAAGCCGATGCCCTGGTGGCCGCGCTCGGCGCCGTGCTGGCGGACATCAGCGACCCCAACCAGACCAGTTAAACGCTGGAATCCCCTTAAACGCAGGAATCCCCGCCCACCGGAGTGGACGGGGATTCCTTCAAAGCAGTCGTTACTTGAGGGTAACGGTGGCACCGGCAGCCTCGAGCTGCTCCTTTGCCTTCTCGGCAGCTTCCTTGGTGGCGCCTTCGAGAACAGCCTTGGGAGCGCTGTCAACCAGGTCCTTGGCTTCCTTGAGGCCCAGGGAAGTGATGGCGCGAACTTCCTTGATCACTGCGATCTTCTTGTCGCCGGCAGCTTCGAGAACGACGTCGAAGTCGGTCTTCTCTTCAGCCTCTTCTGCAGCGCCACCGGCAGCGGGGCCGGCAACAGCAACAGCAGCAGCGGTAACTTCGAAGGTCTCTTCGAAGAGCTTGACGAACTCGGAGAGCTCGATGATGGTCAGTTCCTTGAAAGCTTCAATGAGCTCTTCGTTGGTGAGCTTCGCCATGGTTGGCGTCCTTCCTATAGTGGTGATCGGCGGCGGCATGCCGTGCCTTTTCACCGGAGTCTGGTTTGAAAAGAGAAGTTACTTCTCTTCTGCGGCGGCTTCAGCCGGAGCTTCGGCCTCTGCTGCTTCTGCGGCGGGTGCTTCTTCAGCGGCGGGAGCAGCGGCTTCAGCCGGAGCACCGTTCTCTTCTTCAAGCTTGAGGCGCAGGGCGTCGATGATGCGTGCAGCAGCGGCGGCAGGGGCCTTGAGGACGCCTGCAACCTTGGCGAGCTGCAGCTCGCGGGACTCGAGTGCTGCCAGGGCAGCAACTTCGCTGGCGTTCAGTGCCTTGCCCTCGAAGTAACCGGTCTTGATGACCAGCTGCTTGTTGGTCTTGGCAAAATCCGTCAGGCTCTTGGCAGCTGCAACTGCGTCACCCTTGATGAACGCGATTGCAGTGGGGCCGGCGAGCTGGCCGTCGAATGCTTCGACACCGGCTTCCTTGGCTGCAATGGCGGTCAGGGTGTTCTTGACGACCGCGAACTTGGTGTCCTGGCCGAGAGAAACACGCAGCTGCTTGAGCTGTGCAACGGTGAGCCCACGGTATTCGGTCAGGACAGCGGCGTTCGATTCCTTGAAATCGTTAGTGATCTCAGCTACTGCTGAAACCTTGGTAGGCGTTGCCATAACCCTCCTTCCGGGGATAGTGCCGGTATTCCGGGTCCCCGCTCAGGTGAGCTAAAACTAAAAACGCCCCGCGCAGATGCACGGGGCTGGGCTCAACGCAGTAAGAACTGCGGAGCTTTGCTTCGTTCACCTGCGTTGGCCGCCCTATGTCAGGGTCCTTCGTCCGGAAACCCACTGGTTCTTCCGCGCGCAACTGCAGAGTTGAGCTGAGCTCGAAAGAGTGGATTTCCAACAACCGACGGTCTTTGGTAGTTCAAGCTTACGGGACACGGCACCGGACCGCCAAATCGGCCTAGCTGTTGCTGGGCCCGGTGTCCGGAAGTTCCTTCTGCCAGATCCCGGTGACGCCCGCCGTCGTGAACCCCAGTTGGCGGTTAACCGTCAGGAGGTACCGGTTCTCCGGGGCGTTCCACGTGTAGATCACGCGCGCGTCGGGGAACTGCTCCGTGAGCCGCTCCATGTTGGCCACCTTGATCAGCAGGCCCAGCTTGTTCCCGCGGTGTTCCTGCAGCACCACGGTGTCATCCTGAAAGACAACGTCCTGCCGCTGCGCCAGGACGCTGATGGTGGTCAGCCCCACCAGCGTTCCCGAGGCAATGTGTTCGACGGCGGTCACCACCGTGCGCCGTCCCTGGGCGATGGTCACGTCTTCCGCTTCCCGCAGGATGCGGGCATCGAACACCATTCCGTCGCCCTCGGCACCCGGGGAAGGCAAGGCATCCCCGCCGGCCTGGTTCTCCAGGACCGCGACGGCTTCCAGCCAGCGTTCCGGGCACCGGTCGGTCCAATGGTGCAGGCGGTACCGGCCGTTGTTGGTTTCCTGCGCCTCAGCCTCGAGTTCCGCCACGAGCTTGGTGTCGAGCGGCAGGGCGCAGGAACTGAACTGCTCGATGTGCTGGAGGGTGTAGCCGGTACGGCGTGCGAAGTCGACTTCCCTGCTCCCGAGCGGCACGAAGCCCTGCCCGGATCCCGGCACCAGCTGCTCCTCTGCAAATTCGTGCAGCGACGCCCCGGGGTGGTTCGTGTCGATCAGGATCATGGACCTGCCCTCGTCGCGGGCAAAGCCTTCCGCGGCCTCCAGCAGCTGCCGGCCGACCCCTTGGCCCTGGTATTCAGGCAGGATGTCCAGCGTGAACTCGGCCAGGTCAAGGTTGTCCGTCAGGGGCAGGGCGATGTCCACGGTGCCCACGATCTCGCCGTCAATCTTGGCAACGAGGATGACCTGCCGCTCATAGGGATCGTCCAGTTCCAGGAGCTTCTCCAGCGGGGCGTACGCGAGGTCGTCGCTCCCCCATGTCTGCATCCTGACCTTGCGGCCCACTTCCACTGCGGCCAAAAAGTCAGCAGCATCGGGCGCATCGATGGAACTTGGGATGAACAACTGCTCTATCCGCACTTCACTTGCCATGGGGCATCTTCCCAGCCGTTTCTGCCTCTTGCCGTCTCAGGGACGGGTTTAAGTCCACGCGGAGTATCCATCGCCAGCATATGCCGGTTAGCGGCGGCGCTGCCACTCACCGTCGTACCCGGCGGGCCGGAAGCCGAGCGCCACATTAATGGCGAGCATATGGCCGTTCTCCGCGGCGTTGAACGTGAGGACCCGCTCCACCGATGGATGTTCCGCTGCCATGCGCCGCAGATTGAGGATCTTGACCAACATGCCCAAGCGGTTGCCCCGGTGCTTCCCGGCCACGAGGGTGTCCTCCTGCTCCGCGATCCAGGGTTTCGAGGCGGAGTACTGCAGGACCGAATACGCGGCAAGCTCACCGCTTGCGGTGTGCCGTGCCACGGCAACGAGGGACTCCTGTCCTGTTGCCTTCCACTCATCCTCGACGTGCCGGACCCGTTTGGCATCCCATGTTTCCGGATCGTAGTGGAGCGCCCCGGCCGGGCTGTCGATGCTCATCCGGGACATGAGCACGGCCATCTGGTCCACATATTCCTCCGGGCACCGGTCCGTCCAGCTGAGGAGTTCATAGCGGTCGCCGGCGACGGCGGACGCCTCGCGTTCCAGCGCGTCCAGCATCCCGTCCGATGGCGGCATGTCCAGCGCACTGAACCGCGTCACCTGCTCCAGTGTGTAGCCGGCGGCCAGGGCGAACCTGACCGCGCGGGACTCCGCGGGAACTCCGCCGGTGCCTGTTCCCGGCTTGAGGATGCCGGATCCGTCCGGATCGAAGCCGGGAGGGTGCTCGGTGAAGCTCTGCAGGGTGGTCCGGCCGCTGTTCGCGGCAACATCCTCGGCGTGCTGCAGCAGCGCCCGCCCGATGCCGCGGCCGGTGAACTCGTTCAGCACGTCAACCCGGACCATGGCGTCCTGCAGGTTCTCCTCCAGTGGCAGCCTGATCCACGATCTGGCGGCCAAGCGCCCGTCAAGGCGCACGAAGAACAGGCGCATCTGCTGGTACTCGTCGTCCCGCCAGGCCTCAAGGCGGGCTTCGCGGGGCATGGCGCGGTCAAGGTTCCCCCACGTTTCCAGCACCAGGGCATCGCTGAGCTCGCTGTACTCCAGGAAGTCTGCAGCGTCCGGCGCTTCAAGGGAGGTGGGAAGTACCAGAGGTTCTATGCGGTAAGACATCGTCGTCACCGGTTCAGCCTAGCCTCGCGGCCCTGCCTGCTCCAGAGGAAGGCTCTGGCTGCCCGCAGCGAATCCGTGCAACGAAAGAACCGCCCGGCGCAGTGCCGGGCGGTTCTTTCGTGTCTGCCGGAAATCCCGGCGGGCGTTCGCGAGGATTAGGCCTCGATCAGCACCTTGGTGACGTTGGGGTCAACGGTGATGCCGGGACCGAACGTGGTGGCAACCGTTGCCTTCTGGATGTAGCGGCCCTTGGAAGCGGACGGCTTCAGGCGAAGCACCTCTTCGAGAGCGGCTGCGTAGTTCTCAGCCAGCTTGACGGCGTCGAACGAAACCTTGCCGATGATGAAGTGCAGGTTGGAGTGCTTGTCGACGCGGAAGTCGATCTTTCCACCCTTGATGTCGTTGACGGCCTTGGCGACGTCAGCGGTCACGGTGCCGGTCTTCGGGTTCGGCATGAGGTTACGCGGGCCGAGGACCTTACCGAGGCGGCCAACCTTGCCCATGAGGTCAGGGGTGGCAACGGCTGCGTCGAAGTCGGTCCAGCCGCCGGAGATCTTTTCGATCAGGTCGTCGGAACCAACGAAGTCGGCGCCGGCAGCGATTGCTGCTTCAGCCTTGTCGCCGGTTGCGAAAACGAGAACGCGGGCGGTCTTACCGGTGCCGTGCGGCAGGTTGACGGTGCCACGGACCATCTGGTCAGCCTTACGCGGGTCAACGCCCAGGCGGAAAGCGACCTCAACGGTCGCGTCGAACTTCGAAGGGTTGATTTCCTTCGCCAGGCTGATGGCCTCGAACGGGGCGTAAACCTTGTCTGCCTCGATCTTGGCTACGGCTGCCTCATATGCTTTGCTGCGCTTTGCCATGCTGCTTATTTCTCCTTGTGCAGTTGTGGTCTGCGGACCGCGCTGGGCCCTGCCACAGTCGGAAGTCCGGCTGGTTTCATCCGGAGCGGATTTCCGACATTACGGTTTGTGCCGGTTGTCCGGCGTTGGTGCCGGTTTCCCGGCGGTGCTGCCCGTCGTCGTCGTCGGTTTCCCGAACCCAACATCAGGCAGCGAGGGAATTAACCCTCGACGGTGATGCCCATGGAGCGGGCGGTGCCGGCGATGATCTTCGCTGCGCCTTCAAGGCTCGTGGCGTTGAGGTCTTCCATCTTGGTGGAGGCGATCTCATTGACCTGGGCCTGGGTCAGCTTGGCAACCTTGACGGTGTGCGGGGTAGCTGAACCCTTGGCGACGCCTGCAGCCTTCTTGATGAGCTCTGCAGCCGGCGGGGTCTTGGTGATGAACGTGAAAGAACGGTCCTCGTAGACCGTGATTTCAACGGGAATAACGTTTCCGCGCTGGGCTTCCGTTGCAGCGTTGTACGCCTTGCAGAATTCCATGATGTTGACACCGTGCTGGCCAAGCGCAGGACCGATCGGCGGGGCCGGGTTGGCGGCACCTGCCTGGATCTGCAGCTTGATGAGGCCGGTGACCTTCTTCTTGGGAGCCAATGTAGGGTCCTTCTCTCAAATACGTCCTGGGACACAGGAGCGTGCCTCAGGTGGTTGACCGCCATGGCGAGGCGGCCTGCCGTCCCGGAACTGCTAAAGCGGGCAGTTCCGGGACGAAATCTACGGGTGTTGCTAGATCTTGGAGACCTGGTTGAACGCCAGGGTAACCGGGGTTTCGCGTTCGAAGATGGAAACCAGCACCACCAGGGTCTGGGACTCCACCTTGATCTCGGAGATCGTGGCAGGGAGGGTCTCGAACGGACCTTCCTTGACGATGACCGATTCGCCGACTTCGAAGTCGACGTCGACCGGGGCAGCAGCGTGCTTGACCGGCTTGCCCTTCTCGGCCTGCTCTTCTTCGAAGACCGGGGCGAGCATGGAGAAGACCTCGTCCAGGCGCAGCGGCACGGGGTTGTGGGCGTTGCCCACGAAGCCGGTGACACCGGGCGTGTGGCGGACGGCGCCCCAGGAGGCGTCGGTCAGATCCATGCGGACCAGGACGTAGCCGGGGATGCGGACGCGGTTGATGACCTTGCGCTGGGCATTCTTGATCTCAACGACTTCTTCCATCGGCACCTGGATTTCGAAGATGTAATCTTCCATGTCCAGGGTCTGGATGCGGGTCTCAAGGTTGGCCTTCACGCGGTTCTCATAGCCGGCGTAGGAGTGGATGACGTACCAGTCACCCTCCTGGCGGCGCAGTTTCGCCTTGAACTCTTCGGCGGGATCCGTGGCCTTGGCGGCGGCAGCTGCCAGGGCGTCCGACTCGGCGGCCGGCTCCTCGTCGCCCTCGGCGGCGTCTTCGGAGTCAGCTTCATCGGCGCCGTCAGCAGCGCCGTCCTCAGCCTCTGAGGCGGAGTCGGCGTCAGCGGCGCCGTCGAAATCGGGTGCAGCAGACTCAACCTCAGACCCTTCGGCGGACTCCGCCGCCGGATTCTGGGTTTCATCCAGCTCAGTCTCAGTTACCTCGAGCTTGTGCTCAGACACTTGGTCTCCTGCTTCCTCATTGCCTAACTTGCCTATTTAAATGGCTCAATTCCGCACACTCCGCAGCTCCTCCGAAAATCGGAAGAGTCCACGCAGTCTGCGGACCGATCGCCCTTAGCGGTCCGAGGGGGCCGTACCGCCGAAGACCCAGCTCACCGCGGTGCCGAAGCCCAGATCCAGCAAGGTGACGATGACCATCATGATGACCACGAATACCAGCACCACGAGTGTGTAGTTGACCAGTTCCTTGCGGGTCGGTGCAACGACCTTCTTCAATTCGCCGATGACCTGGCGGATGAAGAGTGCGATTCGAGCGAAGAAGCCGGCCTTGGCGGCGTTCTTTGCGGGGCGGCCCTTGGAGCTGCTTGCAGCTGTTTCGGTCACCTGGTCCTCACTCATCCTCGCAATGTCGGATTACCCGGCTCTGAACTGAACCATGGTTGCTGCGCTTGCTCCGGCTTCCGCCGGAACAGCTTGCGCAGGGCAGACAGGACTCGAACCTGCAACCTGCGGTTTTGGAGACCGCTGCGCTACCAATTGCGCCACTACCCTATGGACCAACACTGATCCGTGTGGGTCGAAAACTGATTCAGGCCGCACTCGATCCCAGAACTTTCCTGAGGCGCACGTCATCATCGTGTTTTCAACACCGGAGAACTAGTCTACGCAACAACTTCGCTCACGTCGAACCAGCCTCGTTTCGGTCCGTTCTTCGACGGCGGAGTCCCACTGCCAAGCAGTCACAAACCCGCGCCCCACCTCGAACGATCCGGTGAACAGCATAGAGTAGATTCCGTCGAATTCCACCATTCAGCTACCGAGCTGCAATCGAAGAACGGACCCGCCATGTCTGCCGCCCGCGTTTCCCAGCGCATTTCCGCCATTGCCGAATCCGCCACCCTGGCTGTCGATGCCAAGGCCAAGGCGCTAAAGGCGGCCGGCCGGCCCGTGATTGGCTTCGGCGCAGGCGAGCCCGACTTCCCCACCCCGGACTACATCGTCAAGGCCGCCATCGAAGCCGCAGGCCAGCCGAAGTACCACCGCTACTCCCCTGCCGCCGGCCTGCCGGAGCTGAAGAAGGCCATCGCGGAGAAGACCTTCCGGGACTCCGGTTACAAGGCCGATCCCTCCCAGGTGCTGGTCACCAACGGCGGCAAGCAGGCCGTCTACAACACCTTCGCCACGCTGGTGGACCCGGGCGACGAAGTGATTGTCCCCACACCTTTCTGGACCACGTACCCGGAAGCCATCCGGCTGGCCGGCGGTGTGCCCGTGGAGGTCTTCGCCGGACCCGAGCAGGACTACCTCGTCACCGTGGAACAGCTGGAGGCTGCCGTGACGGACCGCACCAAGATCCTGCTCTTCGTCTCCCCTTCCAACCCCACCGGCTCCGTTTACTCCCCCGAACAGGTCGCCGAAATCGGCAAGTGGGCTGCCGCCAAGGGCCTCTGGGTGGTCACCGACGAGATCTACGAGCACCTCACCTACGACGGCGTCCCCTTCACCTCGATCGCGACCGCGGCCCCCGAACTCGGCGACAAGGTCGTCATCCTCAACGGTGTGGCCAAGACCTACGCCATGACCGGCTGGCGCGTGGGCTGGATGATCGGCCCGGCCGACGTCATCAAGGCTGCCACCAACCTCCAGTCCCATGCCACGTCCAACGTGTCCAACATCCCGCAGATCGCGGCCCTCGCCGCCGTGTCCGGTCCGCTGACCGCCGTCGACGAGATGAAGGTGGCCTTCGATCGCCGCCGCAAGGCGATCGTCGCCGGCCTCAACGCCATCGAGGGCATCGAATGCCCGACGCCGAAGGGCGCCTTCTATGTCTACGCGGACGTTCGCGCCCTGCTCGGCAAGGAGTTCCCGACGGCGAACGGCCCCGTCCGCCCTGCAACGTCCGCCGAGCTCGCGGCGCTGATCCTGGACGAGGTTGAGGTGGCCGTGGTTCCCGGCGAGGCTTTCGGCCCCTCCGGCTACCTGCGCCTGTCCTACGCCCTCGGCGACGACGACCTGGCCACCGGTGTTGCCCGTCTGCAGGACTTCCTGGGCAAGGCCAAGTAGCAGGCGCTCTCGCACTTCCCGCCGCGCTGGGGTTACGCGGCTGGACGTGAGGGAGGGTTCCGGCGGGTTACAGCAGCCGGCGCTCCGCGGCCCACTTGGTCAGTTCGTGCCGGCTGGAGAGCTGCAGCTTCCGCAGCACCGCCGAGACGTGCGTTTCCACGGTCTTGATGGAGATGAACAGCTCCTTCGCCACCTCCTTGTAGCTGTAGCCGCGCGCGATGAGCCTCATGACCTCGAGTTCGCGGGCTGAGAGCTTGTCCAGTTCGTCGTCGGCAATGTCGGCGGGGGCGGTACCGAACGCATCCAGGACGAAGCCGGCGAGCCGTGGCGAAAACACGGCGTCGCCGCCGGCCACCCTGAAGACGGCGTCGGTGATCTCCGCCCCGGAAATCGTCTTGGTCACATAGCCGCGGGCTCCTGCACGGATCACGGCGACCACGTCCTCGGCGGCGTCCGACACGCTGAGCGCCAGGAACTTCGTGGTGCCAAGCAGCGCAGCTGAGCCGGCGATGACCTCCCGTCCGCCCCCGCCCAGGCCGCCGGGGAGGTGCACATCGAGCAGCACCACCTCGGGCCGCGTGCGGGCGATGACCTCGATGGCCTGCTCCACCGTTCCCGCCTCCCCCACGACGATCACCCGCGGATCGAGGTCGGCCTTCAGCCCGGAGCGGAAGATTGCGTGGTCGTCCACGATCACCACCCTCACGGTTCCGTCGTGGCCTCCTGCCTGTGGCCCGTTCAGTGTCGGCGTGCTCATGGCTTTCCTTCCCCGTCTTCAGCCGCGGCGGCAGGAAGCTTCAGGCGAACCTCCGTGCCGTCCGGGCTGCTGTTGATGTCGGCGGTGCCGCCGTGCCGTTTCATCCGGCCAATGATTGATTCGCGGACGCCCAGCCTGTCTTCCGGGACCGCCTGCAGTTCGAATCCTGCGCCGCGGTCCTTCACGAAGACTTCAACGCCGCCGTCGGACACCTCAAGGTACACGGAGACGGGACCGCCGCCGTGGCGGGAGGCGTTGAGCATGGCCTCGCGGCTGGCCTGGACCAGGGCCTCGTGCCGGTCGGTCATCGCCGTGTCGCCCACGCTCACCACGTCCACCGCATTGCCCAGGCCGTCCTCGACCTCGGCAGCGGCCGCCTTGATCCGGTCAGAGAGCTGACCGGGCTCCTTGGCCGGGTCCTTGAAGAGCCAGCCGCGGAGTTCCCGCTCCTGTGCCCGGGCCAACCGCACGACGTCGTGCTCGTTGCCGGCGCGGCGCTGGATCAGGGCGAGGGTCTGCAGCACGGAGTCGTGCAGGTGGGCGGCGATTTCCGCGCGCTCGCTCTCGCGCACCCTGCCGGCGCGTTCGGTCTCGAGGTCGCGCCAGAACTTCAGGCCCCACGGCAGCAGCACCAGCGCTACACCGCCGAGCACCGCCACGGACGCCAGCAGCGCCAGCCAGGTCTGTTCCCAGGAGCCGGAGCCAGAGACCATCACGAGCACGCCGGCCACTACGAGCGCCAGCCCGGCGGCCAGCCGCGCCCAGCCGCCCGCCTGGTCCGCCTTGGTCTTGTCCATCAGGCCGGCGCGGCGTGTCTCGTCGAGTTGCATCCAGGCGATGGCGGCACCGCCGAGGATGGCCGCGGCGGGGATGAGGGTCCCCAGCGGGACGTCCGCACCGAGCAGCCTGGCAATCAGGATCCCCGCCACGAGCAGCAGGCCCGAACCAAGCAGGATTTCCTTGCCGTAGCGCATGCTGCGCACCCGGAACCAGGCCCCCGTGCTACCGGCGGAGACGCCCTCGGCAGCCGGGCCGGCCGGCGTCGGCTGGAACAAGGTTCCGGCGTCGTACGCTGCGGACGGGAAGGCGGCTGCGGAAGGTTGGGGGACGACGGCGGACTGGACTGCGGGATCGCCCGCCATGGGGCTGGTCACCGCGGGCCCGCTCACTGCGGGGCCGCTCACTGCCGGCGCAATGGGCGACGCCGGGCGCTTTGCGCTCCGCCGAGCGGCTTCGTCTGCGGTTGGAACCATGATCCAGAGCCACGCGTAGAAAACGAGCCCCGCGCCGCCGGCGAGCGCGGCCACGGCCATCCCGAGGCGCACCATGCGGACCGGCCAGCCGAGGTGCGCTGACAGGCCGGAGCAGACTCCGGCGATCACGCGGTCGCTGCTGCGGACGAGCGGCGGGCGGACGGGAACGGTGGTCATGCATCAATCCAAACACGGATCAGGGTTTCGGGGACCGCATTCCGGCCCGGACCAGGGGCCAGTCAGGGGCGGCTCAGGGTACTCCCCAATAGAGGCAGAGACCGTGGAACGGCAGTATCGAAGTATGAACTCGCAAAACCCAAATCCCTCTGATGGGCAGCAGCCCTCTGACATGTCGGACGACCAGACTCGTCCCCTCGAGGCAACCAAGCCATCCCCGCCGGAGCCCGGCGCCCCCGAACTGCCCGGCACTCAAGAGCTGCCCGGCGCCCACGAACTGCCTGGTGGCGACGGCGGATCCGGTGGTCCCGCCGCCGGCGGTCCTGTCTTCGGCACGGGCTATGGCCAGGCGCCCCGGCAACTGGACTTCTTCGACTGGATCCGCAGCCACGGCGTATACCGCGGACGCGACCGCTGGATCGGCGGCGTCTCCAGCGGCATCGCCGAGCGGATGGGCATCGATCCACTGATCGTGCGGGGCATCTTCATCGTGCTGACCCTGTTTGCCGGCATCGGTGTGGTGCTTTACGGCATCGGCTGGGCGCTCCTCCCGGAGCCGGACGGCCGGATCCACACGCAGGAAGCAGGGGCCGGCCGCTGGACCAGCGGCATGACGGGCGCCCTGGTCACCACGGTTATCGGCTTCACGGGCATGGGCGGCGGCTACTGGGGCTGGGGCCGCGACGGCTTCGGCTTCTTCTGGGCGCTGTTCTGGATCGGCGGCCTTGTTTACCTCATCTACTTCCTCACCCAGCGCAACAGAAAGCGCACTGGAGCAGCCATGAACCACACACCGGCGGACAGCCGCTCCGCATATGGATACACAGCCACAAGCGGTTCCCCCGCCGACGGCTCTGCAGCCGCGTTCGCTGCGGGCACGCCTGCCGCGTCGACGACGTACGGTGCCGGGCCGGCGTCGGAACCCCACCCGCCGTACGCGCCCAACAGCCCGTACGCCCCCAACACCCCGTACGGCGCCCAAACACCGTACCGCGGCACCGGCCAGGGCAATGTCCCCCCGTACGGCGGCGGCTTCGGCAGCGTACCGCCGCGCGGACCGGCACCGGTGCCGACACCCGTTCCGACACCGAAGTCAAAGCCGGCAGGCCCTGGCGCCCCCGCCGTGGCCATCACCGCAGGCCTCGCGCTGCTGGTCGGCGGCTCGCTCAAAGCGCTCGACGCCGGAAACGTGATTGATCTGGGCGATTCCGCGAACGCAATAGTTTGGGCCAGCGGCGCTGCCGTCCTCGGCCTTGGAATCCTCCTGGCCGGTCTGCGGGGCAGGACATCCGGGGTCCTCGGCTTCTTCGCCGTGGTTGCCCTGATCATCGGCGGCATCTTCAACTCGGTTCCGAACGGTGACCGCTTCCGCTTCCAGAACGCAGACTGGAACCCCGCGAGCATCGAGCAGGCCCGCGACGGGTTCCAGATCACCGGAGGCCGGGGAACCGTTGACCTCACCGGACTGAACCCGGCCGCGCCGCTGCCCGCCGACGTCGTCGTCCCCATGGACGTGACCGCCAGCAACGTCACGGTCATCCTGCCGAGGACAGTGCCGGTGGACGTCCGGGCCGACATGACGCTCGGGAACCTGCATGAAGGCACGAACCAGCGCGGCGGCATCACCTCCAGGCAGAGCAGCTACAACACGGACAGGCCCGGCGCCCGGCTGATCCTGCAGATCGACGGCACTGTCAGCACCATCACCATCCAGGAAGGAAACTGACATGAGCAGCTTCGACCCCAAACCGGCCCCCTCCTCCACGCCCGACACCTCCAAGGCCCCGGATCCGATGACGGCCGAGCCGGGTGAGCAAGCCCCCGCTTCGGCACGCGTCGGGACCATCGTCTGGGGGCTCGTGGTTCTCGCGCTGGCCGTCCTGATCATCATCTCCCAGCTGGGGATCGTGGTCCTGAACGGAACGTACGTCCTGATCGGCCTCATGATCGGCGCCGGCGCCGCCCTGGTCATCGGCGGACTACTTTCAGCCCGCCGACGTGACAATGGCCCCACAACCGGGAAGGCTTGAGGCATGGAAAAGTTCTACAGCATCGTCAGGGGCCTCGGCCTGAAACGCGGTCCGCAGCGCTGGCTCGGCGGAGTCTGCGGCGGGATCGCCGACAAGTTCAATGTGGACGTCGCCTACGTCCGGATCGGTTTCCTCATCTTCTGCCTCCTGCCCGGTCCGGCTGTGGTGTTCTACCTGGCGGCATGGCTGGTCCTGCCGAACCAGAACAACGTCATCGCCCTCGAATCCTTCCTCGAGAAGCGCGGCAACCGCTCCTGACGGACGACGGCGGCCGACCAGTTCGGTGCCCCTGCTCCACGGAGCAGGGGCACCGCTGCTTAAGCGGCACGCCCCCCGGCGGGCACTACATGTAATCGTTTGTGTCCTCGACCACACTGCCCACTAGAATCTAGGTGAGCTCAGCGTGGCGCTCTGCCTGTATACCTTCGAACCAGGATTTGAGCCGAAATAATGAAAATTGGAATCCTCACCAGCGGCGGCGACTGCCCCGGACTGAATGCCGTGATCCGCGGTGCGGTCCTTAAGGGCATCGCCATCCACGGCCACGAATTCGTGGGGTTCCTCGACGGATGGCGCGGCGTGGTCGAGGGGGACATCATCCCGATCCCCCGCACGCTCGTCCGGGGCATTGCCAAGCAGGGCGGCACCATCCTTGGTACCTCCCGCACCAACCCGTTCGAGGACGGCGGCGGACCGGAAGTCATCAAGGCCCACATGGACCGGCTCGGCATTGACGCCATCATCGCCATCGGCGGCGAAGGCACCCTCGCGGCCGCCAAGCGCCTCACAGACGCCGGCCTGAAAATCGTGGGCGTTCCCAAGACCGTGGACAACGACCTTGACGCCACGGACTACACGTTCGGTTTCGACACCGCCGTGCAGATCGCCACCGAAGCCATCGACCGCCTGCGCACCACCGGAGAATCACACCACCGCTGCATGATCGCCGAGGTCATGGGCCGCCACGTTGGATGGATCGCACTGCATGCCGGCATGGCCTCGGGCGCCCACGCCATTCTGATTCCGGAGCAGAAGGTCAGCATCGAGCAGATCACCAAATGGGTGACCGAGGCCCATGACCGTGGCCGTGCGCCGCTTGTGGTGGTTGCCGAGGGCTTCGTGCCGGAACACATGGAGTCCCCGCACTCCGAACGCGGCCTGGACACCTTTGGCCGGCCGCGGCTGGGCGGCATCGCCGACCAGCTCGCCCCGGAAATCGAAGCCAGGACCGGCATTGAAACCCGCGCCACCATCCTCGGCCACATCCAGCGCGGCGGTGTTCCGTCCGCCTTCGACCGCGTGTTGGCCACCCGCCTTGGCATGGCCGCCATCGACTCCGTGGTCGAAGGCCGCTGGGGCACCATGGTGTCCCTGAACGGCACCGACATCGACCACGTCGGCTTCGAAGCGGCCCTCGGCAAGCTCAAGACCGTCCCGCAGCACCGTTACGACGAAGCCGCGGTCCTCTTCGGCTAACCCGCCGCTCCTGCGCCCGCTCCTTCCCTCTCGTTCCCGCGGCGCGAACTGGCAGATAATGCCCGCTTCTCTGACTTTTGAGGGCATTATCTGCCGGTTCGCGCGTCCCGGAAGGGCTTAGATGTCCATTCGCGCTCGTGGGCGGCGGGGGTCGGTAGGCTGGAGTCATGAGCCTTGAGTCCCACTCCGCCGCCATCATTCAGCTGGCCTGGGCACGCCGGCTGGGGCTCGACGACGGCGCTTTCGCCAGCGCATTGGAAACCGGCGAGCGTATCACCCGGGCGGACGATTCGGCCCGCTCCGTGGAGTTCGTCCGCCTGTTCGGCAGCTCCGCGCTTGTGGGGCCGCAATGGGCCCTGGACGCCGCCGCCGGAATCGCCGATGAGGAAATGGCTCAGCACGTGACGCTGCTGACCATCACACGGCAGCACGGCGGCCACGGGCAAGGCTCTGCCGCGCTGTTCTTCGCCGACGACCTGCCGCTGCTGCAGCTCTCCGGGGAGCTGACCGTCTCCCACGGGAATCCGGAGGCCATCGAACTGGAGGGGCTGTGCCCGCCTGACGACGTCAACGAAGTGGGGCTCTCGGACCTCGAAAACCGCTACACGATCCTGCACCATGAGGATGGCCGCAACGTTCCTGTGGCCTGCGGCGCGTACTCCGAGTGGGAAGGGATCCTGGCCCACATGGGCGTGCTCGTGGCACCGCGGTGGCGCCGCCGCGGCGTGGGGTCGCTGGCAGCGTCGATCGCAGCCCACGAGGCGCTCGCATCGGGGCTGACGCTGCAGTGGCGCTCCGACGTCAGCAACAAGGGCTCGCTGGCCATTGCGCGGAGCCTGGGCTTCGCCACGGGCGGTATCGAGACCAGCGTGCTGCTGGGCTGAGGCATCGCGGCTAGGGCGACTTGGCCGCTGCCGTTTCCGCAGCCGCCGGCTGCTGCCCGCCCCAGCCCTGCACGGGATTTGGCCGGGCGAAGAAAAGGGCCACAGCGGCGCCCAGCACGATCACGGCCGCAGGCAGCATGATCGACTGGCCCATCGCCGTCGAAAATCCTTCATGGAGCGCCTCCGGAAGCTGGCCGCCGAAGCTCATTGCCTCGCCGCCCGGCCCGGCCGTAGCGGCTTCCCCGCCCGCGCCGGCCTCCCCTGGCGCGCCGGCGGCCGGAAGCTCGGCCGCGAGCCGGGCCTGCATGAGGACAGCAATGGCCGCACTGCCGAGGACGGCGCCGATCTGCCTGGTGGTGTTGTACACGCCGGCTCCGGCACCGGCCTGCCGCGGCGGCAGATTGCGGGTGGCCGTGGAACTCAGCGGAGCCCAGATGCCCGCGTTCGCGAAGCCAAGCAGGGCACTCGGCAGCAGGAACAGCCATACGGGGGTGTCCGGGTGCATGAGGGCAGAGTTCCAGAACAGCGCCACGGCCATGAGCAGCAGCCCGGCGGAGGTGAGGTATTTCGGGTTCACCCGGTCAATGATCCTGCCGACCGCCGGGGCCAGGCCGCCGGAAATCAGCGCCATCGGCACCATCATCAGCGCCGACTGCGTGGGCGTCATGCCACGCACCATCTGGTAGTAGAAGACCAGCGGCAGCCCGAAGGCCGTAACTGTGAACCCCACCGTGGTGATCCCGATGTTGGCGAGCGAGAAATTGCGGTCCTTAAAGAGGCCCAGCGGCAAGAGCGGTTCGCCTTTGTTCACGGCCTGCCAGCCGACGAAAAGCACCAGCACAACGATTCCGCTGATGATCAGTCCCCAGACCGTCACGGGTCCGGCAATGGTGCCCCAGCTGTACGTCTCGCCCTCCTGGAGGCCAAACACCAGCAGGAAAAGCCCGACGGCGCTGAGCACCACGCCGGGAACGTCGAACCTGTGCGGGTGGGTGGTCAGGGACGGCACGAAACGCCAGGCGAGGATGAATCCCACGATCCCGATAGGGACATTGATAAAGAAGATCCACTCCCAGCCCAGCCCGTCCACCAGCACGCCTCCGAGGATCGGACCCACCAGCGTGGCCATGCCTGCGGTGGCACCCCACAGCCCCATGGCGGCTCCACGCCGGTCCGGCGGAAAGATCCGGGTTATCACGGCCATGGTCTGTGGCGTCATGAGCGCAGCACCGAGACCTTGAAGGACACGGGCAGCGATCAGCATCTGGACACTGCCGGACAACCCGCACCACAGCGAGGCCACGGTGAAAACGACGAGTCCGGACAGGTAAAGGCGCTTGGGCCCGAAGCGGTCCCCCAGCCTGCCGGTGATCAGCAGCGGCACGGCATACGCCAGCAGGTAGGCGCTCGTGACCCAGATGACGGCGGTGATGTCCGTCCCGAGCCCTTCCATGATCCGCGGATTGGCCACGGAAACGATGGTGGTGTCGATCAGGATCATGAAGAATCCGATGACCAGAGACCAGAGGGCAGGCCACGGCCTGCTGACGTTTTCCAAAAAAATTCCTAAGGTGCGGGCGGCTGCTGGGAGCAGACAGCCAGTGAGTGCAGGCGGCTGCTGGGTGCTGGGGCTGGCGGTGAGTGCCTAAGCCAGCAGGTCCTGGATGTCCTTGCGGGCGAACATGTCCGCCGCGGCGCGCGCCGAGGGGGTTCCGGCGTCGGGATCGGCGCCGGCGTCGAGCAGTACCCGGGCCACATCCGTGTAGCCCTTGAAGACCGCGCCCGCCAGGGGTGTCTGACCGCGCCCGTTGGCCTGGTTCGCGTCGCCGCCGTGGTACAGGATTAGCTGCACAGTCTCTGCATGCCCGTGATAAGCCGCGAGCATGAGCAGCGAGTCCCCGGCGGCGTTGGTGAGCGTGGCCGGGGCACCGGCGTTGAGGTAGCTGCGGAGCATCTCGGTTTCGCCGTTGCGTGCGGCGTCGAAGAGCCGGTGCGCGAGTTCGAGCGTCTCTTCGTCCATTCCGGCGGCGGTGCTGCCCGGGGCGTTCGGGTCGGTCTGGTCTGTCATTTGTGGGTCCCCCTCAGGAATCCGGTCTGCCGGCCAACCACCTGCCCGGCGTCGGGAGCCACGATTACTTCCTGCGCGGCTGTGTACGGCTCTTCACCGTCCATGACAGTCAGTATTTCATCCGGCCCGACAGAACGCTTTATGACCGCCAGTGCAATGGGACCCATCTCGTAGTGCTGGGCCACGGACGTGACGGTGCCCACCTTGCGCTCGCCCACGAGCACGGAACTCCCGGCCTCCGGCATGGTGTGCTGCGAACCGTCGAGCTGCAGGAACACGAGCCTGCGCGGCGGGTGGCCCAGGTTGTGCACACGGGCAATGGTCTCCTGGCCCTTGTAGCAGCCTTTGGCCAGGTGGACGGCGGTCCGGAGCAGGTCCAGCTCGTGCGGGATGGTCTTGTCGTCCGTTTCGGCCCCGAGCCGGGGCCGCCAGGCCGCGATGCGCAGGGCTTCGGATGCCGAGACTCCGGCCAGCGGCCGGTCGGCCACCGTTGCTTCCAGCTCCGCGGCGGGGACCAGGTATTCGAACCACGGACGCTCTGCGCCGGGATGGGCGTCCTCGCCCACTACCGAATAGGCGTACCCGCCGGCGCCGACGTGCGGCCAGGGGTCCTGCCAGACCTTCAGCGCGGACCATTCCGGCACGGCCCGGGTGGATCCCAGCACGGCCCAGTCATCCGAGACGTCCGCAATTTCCACGCGCAGCATGAACTTCATCTTGTTCAGCCACTCCGCGAGCGGGGCAGCCTCGGCGGCTTCCACAATGAGCCAGGTGGTCCCGCCGTCGTCCACTACCCGGGCGTCGAATTCGATGCGGCCCTGCACACTCAGCAGCAGCAGCTCGCTGGACTCACCGGGCTGCAGGTTGGTGACCTGCTGGGAGGACAGCGTATTGAGCCAGCTCAAGCGGTCCGGCCCGCTGACGGTCACCACGCCGCGGTGGGAAAGGTCGACGACGGCGGTCCCGGCAGCGAGGGCGCGCTGTTCGCGCAGCGGCTCACCGTAGTGGGATGCGACGCCGGAATCGGCGCCGCCCGCTTCGACGGCTCCAGGGCGCGACAACAGAGGGCTCTTGATAGTCATATGAAGGGAACGTCCTTGGCTTGGCGGGTATTCCGGAGCAGCGAATCGGTGCACCGGCTCGGTGAGGTCCGGCGCCCCGGCCCGCTCAGCGGTATTCCGGGTTTTCGAAACCGAACTTCGATCCGGCCTTCCATTCTTCCGGAAGGTTGCCGTACGCGGGAATCCCGCCGGCGTCCTTGAGCGTCCGGGCCAGATGCAGAAGATTCCACGTCATGAACGTGGTGTTTCTGTTGGTAAAGTCACTCTCCGGGCCGCCGGACCCCTCGTCGAGGTAGCTGGGCCCGGGACCGACCGGGCCGATCCAGCCGGCATCAGCCTGCGGCGGAATTGTGAAACCGATGTGCTGCAGGCTGTAGAGGACATTCATGGAGCAGTGCTTGATGCCGTCCTCGTTCCCGGTGATCAGGCAGCCGCCCACTTTCGGATAGAACGCCCACTGGCCCTTGTCATTGAGCTGTCCGGAGTGTGCGTAGAGGCGCTCGATGAGCTTCTTGGTCTGGGATGAGTTGTCACCGAGCCAGATGGGCCCGGCGACCACCACGATGTCGGCCTCCTGCACCGCCGGGTACAGCTCGGGCCATTCGTCAGTTTCCCAGCCGTACTCCCGCATGTCGGGGTAGACGCCGCTGGCGATGTCATGGTCCACGGTCCGGATCAGGCGGGTGGCCACTCCCTGCTTTTCCATAATGCGGCGGCTGAGCCGGATCAGCCCCTCGGTGTTGCTCTTTTGCGGGGAGCGTTTAAGGGTGCCATTGAAGAACAGCGCCTTGAGGTCGCTGTAGTCCGCCGGGGCTTGGGCTTCATCCATGACGTGCTCCCTGGGTTGCGTCGGGCAGAGGGTCAGAGACCTCAGACCAACGTAACGGACGGAAGGCGCTTGGAACAGCAGCGAATACCGGCCGGACAACCGGCGGAGGCCGGGACGTCAGTGCGCTTTAAGGGGACGTCAGTGGGTAAAGCGGTGGGCGCTACCCGAGGATCAGGAGACGCGTTTCAGGAACGCCGAGGCGTGTGCTTCCAGGCCGTTGCCCGGCTCCGACGATTTGGCCGAGGAGGCGCCGCCGGTGGCAACATCCCACCGCCACAGCAGATTCCCGTCCACCAAACCGAAGATCCGGGTGGCCGCGCTGTAGTCCTTCGAGTGGCTCCCCCGCATCACCATGTCGGTGCTCAGCTGGATCTGCGGCCCCTTGATCTGGCCGTAGTACAGCTCGGAAATCCCGCCCGGATGGGAGATGGACACGGAGATGTCGAATCCGCCGTCCTTGTTCCGCAGCGCCTCCACCTCGTCGGCACTCTTTAACGCCGGCACGATATCCGCGGGAACAAGGCCGGGGCCGCCGTCGGCATCCAACTGTTTGCGCTCAAGCGCCCAAAATCCGGTCTCAACCGTGAGGGGCCGGAGTTTGGTGCCGTCCTCGTCGGTCAGCCAGCTTTCTGCACGGTACTGCAGGTACGGCAACCCGTTATGGGTGAACGAAACGTGCTGAAGAAAATGCTCAGACCCTTCGTCGCCTGACCCGAGCCGTCCGCGGCCCTCCCACTCACCAATGAGCCAGGATAACGGGACCAGTTCGGGAGTCAGGTCTGTGGGTATCTCGATAGGCACAGCTGTTACCTCTTGAAGCAGCTAACAGGGAAGTGGTTCTACTTCTGTCCCTTGAACAGGCGGTAGACCACAAAGCCGGCAAACCAAGCCATGGCAAGGCTCGCGATGCCGAGCAGGACAAGGAAGAAAATTTCATATGCAAGTACGGACATGGTGCCATCCTAACGCGTTAGTAGATGAGTAGTTTGTCTATGAAGTAGGCAAGTGATCCAACCGCCGAAACGGGCGCCAGTCCCATCCCCAGGGCAGCCGGAAAGTTCAGGGGGACACTCCGCAACGTCACGAGCCGCCGGAAGCTGACCAGCACCGACCCCACCACCACACCGAAAACTGCGGCAGGCAGCACGGCGACGTCGGAGAGAACGAGCCCGGCCAGCGGCCCGGCAAGTCCTGCGAGAATGATCCCCAGCGGAGCGACGATGCTGTCGGGCCAGCGGATCAGGCCCGCCAGCAGGGCAACCGCAGCGCTCACACCGGCCACAAGCATCATTTCCTTGACCCCGTTGAACCGGGCCCCGGCGATCCACCCCGCGCCCAGGCAGGACAGGAGAACCCCCACACAGCAGCCCAGCGTTGATTCCAGCCGTTGTGCCTGGCCCGTTCCGCGCACGATTTGGACGAGGAATACGGACATGACCCCCAAGGCGATGAATCCGGGCGTCCAGTCGAGGTAGCCGGGCGCGGGAACGGTGGCCGCCGCCACGGCCGAACCGGCGCCCGAGAGCCCGATCACCGCCGCGAGTGTCTTCTTGGCCGGGATGCCGAGGTAATGCGGCCAGCCCAGGCCAACGGCCAGGGCAACCACCACCGCCACAGCAAGCAGGACATCCGGCGTCCGGTAAATGCTGGCGATGATGACGGCCAGTCCGGCGAGGCCGATGACCCCGATGCTCCAGGACCCCACGGCGGCCCCGGAAGGCGCGGCAGCGCTCATCTCAGGCGCGGCCATCGCGTCCTCCTCTTGACTCTGCACTCAACTTCGCTGCGTCCTCATCTGCCTGTGCCTTGACGGGCTGGCCGTCGGCGGGCGGTGTCGTCGGCGGGTTGGGCCGTTGACGGGCTGGGCTGGAGCCCTGACGGTTCAATCCTGCCCTATGTGACTGCCATATGTCGCAAATGAGGCGCGTTGCAGGCGCGAATCAGTGTCGGCCAGAGAGGCGTTGGGTATACTCAAAGCTCAGCTACGCTTCCCGCAGGGAAATGGAGACACTGGCCCGCCAGCGTGTCCGAGGCTCCTGCGGCCAGCACAGTACCGACCGGTGAAAGCCCGGTTCAGTCGCCCAATGATGCGCGGACGGCCCCTTGGAGGAACAATGTCGCACATCCTGTTACTGACCAACAGCACCGGATCCTCGGTGGACATCCTGCCTGCCTTGGAGCTCCTGAACCACCGGGTTCACATCCTCCCGGCCGAGCCCACTGCCCTGCTGGAAACGGACCCCTGCGACATCGTCCTCCTGGACGCGCGTAAAGACCTCGTCGGGGCCCGGTCCCTCACCCAGCTCCTGAAAGCAACGGGCCTCAGCGCACCGCTGGTGCTGATCCTCACCGAAGGCGGCATGGCCGCCGTGTCTTCCGCCTGGGCGGTCGATGACATCGTCCTGGATTCCGCCGGCCCCGCCGAGGTGGAAGCCAGGATCCGCCTCTCTGTGGCACGGGCCGTCCCCGAGGAGGAGGACACCCCGTCCGAGATCCGGGCTGCCGGCGTCGTTATCGACGAGGCGAGCTACACGGCGCGGGTCAACGGCGCGGCGCTCAACCTGACGTTCAAGGAATTCGAGCTCCTAAAGTACCTCGCGCAGCACCCCGGCCGCGTATTCACGCGCCAGCAGCTGCTGACCGAGGTGTGGGGCTATGACTACTACGGGGGCACGCGCACCGTCGATGTGCACGTGCGTCGGCTGCGCGCCAAGCTGGGCGCGGACCACGAGAACCTGATCAGCACTGTCCGCAACGTCGGGTACCGGCTCACGCTGGTGCGCAAGCAGGAGGACGAGGAACTCGCCGAGGCCTGACCGGACCCGCCGCCAGCCTCAAGCAAGGCAATCTCTAAGCAAGGCAAACTCTGAGCAACGCAAAAGGCCCGGGCTATTTCGAGTCCGGGCCTTTTGCGGTTCTTCAGTGGAGGACATACGGGTCGAACGTATCGAGGCCACCCCAGTGGTGGATCCCCCTCACATTCAGCTTCAGAAGCCGAACGAGATATCAACTATACCGGCCTCTCCCGGCGGCTCCAAATCGGGCATCTCTGCGGTCACTGCGTATAGCCTTGACACCATGAGCCCTGCGCACCCGGAGAATTGGCCCGTCACCGTCGTCAAGGGCGGTGTTGACGAACAGCTGCTGCGGGACATCAGGACCCTGCTGGAAGCGGCCGAGGAGTCGGACGGCAACCCTTCCATCTCGGAACAGACCCTGGTGACGCTGCGCGCCGCGGACACCGGCCCCCATTCCCTGCTGACCCTGGCCCTCTACGCGCCGGACGAGGATTCCGATCCCGCCACCGCCCAGGATCTGGCGGGCTTCGCCGTCGTCGTTGAGGAGGAGGACGCCACGGGCGTCCTTGAGATCGCCGTGCACCCGAGCTACCGAAACCAGGGTGTAGCGGACAGGCTCGTGGGCTCCCTGAAGTCCGTCCGAGGATTCGACGGGCTGAAGGCCTGGTCCCACGGCAACCACGAGGCCGCCGCGGAACTGGCCGCCCGCTACGGATACGGCCCCGTCCGGGAACTGTGGAAGATGCGGCTGGCCACAGCGGCGGCTGAACTGCCCGACGTCAGCCTTCCGGACGGCGTGGTGCTCCGCGCCTTTGAGCCGGGCAAGGACGAGGACGCCTGGCTGGCGGCGAACCGCGAGGCGTTCGCCCACCACCCGGAACAGGGGTCCATGACCAGGGCAGACCTTGAGGCGCGGATGGCGGAGCCGTGGTTCGATCCCGCAGGCTTCCTCCTCGCCGAGGACAGGGACGGGCGGTTGCTCGGCTTCCACTGGACCAAGATCCACCCGCAGCACGGCGACCATCCCGCGATCGGCGAGGTTTACGTCGTCGGGGTGACGCCTGCAGCACAGGGCATGGGCTTGGGCAAGGCACTGACGGTTGCCGGCATCCGGTACCTGCAGCAGCAGGGCCTTCACGCCGTCATGCTTTACACGGATGCGGACAACGCCCCGGCCGTGTCGCTGTACCGTCGGCTGGGCTTCACGCGGTGGGACGTCGACGTCATGTATGGGCCGCTGGACGGGCGTTAGCCCAGCCATTCGACGCTGAGCGCGGTCCCCGCTAAATCTGCGGGTCCCGCCGGGGCGGATGATTGTAAGGTTGAAGCTAAATCCCCCAGCATCAAGGAGAGAGCATGCAACCGGAATCCGCCGGATCAGCAACGACCGAAATCAAGGCGGCCCCCGTGCGTGCCCGATTCGGCTCCTCCGAGGTGCCCGCGTCCCGTGCCACGCAGGACCGGATCGACATCCCTGAATTCGCCGCCATCCTTGAGCCGGAAGGCGAAATCAGCCCTGACCGGTTCCTGGACCGGGAACTGAGCTGGCTTGCCTTCAACGCCCGGGTCCTTGAACTGGCCGAAGACCCCAACCTCTACCTGCTCGAGCGGGTCAGCTTCCTGTCGATTTTCGCCTCCAACCTTGACGAGTTCTTCATGGTCCGGGTGGCCGGCCTGAAGCGCCGGATCGCCACCGGACTCGCGGTGCCCTCCCCCGCCGGCCTCAGCCCCGTCCAGGTCCTGGAACAGATCGGCGAGGCGGCGCACAAGCTGCAGGAACGCCACGCCAAGGTCTACGCCGAGCAGATCCGGCCCGCCCTCGCGTACGAGCACATCCACCTCATGCACTGGGACGAGCTCGACGACGACGCCAAGCACCGCCTCAGCGTCATGTTCGCGGAAAAGGTCTTCCCCATCCTCACCCCGCTCGCGGTGGACCCGGCCCACCCCTTCCCCTACATTTCGGGGCTGTCCCTGAATCTGGCCGTGGTGGTCCGGAACCCGGTGAGCGACAAGGAGCTGTTCGCACGTGTCAAGGTGCCGGACCAACTGCCGCGCCTGATCTCCATCGACGGCCCGCGCGCCGGGTCGGTGCCTGGGCGCGTTGCCCGGTTCATCGCCCTTGAGGAAGTCATCGCCGTCCACCTCGACCAGCTCTTCGCCGGCATGGAAGTCCTCGAGCACCACACGTTCCGCGTCACACGCAACGAGGACGTGGAGGTGGAGGAAGACGACGCCGAGAACCTCCTGCAGGCCCTTGAGAAGGAACTCCTGCGTCGCCGGTTCGGCCCTCCCGTCCGCCTCGAAGTCACCCACGACATCAACCCCAACATCCGGGCCCTGCTGATCCGGGAACTGGGAGTGGAGGAATCCGAGGTCTACTCGGTACCTGCCCCGCTGGACCTCCGCGGACTCTCCGTCATTGCGGGCATTGACCGGGCAGACCTGCACTACCCGAAGCACGTGCCGCACACGTCCCGGTACCTGAACGAATCCGAAACGTCCAAGGCGGCGAACGTCTTCGCCGCCATGCGCCGCCGCGACATCCTGCTGCATCACCCCTATGACTCGTTCTCCACGTCTGTGCAGGCGTTCCTGGAGCAGGCCGCCGCCGACCCGAAGGTCCAGGCCATCAAGCAGACCCTGTACCGCACCTCCGGCGACTCGCCCATTGTGGATGCCCTGATCGATGCGGCGGAGGCAGGCAAGCAGGTCTTGGCCCTGGTGGAGATCAAGGCCAGATTTGATGAACAGGCCAACATCTCCTGGGCGCGCAAACTTGAACAGGCCGGCGTGCATGTTGTGTACGGCATCGTGGGCCTGAAGACGCACTGCAAGCTGTCATTGGTGGTGCGCCAGGAAGTTGACGGTCTGCGCCGCTACTGCCACATCGGAACGGGCAACTACCACCCCCGCACGGCGCGCTACTACGAGGACCTCGGCCTTCTGACCGCCAATGAGCAGGTGGGCGAAGACCTCTCCAAGCTCTTCAACCAGCTCTCCGGCTACGCCCCGAAGTCCACCTTCAAGCGGCTCCTGGTGGCACCGCGCTCGGTGCGCTCCGGGCTGATCGACAGGATCGAGACCGAGATCCGCAACGCCCGCGCCGGAATTGCGGCCCGCGTGCAGATCAAGGTCAACTCCATGGTGGACGAGGCCATCATCGACTCCCTCTACAGGGCATCCCAGGCCGGCGTGAAGGTGGATGTCATTGTGCGCGGCATATGCTCGCTCCGGCCGGGCATCCCCGGGCTGAGCGAGAACATCACGGTGCGCTCCGTCCTTGGCCGTTTCCTCGAGCATTCCCGCGTCTTCGCCTTCGGCAACGCGGGCAACCCCGTGGTCTACATCGGATCGGCCGACATGATGCACCGCAACCTGGACCGCCGGGTTGAGGCGCTGGTACAGCTCTCCGGCGGCGAGGACACCACGTATGTCCTGGACATGCTGCGCCGCTACATGGACCCCGAAACCGCAAGCTGGCACCTGGACAGCAGTGGGGACTGGACCCGGCACCACCTTGACGAGGACGGCAGGGAACTCGACGACGTCCAGTCCTGGCTCCTGGCCTCCCGTTCCCGCCAGCGCGCAACAGCCCGGCGGTAGGACCAGAGTTTGAAGAGCGATTCACCGGTAGCAGACCAGACCGACCACCCCGGCGAGCCCGTTGCCGTTACCGCGGCCGGCGCCATACCTTGGCGCGTCAAGAACGACCAGCTGGAAGTCCTGCTGATCCACCGGCCCAGGTATGACGACTGGTCGTGGCCGAAGGGCAAGCTCGACGCCGGCGAGACAGTCCCCGAGTGCGCCGTCCGGGAAGTGATGGAAGAGATCGGGCTGCTGGCTCCCCTGGGCATCCCGCTCCCGCCGATCCACTACCACGTCCCTGCGGGACTGAAGGTGGTCCATTACTGGGCGGTGGAAGTCGTCAACGGAGCTCACCTGCGCCCTGACGGCAAGGAAGTGGACAGCGTCATGTGGTGCACTCCCGAGAGGGCGGCCACCATGCTGTCCAATCCATCGGACATTGGGCCGCTTGAGTTCCTGGCGGAGGCGCAGGCCCGGGGGGAGCTGCACACCTGGCCGCTGGTCATCGTGCGCCACGCAAAGGCCAAGCCGCGGTCCTCCTGGACCAAAGCCGAAGGCGAACGTCCCCTCGCGGCCACGGGTGTGCGGCAGGCCCAGGCCGTCAGCAGGCTTCTGCGGGTCTGGAAGCCGATGCGCGTGGTCACGAGTCCGTGGCGGAGATGCGTCTCCACCATCGCGCCCTACGCCAAGGCTTCGGACGCCAAGGTGAAGCTCGTGGACGCCCTGACCGAGCACCGGCACGCGCGGAACCCGAAGAAGACGGCGGCTGCTGTTGACGCGCTGTTCGACAAGCAACGGGCCGTGGTGCTGTGCACGCACCGCCCGGCCCTGCCCACCGTCCTGAAGCAGCTCAGTAACTCGATGAGCCCCAGGCTTCAGGGCGTGCTTCCCGTGGCCGACCCCTATCTGGCACCCGGGGAGATGATCATCTGCCACGTTGCCCACGGCAGCAAGAGCAGGATCGTGGCCGTGGAACAGTTCAAGCCGTTCGACGACTGAGCCGCCAGCCCTCCGGGGGCGGCGGGCTGGACTCCACTAGACTGGACGCGTGAGCATCCCAACGCCCTATGAAGACCTCCTGCGCGATGTCATGGCCCATGGCACGCACAAATCAGACCGCACCGGAACGGGCACCAGCAGCGTGTTCGGGCGCCAGATGCGCTTTGACCTCGGCAAGAGCTTCCCGCTCATCACCACCAAGCGTGTGCATTTCAAGTCAGTGGCCGTCGAGCTGCTGTGGTTTCTGCGCGGCGAAACCAACGTCAAGTGGATGCAGGACCAAGGTGTCACCATCTGGAACGAGTGGGCGGACGCCGACGGCGAACTTGGCCCGGTCTACGGCGTTCAGTGGCGCAGCTGGCCCACACCCGATGGCGGTCACATCGACCAGATTGCCGAGCTGGTCGCGAACCTGAAGGACAACCCCGACTCCCGCCGGCACATCGTGTCGGCCTGGAACGTGGCCGAGCTCAAGGACATGGCCCTCCCGCCGTGCCACGCGTTCTTCCAGTTCTACGTGGCCGACGGCAAGCTGTCATGCCAGCTGTACCAGCGTTCTGCGGACATGTTCCTGGGGGTGCCGTTCAACATCGCCTCCTACGCACTGTTGACGTGCATGCTTGCCCAGCAAACCGGGCTGGAACCGGGTGAGTTCGTCTGGACCGGCGGCGATGTCCACATCTACGACAATCACATGGACCAGGTCCTGAAGCAGCTGGACCGTGAGCCGTATGAGTATCCCCAGCTGAAAATCACCCGCAAGCCGGCCTCGATTTTCGACTACACGCTGGATGACTTCGAAGTGGTCGGCTACCGGCACCACCCCACGATTAAGGCACCGATCGCCGTATGAGCACCGAGGAGACCATAGATCCGCAGGCCTTCAGCGACGGGATCGCTGCGAACACGACCGGGATCGGGCTGGTCTGGGCGCAGACCACGTCGGGCGTCATCGGCAGGGACGGCGACATGCCCTGGCACCTCCCGGAAGACCTGAAGCACTTCAACAAGGTAACGAGCGGCCATCCGGTCATCATGGGCCGCAAGACGTGGCTGTCCTTCCCGGACAAGTACCGGCCACTTCCCAACCGGACCAACATTGTCATCACCCGGCAGGAAAACTGGGGCGGGACGCCCGAGGCGGAGGGCGCCGTCGTCGTCAAATCCCTTGACGACGCGCTTCTGGAGTCGCAGTTCGCGCCCGGCTGTGAGGCGATCTGGATCTTGGGCGGCGGCGAAATTTTCAGGCAGTCAGTGGACCTCGCCAACATTGCCGTGGTCACCACGATCGACGTGGAGGCCGACGGCGACACGCACGCACCACAGCTGGGCGCAGCCTGGGAGGCTGAGGACTCAGTACCCCGCGAAGGCTGGCTGACGGCAGCCAACGGCACCCGTTACCGGTTCACCAAATGGAACCGCAGAGAAGGTTAGACACCAATGCTTAAGAAACCCGAAACACTCTTCGTGCTCGGCTACATGCTGCTGCCACTGCTGGCCCTGTTGTCAGCCATTGTCGGCCTGACCATGATCCTCGGCGGAAACAAGATCGCGGGCATCATCGTGCTGGTCGTGGTCACCCAGGCGTTCGCCTTCGGGGCCTTCTTCGCCCTGCGCGCCCGCAAGAATGCCGTGCTGGAAGAGACCGACCGGCAGTAGGGACCACGCGATGGGGAGGGCTGCCCATCGCGGCGGCGCAGCGCTGCAACTACAGTGTTGCAGGACTCAGCAGCCGTTCAGACACAGAACGTTGAAACTTCGGGGGATGATGCCACAGTGGCAGGCAATTTGTGGGGCGCAGATGTGGCGCAGCTCCGCACACTCGCACAGCAGTTCGGAAAGGTTTCCGACAACCTGCTGCAAACGTCATCCCATCTGACCAACCAGATCAACAGCACCCCGTCGTGGAAGGGCAACGACGCCAGCCAGTTCCGCTCGGCCTGGAATGCCGACCACAGGGCACTCATCCAGCAGACTGCACGCGCCCTCAAGAACGAGTCAAGAAGGCTGCTGGACAACGCCAGTGAGCAGGAGAAAGCCAGCGATGCTGCCCCCGGGTCCGGCGGCGGACCGGGCACTCTCAGCGATCCGGGCGGGACGCTGCCAGGTGTGGTGGGCGGCGTGCTGCTCGGCGGGCTCGGCGGACTCAGGTCCTTCCTGACGTTCCAGAAGTACATCAAAGCTCCGCTCACACTGGCCAAGCACGTGGGGCAGTACGGCTGGGTGCTCAAGAACCATCGGGCGGACTTGGCCCAGGCGTTGCTGACCAAGGGCCGGCACCGGCTCGGCGGGCCCGTTTTTGACAGCCGCCACCTGCTGCAGACCACCAAAGGGACCGCCGCCCTCGAAGGCCTTCTGAGTAACTCTTCGAAGGCAAGCCGCGGTCTCGGCATCATTGACAAGGCGTCGGACATTGCCTCGCTGAAGAACCTGCATAATTACCCAGGACTTACCAGGCTCGCCCCGTTACTGGAAGAAAAGCCCTGGATTGGTGCGGGCTCTAAGTTCGAGTGGCTCGGCAAGTCGGGCCTGGCCCGGGGGCTGGGCTGGGCAGGCGTCGGCTTCAGCGCCGTTGACTCGGTTAACAGCTTTGCAAACGGCGATATCAAGGGCGGGGTGGGCAGCGCGCTCAAGGCAGGCCTGGGTGTTGGATGCTTTTTGCCGCCACCCGCTGGTACTGTCTGCCAGGTCGCCAGCGTTGGGGTGCTCGTCTACGAGAACTGGGACACCATCAGCAGCGTCGGAAAGAACATCGGCGAAGGCGTGGCCAACGCTGTGAAGGATCCCGGAAAGTTTGTCAGCGACACGAAAGATACGCTGGTGGATGCCGGCAAGTCCGTGGGCAATTTCCTTGGAATCGGCGATTAGGAGACAGGCATGACTGTTCAGGACCAAACCCAGCAGGAGCCGCGGCTCGGCGTCGACGTCATCGGCTTCGGTGTGGGCGAGTTTGCATATCTTCTGAACGTCTTCGAAGGTCCCGCACGGGATCGATCCGTCAGCGTGTTTCACGCGGAGGAAATGGTCGACGACGTCACCCTGTCCACAGCAGGTGCATCCTCGCTGTTGGCGCGGGACATGGCCACTGTCGATGAGGACGGCGAACTCGGCGTTAAGGGGGTGGCCGCTGCCGTGGCCACGGCGCTGGGGCAGGCCACCCGCTGGACTGAGATTTCCCTCCTAACAGCCGAAACCATGGACAACGTCGCCTTTATTGAAGGGTCCGATGTAGCCATCATGCTCCAGCCACGGCTGCTCGGAACATGGTTCGTGTTCGCCAAGGACCCCTCCCTGTCCTCGGCAGAAGCCATCCTGCGTATCGTCCGGCAGCACGTCTCAGAGAATCCAGAAGGCTCGGCATATCTCGTGTTCAAGACCCTGGACTCCGAGCAGCACCTCCTGGTCCGGCGCGAAGCCGACACCTGGACCACCGGGGTCCCGGACTTCGACAAAGATGAGGTCGCCGAGACTCCGCGCCGTGACGACGCCGGGCTGCTCGCTGCGATTGAGGATGCCCGTGGCTAGGCGCAGCGAAGGAGTCCCCCAGGACCCGGGCTATGCACCACCCGGGCCCTCTAAGGATCAGCTGATCCACCGTCGGATCGAGAACGGCGAGGTGGTGGGCTACACGCCTGCCGAGTACGGCGTACGCAAGGACGATGGCTTTAGCCTGGTGAAGCCGGTGAACAGCTCGGCCGGGCTGCTGTTCCTTGCAGTCCTGATCAGCCTGGCTTTTGGCGGCATGCTGTATGGAATTGTGCAAATGGCCCTCACCGACCAGTGGCATATCCTGGGCGAAATCTGGTGGATGTACGTGTTGATCCTCTTTCCCCTCTTTGCCGGCTGGTCCAGCTACTTCAAGGAACGCAAGGCCGAGAAGCTGCGCAAGTCCCGGAACCTGCCGCGGCCGGTTGACTAGTTCCAACGGGTGCAGCTGCCTGGCACGAGCGGCCGGAGTGACGTAACCGACTGCGCCCCGGCGCTGCAAAGTCTAAACTGGCCAAATGACTACAGCAGCTACTCCGTCCGTTGGACTGGTCGGTTGGCGTGGCATGGTCGGCTCTGTCCTGATGCAGCGCATGCAGGATGAGGGCGACTTCGCCAACATCAACCCGGTATTTTTCTCCACCTCAAACGCAGGCGGCGCCGCCCCGACTCTTGCCGGTACGGCCGCCGGTGCGGCCGGCAAGCTCGAGGACGCGTTCGACGTCGACGCGCTGGCGAAGCTGCCGATTATCGTCACCGCCCAGGGCGGCGACTACACCAAGCAGGTCCACGGCGAGCTGCGCAGCCGCGGCTGGGACGGCCTCTGGATCGACGCCGCGTCCACGCTGCGGATGAACGATGACTCCATCATCGTGCTGGACCCGATCAACCGCGACGTCATCGACAAGGGCCTGGCCAACGGCACCAAGGACTTCATCGGCGGCAACTGCACTGTCTCCTGCATGCTCATGGGCCTCGGCGGGCTCTTCAAGAACGGCCTCGTCGAGTGGGGCACGTCCATGACCTACCAGGCCGCCTCCGGCGGCGGTGCACGGCACATGCGTGAGCTCCTCAGCCAGTTCGGCACGCTCAACGCCGAGGTCAGCACCGAACTGGACGACCCGGCGTCGGCCATTTTGGACATCGACCGCAAGGTCCTGGCCCACCAGCGCACCGACATCGACGCCACCCAGTTCGGCGTGCCGCTCGCCGGTTCCCTGATCCCCTGGATCGACGCGGACCTCGGCAACGGCCAGTCCAAGGAAGAGTGGAAGGCAGGCGTGGAGACCAACAAGATCCTCGGCAACTCCGCCGACAACCGGGTTGTCGTGGACGGCCTGTGCGTCCGGATCGGTGCCATGCGCTCCCACTCCCAGGCGCTCACCCTCAAGCTGCGCGAGGACCTGTCCGTCACCGAAATCGAAGACATCCTCGCCAAGGACAACGAGTGGGTCAAGGTGGTGCCCAACACCAAGGAAGCCTCTATGGCCGACCTCACCCCGGTTGCAGCCTCAGGCACCCTGGACATCCCGGTGGGACGCATCCGCAAGCTGGAAATGGGCCCGGAGTACATCAGCGCCTTCACGGTGGGCGACCAGCTCCTGTGGGGAGCCGCCGAACCGCTCCGCCGCATGCTGAACATCGCCACCGGGACGCTTTAGCCCGACCGCATCCCCGCACGAGCGGCCCTGCCCCGCATAATCCGCCTTGCCCAAGGCCGCTTATGCGGGGCGGGGCCGCTTTTGCATCTCCGACCGGGCGAGGGTGGCCTGCAGGGCCCCAGCGGGTTGAGATCGATCTGACGGCTGACCATCTGCTGCCAGCGAAACCGTCTGGCCACGTGGTGATCCCGGTGCTTGTGTGTCGGTATGGAGATCCTGGTTCTGGGCGGAACGGCATGGGTGGGTCGGGAGCTGTCGCGCCAGGCGATCAAGCGCGGTCATCGGGTGACCTGCCTCGCGCGTGGCGAGAGCGGTGAAGTGGCGGACCGAGCGACACTGGTCGCCGCCGACCGGCGCGATCCGTCGGCGTACGGGCCCCTGCTCGACCGCGTGTGGGACGCGGTCGTCGAGGTGTCATGGCAGCCGGGCTTCGTTCGTGGGGCACTCGGTGTGCTGGGCAGCAAGGCCGGGCACTGGGTGTATATCTCGTCCGGCAACGCCTACGCTTCCCACGCCGCGCCGGGGGCGGACGAGTCCGCGGCCCTGCTCGCCCCGACTGACCGGAGCGAGGTCGATCGCGAGTTGTACGGTGAGGCGAAGGTCGCTTGCGAGCAGGCGTCGTCGGCCGCTGTGGGCGACCGCCTCCTGATCGCACGAGCCGGGCTTATCGGCGGCCCGGGCGACCACAGCGGGCGCTCCGGCTACTGGGTCGCCCGCGCTGCACGCGATCCGCAAGGGCCCCTGCTGGTCCCCGACACACCGGCCATGCCGACCCAGATAGTCGATGTGAGGGACCTCACCGCCTGGCTGCTCGACGCCGCAGAGAGGGGAACCACCGGCACCTACAACGCAGTCGGCCCGGTCGTTCCGTTCGGAGAGTGGATCGAGCTGTGCCGCGCCATTGGCGGGCACACCGGTCCGGTGGTCACCGCCGAATCGGCGTGGCTGCTCGCCAACGGCGTGGCCCAGTACATGGGGTCCGAATCGCTGGCGATGTGGCTAGTCGAGCCCGGCTGGGAAGGGTGGTCGGCCCGGGACGGTTCCTCGGCACGCGCCGCGGGGCTGCGTCACCGGCCCCGGGCGGAGATGCTGGCCGACACGCTGCGCTGGGAACGCGAGCAGGGGCTGGACCGGGAAAGGCGCGCAGGCCTCAGCGCGCAGCGCGAACGCGAGTTGCTTGACGCCCTCGGCTGATGGAGCTGGACTGGTCTCGCACACCCGTTGCGTTGATGCCGCTGGTGCGGGGAGCTACCCCGAGATCCCCCAACTCCGGGCAGCCCCGGCTCTGGTCTCAGCTCGAGGCTCGCAGATGGTTGACTGTTTGACAGATACAGAAGCATCCAAGACTGCCCAGGTTCGTTCCGGCCGCGGCGAGACGCGCCGTATGTGGACAACCAGCGGGCCTCCCCGGCTTGACCGGCCCTCGACCGCACAACCGTCGCTGCCAGGGCCGGTCAAGCGGGGCAGGGCCGGTCAAGACGCGAGGAATCTTTCGTACCGCTCAACAGCCCTGGTGAACGCCGCCAGGGGCGAGGGGCCGAGGGGCCTGGTGTCGTCGAAGGGCTCGGGAACGAACCGGGCAGCGCGCCCTGTCCCCTGCCGCGCCCATGTGCCGACCACTTCGCCGCCCGCGACGATCGCCTTCTTGAACACCCCGTTACCGCCCGGGACGATCTTCTGGGCGTGCTCCGGCGGCAGCACCAGGCTGCGGTCCGTGTATCCGAGCACGAACTCGTCGAACCCTGGCAGCGCGAGAACCGTGCGCTGCCCCGGCACACCGTCGTCCAGCAGCGCGGCTGTCCCGGGTGAGAGCCAGTAGCCCGTTCCGTCAAACTCCAGTTCCACGAGTTCCCCGCGCACCGCGGCCAGGGCTGCCCGTGCTTCCGTCAGAGTGGTGTTGGACCACCAGGCGAAGTCCCGCACCGTCGCCGGTCCGTGGCCTCGCAGGTACCGCAGCAGCAGTTCGGCGAGGCCCTCCTCGCGTCCGAGGTCCCGGGAGGTGGCGATCCAGTCGTCGAATGCCACGAACTTCTGTTGGTTGCCCTCCAGCGGCCCAGGCACCAACGAGGCGCTTTGACACAGCAGCCCCAGCAGGTGGACGCCGCGCTGCCCCGTGGGCGGTTGGCCGCCTGCTTCGAAGGCTGCGAACAGCTCGCCCCGGGTGGCCCCGGCCGGCCTGCCGGATTCACTGCCTGCCCCGGAAACCAGGTCCAGGGCGATCTTCCGGCAGACTTCGACGTCCCCGGCGGTGATCTCCAGCTGGCGGTGACGGCTCGCCATGCCCTGGACCAGCCGCGGTGTGGTGATGTTGAGGATCCACCGCAGATCCTCCGGGGCGAGCAGGTGGAGGGTGCCGCGCATCGGCCAGGACCGCACCACTGTTCCCGAATTCAGGGCGGCCCGCACGTCGCTGAGTCCGGCCCCGGGAACGCGCAGGCCAACTGCCCACATCGCCGCCTGCAGATCCTGCGCCTGCAGGGCAGTCATGCCGCGGACGGCCTCGGGCACGCCGGCGAACCCCTTCCCAAGCAGCCCTTGCGACGCCAGCCGCAGCCGCCCGATGATTCTAGGAGTGACCCGTGTCCGCGCCGGCGATGCCATGACCCCATCCTAAGACCGCAGAACCCCCGGCGGGCCGGGCCGCACCGGCGGGCGCAGGAGGCAGTGTCTGGCGCAGGAACAGTGCCTGGCACAGGAAGCACCGCCTGGTGCAGAAGAGGTGCCTAGAGCTCGACGCCGATCAGCAGGGGTTCCGGGTGCAGCTCAATGCCGAAACGCCCGACGACGCCGTCCCGCACCTCGCGCGCGATTGCCACCATATCGGCGGCGCTGGCGGAGCCGCGGTTCGTGATGGCGAGGGTGTGTTTGGTGGATAGCGAAGCCCGGCCGCCGGAAACGCTGCCGGCGTCCAGCCCGAAGCCCTTTCCGAACCCGGACTGGTCGATCAGCCACGCCGCGGAAAGCTTGACGAGGCCGTCCGAGCCGCCCGGGTACCGGGGCGCATTTTCCGGCAGGGCGGCCGCGACGTCCTCGGGCACCATCGGATTGGTGAAGAACGATCCCGTGGAGTAGGTGTCGCGGTCGGCGGCGTTTAGGACCATGCCCTTGGACGCACGCAGCCGGAGCACCTCCCGGCGGACATCGTTGGAGTAGGCCCGCTGCCCCTGGTCAACACCCAGGACCCTGGCCAGCTCAGCGTAGCGGACGGGGGCGCTCATCCTGCCCAGCGGAAGCTGGAACTCGACGGTGAGGACAATGTAGCGGGGGGACCCGTTGACCGTGGTCTGTTTGAGGATCGAATCCCGGTAGCCGAACTTCAGCTCGGAGTTGGTAAAGGTCTTCACGGCGTTGCGTTCCCTGTCCCACGTGCGGACCGCGGCGATGGTCTGGGATACCTCGGACCCGTACGCGCCCACGTTCTGCACGGGAGTGGCGCCGGTGGCACCGGGGATGCCGGCGAGTGCCTCGATCCCGGACCAGGCGTGCAGCACCGCATGCTCCACGAGGGCATCCCAGTTGTGGCCGGCCTGGACCACCACGGACACGCCGCCGCAGGAGTCCTCCGCGCTGACGGTGAACCCCTCCGAGGCGATCTTCACGACGGTCCCGGGGAACCCGTCGTCGGAAATCAGCAGGTTGGAACCGCCGCCGATGATCAGCACGCGCTCCCCCGCGGCGTCCGCCGCACGCACCGCCTCGATGATTTCCGCTTCCGTGCGGGCCTCGATGTAGTTGCCGGCCGGGCCGCCGACGGCAGCGGTGGTCAGATCGTAAAGCATGGTGGGAGTCACCTGTCCAGCTTAACTTGGATTGCCGGTGTGCCTGTTATCGGGCCTTCCGCGAGTGACGTTACGGCACTTTCCGTGCCACCGGAGAGAGCAGGAAGCTCACCACGAGGACAGCCATGACGGCGAGCAGGGAGTGCAGGATTCCGACGTGTTCGGCCAGGAGGCCCAGCAGCGGCGGCCCGCACAGGAAGGCACCGTATCCAATGGTCGACACCACCGACACACGGGCGGCCGCTTTGGCGGGATCATCGGCGGCGGCGGACATTCCGACCGGGAATCCCAGCGAGGCACCCAGGCCCCAGATGGCCAGGGCCGCGAATGCGAGCCACGGCACCGGTGCGAACACGAACAGGGCCAGTCCCGCGACGGCGAGCGCGGAGCACCAGCGCATGACGGGCACCCTGCCGAACCGGTCGAGCAGGACTGTTCCGGCGAACCTTCCGATGGTCATGAAGGTGACGAAAATTCCGTAGCCTGCTGCTCCGGCTGCGTCCGACTGGTGGTGGCCGTCCGCGAGCGCGAGCGCCACCCAGTCCCCCGCCGCGCCTTCGGCCAGTGCCAGGCCGAGGACCATGACGCCCAGCAGCAGCGTCCGTTTGTCCCGCCAGGCCTGCGCGATCTTGCGCTTGTTGTCCAGCGGGGCGTCCCCGCCTTCGGTTCCCGGGCGGATGATGGGGATCGGTCCGGTGGACGGGTTCTCGAAGGTGTCCGGACGGTAGGGGGCCGCGCGTTCAACAGGCGTGATGTCCGCACGGAACCAGCGGGCCGCCGTCGTCACCGAACCCGCCACCACCAGGCCCGCCGCCGCGAGGTGCCAGAACACGGGCACGTCCGCGCCCGCCGCCCAGGCCCCCAGCCCGGCACCGGCCACGGTTCCCAGGCTGAAGGCGCCGTGCAGCCGCGGCATGATGTGGCGTCCGACGGCACGCTCCACTGCGGCGCCCTCAACGTTGGACGCAGTGTTCCAGCTCGCGGTCCCGAGACCGATTACGACCAGTCCGGCAGCCACCGCCAGCGGACTGGCCAACACTGATGTGCCGAATCCGGCCAGGACCAGCCCGGCGCCCACCATGATGCTGCCGGTGCGGATGGTGCGCTTGGAACCGAGCCGCAGCACGATCAGTCCCGATGCGGATACCGACAGGAACGACCCGGCCGACATGCACAGCAGCAGCAGCCCGATGGTCGCCGGTGTAAGGTCCAGTCCGTCGCGGATGGCGGGCAGTCGTGCGACCCATGAGGCGAAAGCTAGGCCGCTCGCTGCATAGGCCACCACCACGGCGTTGCGCCAGTGGGTGACCTCCGGTGTCTGGACGGCGGTGGAACTCAAGGGAGCTTGACGAGCGCCTGGGCCTTCACGAGGACTTTCTGTCCGTCAAAGACGACGGCGAGGTCCACGCGGGCCGTGCGCGCATCGGCGTCGAGCGCACCGATGGTGCCGCTGACGTCGAACACGGCCCCGGGATCGGAGGATCCGGTGGTGTCGGTGACCAGCACCGGCTTCGTGAAGCGCGTTTGGTAATCGACGACGGCGGCCGGGTCGCCTGCCCAGTCGGTCACCAGCTGCACGGCGGCACCCATGGTGAACATGCCGTGGGCGATGACGCCGGGGAGTTCCACACCGGTGGCGAACGCCTCGTTCCAGTGGATGGGGTTGAAGTCGCCGGACGCGCCGGCGTACTTGACCAGGTCCTGGCGGGTGACGCCGATGCTCCGGCTGCCGATGTCCTGGCCGACGGTCAGTTCTTCGAAAACGGCATTCATGGTTACTGTCCCTCTCCGCGGACCAGGATGGACGACTTGGTGGTGGAAACGGGCTCCCGGCCGTCGCCGTCGGTGAGGGCGAAAATTTCAGCCCGGGTGGTGATCATGGCGCCGCCGCCCATGGCGCGGACGCCGTCCACATGCAGTTCCGCCACCAGGCGGTCGCCGGCGAAGATGGGGCGGTGGTGGGTGAAGCGCTGGTCGGCGTGGACCACGCGTGAGAAGTCGATGCCGGCTTCCGGGTCCTCGATCAGCTGCGCGTCGGCCCGCTGCGCAATGATGATGGCGAACGTCGGCGGGGCCACGAGATCGCGGTGCCCCAGGCCCTGTGCGGCGTCAACGTCGAAATGGGCGGGGTGGGTGGCCTTGACGGCCCGAGCGAACTCGCGGATTTTCTCGCGGCCGACGTCGTACACCTCTGCGGCAGGGTAGCTCCGGCCCTGCAGATCCGGATTGATAGTCATGGCCTCAACCCTATCGGGGGTGGGCGTGGACCACCCAGTCGGGCCGGCTGCCGCTACCTTTTATAGGACTTGCGGATCTGCTGGCCGCGGACCACGAGGGCGACGACGTGCAGGACCAGGCCCAGGCCGATCACGGGCAGCGAGGCGATCATCAGCCCCTGGTTGTGCGTGCCGTTCCCGGCGAGGTTGAGGATGATGCCCGCAGCGATCAGGCCCATCGCGCTGAATACCAGGACTTTGTAGGATGCGGGGGCCGTGGCCCAGAATTCGTTCAGCACCATGACAGTCTACAAGCCGCCCGAATCCTGGAGTTCACGACTGGAGTCCCGGAATGGCCTGGCAAGCCAGGACGGGGGCATTCCGGAGCGGGCGCCATTAGAACAGCGCTTCCTGCACTGCCGGCACGCCGGAACTGAACTCCCCGAGTTCCACGTACCTGGCCTTCAGCTGCCCCAGGCTGACCACGAAGTCGAGATCCGAGCCGTCGATGACAGCCAGGCCATGGCTTCCGCACAGTGCCCCGAGGGTGAAGCCGTGGCTCCCGCTGTACAATGCGTGCGGATACGCATGCCGCGCGGCGGCCCTGCAAATGCCGGCGGCTTGCCCGGGGCGCACCCACTGCTCGTCCACCGTTTCAAAACCCCCTGCTGCGGTGCCAGCCAGCAGCGACCGCACCTGGTCCGCGATCCGGCGGTTCAGCCGGTCCAACTCTCCGCCGGGCCGGGGATCCGCCAAGGCAGCGGCTTTCGCGGCCGAGCGCACCTGCTGGGCCAGGCCGGCCTCACGCGTGACCATGTCCTCCAAAAGACGCACGACGCGTCCGTCGTCGGCGTGCGCCACATAGCGGCCCACCACGGCACCCTGCTCGGCCAGCCGGTTCCATTTCCGGGGCTGCGATGCCGTGCCGATTTTGCTGGCGCCATTGGCGAAGGTGGCCACGTACAGCCAGTGCGGCTGCATGAGGTAGCTTCGCAGCCCAGGCGGCACCCGGCCGCCCCGGTGGAAGTCGTGGATGAGCCGGGAGTCGTCCACCACAAAGCAGCGCTCACACTGGCTGCCCCGTGCCGCCGGGAACCGGTTCGGGCACGGCACATGTTCCCGCTCCGATGCGGAAAAAACCCTGGTGTGCCCGAGGCAGTGCTTCCCGCCATCCGCGACCCGGAAGCCCAGCCGCGTGCCGGCGTCGAGCCTTAACCCGCGAAACCCATGCTCCGGCGAAAGCGGTTGCAGGCGCAGCACGGGACGGCCGCCGTTGGCCGCGGGAGACTCCGGAGGCGGGCCATCCCAAAAGACCCCGTGCACCAGATAACGGGTATCGGTCACGGGGTCTCCTGGCAGTACGGGGGCCGGCTACAGCGCCGGCTGCACCCCAAAGGCTACCGCGAGCTTCATGATCTTCTCGGCACGGCCCAGGCGCGGCAGATCGGAACCGTCGCGGATAACGCGGCCGTTGGCCTCGAAGTCGGCCATGAAGTCGGTGGCCCAGGCGACGTCGGACGGCGTGGGGCTGATGACCTCGTTGATGACGCTTGTCTGGTCAATGGCCAGGCACAGCTTGCCGGTCATGCCCATCATCACTGTGACGCCGGTCTGCTCGCGCAGGATCGGGTGGTTGGTGCCGACGGTGGGACCGTCGATGGGTCCGGGCAGGTTGCCGACGCGGCTGGCCACCACAAGCTTGGCGCGCGGGTATGCCATGGCTTCCTGGGTGTTGGCCATGCCGGTGTCGCGGCGGAAGTCGCCGGATCCGAAGGCGAGGCGGAACGCACCCTGGGCCTTCGCGATGTTGTTGGCTTCCTCAATACCGACGGCGCTCTCCACGAGGGGGATGACGGGCGTCTTGCCGTCCATGCGGTGGAAGCTCTCCGTGACCTGGTCGGCCGATTCCGTCTTGGCCAGCATGACGCCCAGCAGGCCGGGCGTGCCGCGGAGGCCCGCGAGGTCATCGGCCCAGAAAGGGCTGATGGCGTCGTTGATCCGGACCCAGGCCTGGCCGCCGGCTGTCAGCCAGTTCACCACGTTGTCGCGCGCCGTGTTCTTCTGTGAGGGGTCCACCGCGTCTTCGATGTCAAGGATGATGGAGTCCGCGCGGGACACCGCCGACTGGTCGAAAAGTTCGGTTTTCATTGCGTTGACCAGCAGCCACGAACGGGCGATTTCGGCAGGGATGTTGCGTTCGTGCCGGGTGATCTCGGCGGTGGAAGTAGACGTCATACATATACCGTATCGGGCCTGCACCTGCTAAGGCGAAGATGACCGGCCTGCCGCGGTGATCAATACGACCAAAAGCCCAATCCTAGGCTCCCGCGGGGACGTTCCGCCAGCCTTCCGTCACAGACGATAACACGCCGCAACCGGATGTCTCATGACCCTCCGTTGCGCCCTGTTTCCGCGGATTTCCAAGGGTGTCCCGCCATGAACCGTGCGCTTTTCCCGGCACCTGAAGTGCGCTTACATCGATCCATCGGCCGCCGCGGAGGCCGGCAGGAACGGCCCCAGGCCGCCCGCACCGAACCACCGGCACCAAGAAGCGCCTGTTACACCTGAACGCCAGCAATGAAACCGAAGGAACCCCCATGAAACGACACCTGACCATCCTGAGTGCTGCGGCCGCCGTCGTCATCGCCCTGACAGTGTCCGGCTGCGGCGGGCCCTCGGTGGCCGGCACCGCTGAACCGGGAGCCAATGAGGTCAAGGAGCTCCGCTACCAGGGCTGGGCCAACACCGTGACACTCCCTGAACTGGCCGAAGACCTGGGCTACCTGGGCGACGTGAAGCTGAACTGGGTGGGCAACACCATCAGCGGCCCGCAGGACATCCAGTCGGCGGCCACCGGCCAGACGGACTTCGGCGGCGCGTTCGCCGGGGCCGTGGTGAAGCTCGTCGAGGCCGGGGCGCCTGTCAAAGCCGTGATCAATTACTACGGCGAGGACAGCAAGACCTTCAACGGCTTCTACGTCAAGGCGGACAGCCCCATCAAATCCGCCAGGGACTTCATCGGCAAGAAGATCGCGGTGAACACCCTGGGCGCCCATTCGGAGGCCGTCATCAACACCTACCTCCGCAAGAACGGGCTCAGCGCGGACGAAATCAAGCAGGTCCAGCTCGTCGTGGTCCCGCCCAACGACACCGAGGAAGCCATCCGCCGCGGGCAGGTGGACGCAGGCTCCCTCGGCGGCGTCCTCCAGGACAAAGCCATCGCCAACGGCGGGCTGCGTTCCGTCTTCAGCGACTTTGACCTGTTCGGCAGCTTCGCCGGCGGACCGTATGTCCTGCGGGAAGATTTCATCGCCCAGAACCCGAACACCACCCGGACGTTCACCACCGCCGTGGCGAAGGCAATCGAGTGGGAACGCACCACTCCCCGCAAGGAAGTGATCGCCCGCTTCACCAAAATCCTGAACGAGCGCGGCCGCAATGAAAACCCGGCCGCCCTGCAGTACTGGAAGAGCGTGGGCGTTCCCGCCAAGGGCGAGATCAAGGATGAGGACTTCACCCGCTGGAGCGAGTACCTGAAGTCCGCCGGCATCATCAAGGACGGCTTCGACGCCAAGAAGCTCTACACCAACGAATTCAACGGCCTCATCTCCAAGTAACCGCCGCTCCATCACCGCAAGGAGCACAACAGTAAGGGAAGAACCATGACCGCCATCACCGAAACGAAACTCGAATTCGCCAAGCTGGGATCCCGCATCGGCGCCGAAATCCGCGGCCTTGACCTCAGCGGGGACCTCAGCGCCGAAACCGTGGCGCAGATCCGCGCGGCCCTGAACGAGCACAAGGCGCTCGTCTTCCGGGAAGCAAATATCCTCTCCGACGAGGCCCAGGTGAAGTTCGCCAGCCACTTCGGGCCGCTGACCAAGGCCCACCCCACCGTGGCGTCCGTGGAGGGCGAGGAAAACGTCCTGCCCGTGGACAGCGAGAACGGCGCCGCCAACAACTGGCACACAGACGTCACGTTCGTGGTCAACCCGCCGCAGGCGTCGACTCTGCGCAGCATCGACGTGCCGGCGTACGGCGGCGAGACACTGATTGCGTCCTCCGCCGCCGCGTACCGGGACCTGCCGGATGAGCTGCGGAACTTCGCCGACACCCTGTGGGCCATCCACACCAACGACTACGACTACTCCGTGCCCAAGAACCTGGAGCACGCCAACGCCGAGGAGCGCCGCAAGGAGTTCACCCGGCTCAAGTTCGAGACCGCGCACCCGGTGGTTCGCGTCCACCCGCTGACCGGCGAGCGCGGATTGTTTATTGGGGGCTTCGCGCAGCGTCTGCGGATCGTTGGACTGTCCAACACGGAGTCCAGGGACATCATCCGGCTGCTCCAGGCCTATGTCACGCGGCCCGAGAACGTGGTGCGCGTGGACTGGGAGCCCAACCAGGTGGTGCTCTTCGACAACAGGATCACCCAGCACTACGCTCCGGACAACTACGACGGCCAGCAGCGCAAGCTCAACCGCGTCACCATCGCCGGGGACATTCCGGTGAGCGTGGACGGTACCCCGAGCCAGGCGCTGAAGGGCGACTCGTCCACGTATTCGGAGGTTGCCCCGCTGAGCTGACGCACGCCGTCGGCCCTTCCAGGGACGCCCCCACCCAACTGGTTCGCAGCAGGCGCCGTTTTGAGCGTTCAGAACGACCGCAGCTGCGGGCCAGTTGGGTTTACGCGGTTAAGGGATGGTGCTCCCCCGGGCCGTGACCCACAGCCGGTACCATTCCTCGCGGGTCATGGTCTCCGCCACCCTGGACGCCCCGGCGCAGGCCCGGATCCGGTCCGGGTTGGCCGTGCCGATCACCGGAGCGATCCCGGCCGGGTGCTTCATCAGCCACCCCAGCAGCACGGCCTCCCTGGTGGTGTCCCTGTCCCGTGCCATGTCGGAGAGCAGCTGGGCGGTGGCCCCTTCGGCAAGCGTGGGCCGTTCGGGCGGATTGCCGGTGTAGTGGCCCCGCGCCAGGGCACCGTAGGCCTGCAGGGTGATCCCCCGCCGGGCACAGTATTCCAAGGTCCCGTGCGGGAAGCTGTAGTCCGCGGCGCCCGGGTGGTTGACCAGCACCGTGCTCTCCAGCCAGTCGCGCTTGAGCAGGCTCAGCTCGAGCTGGTTGGCGATCACGGGCGTCTCGAGGCTGTCCTGCAGGAACTCGATCTGGGCCGCGGACATGTTGGACACGCCCAGTGCGCGCACCTTGCCGTCCGCCATCAGCTTCCCGACGGCGGCGCTCACCTCTGCCGGGTCCATCAGGGGGTCGGGGCGGTGCAGCAGGAGGACGTCGACGTGGTCAGTGCGCAGCCGTTCGAGGCTGCCGTTCACCCGTTCGATGATGGCGTCACTGCTCAGGTCATAGTGAGTCTCCAGGCCCCGCTCATTGAGCCGGATGCCGCACTTGGTCTGCAGCTGGATGCGGTCCCGCAGCCCGGGAGAGGCGGCCAGGACTTCGCCGAAGACTGCCTCGGATTTTCCGTTCCGGTAGATGTCCGCATGATCGAACAGCGTGACCCCGATGTCCATCGCGGCTTCTACCGCCGCAGCCGCGGTTTCGACGTCGGTGACGGTGTACGGGGCCTCCGACCAGTTCCCGCCCAGGCCCATGCACCCATAGATCAGCCGGCCGGCGGTCCCCCGGTCGGACGCCGTTGCAGTTTGTTCAGTCATTGCATCACTCTTTCACTTCCGCCGGATAAGGCCCAGCGCTTAAATGCGCCGGTGGCGGCACCCTGGCACAGGGCACCGCCACCGGCGCGCTTTCACTCCTGTCCGCTGCTGCTGTGGTTCGCTGCTGCGGCGGTTCGCTGCTGCGCGGTTAGCGCAGCCAGGCCGTGGCGTTGGCCGGCAGCCTGCCGCCTTCCAGCGGGGCGCTGCTGACCAGCACGGTTCCGGCGGGAAGCTCGACGGAGGTGTCGCCGAAGTTGGTCACGGAGTGCCAGCCGCCGGGTCGGCTGAAGTGCAGGACCTCCGGGTTGCCGGTTTCGATCCATTCCAGCTCTTCCGCGGCCTGCAGTTCGCGGCGTAACTTCAGCGCCGTGCGGTACAGCTCGAGGGTGGAGCCTTCCCTGCCGTCCTGTGCCTCGACGGCGTATTTGCGGAACCAGTCCGGCTGCGGGAGGTGCGCCCCGCCGTCGCCGAACCCGAAGGACGTGCCCTCGACCGACCAGGGCAGCGGCACGCGGCAGCCGTCCCGGCCCACCTCCACACCCTTGTTGCGGAAGAACGAGGGGTCCTGGCGCTCGGATTCCGGGATTTCCGCGACTTCCTGCAGGCCCAGTTCCTCGCCTTGGTACAGGTAGGCCGAGCCGGGCACCGCAAGCATCAGCAGGGTGGCCGCACGGGCACGGCGCTCGCCGAGCTCAACGTCCAGGTCCTCCTTGGGACCGCCGGCCAGCAGCCAGTCCTTGCCGTCCTGGCCCTTGGCGTGCTTGCCTTTGGATCCCTTGGGCAGGCCATAGCGGGTGGCGTGCCGGACGACGTCGTGGTTGGAGAAGACCCAGGTGGAGGACGCTCCGGTGGCGGCGGCCTCTGCCAGGTTGCGGGTGATGATTTCCTTGAATTCCTCGGCGTCGAAGTCGGCCTGCAGCAGGTCGAAGTTGAACGCCTGGCCCAGTCCCTCGGGGCTGGCGTAGCGGGGACGGCGCGTGGCGTGCACCCAGGCCTCGGCGACGGCGGTGCGCGGCGGGTTGTATTCGTTGAAGACCTCGCGCCACTCGGCGTAGACCTCGTGGACTTCATCGCGGTCCCAGAACGGGTGGGAGCCGTCGGCGAAGCCGTCCGTGCCGGTGTTGGCCGCGCTCAGTTCCAGCTTGGACAGCAGCGGCTCGGTGAGATCCTTGGTCAGAGCGTGCGCGACGTCAACCCGGAAGCCGTCCACGCCGCGGTCGGACCAGAAGCGCAGGGTCTTGAGGAAGTCGTCGCGGATCTCGCGGTTGGCCCAGTTCAGGTCCGGCTGTTCCTTGGCAAAGATGTGCATGTACCACTGGCCCGGCGTGCCGTCCGGTTCGGTGATGCGCTCCCAGGCGGGACCGCCGAATACGGAGTCCCAGTCCGACGGCGGGAACTCGCCGTTCGGGCCCTTGCCGTCGCGGAAGATGTAGCGGTCGCGGGCAGGTGATCCCTTCGGGGAGGCGAGGGCCTCCCGGAACCATTGGTGCCGGTCCGAGGAGTGGTTCGGGACGATGTCGGCGATCAGCTTGATCCCGGCGGCGTGAAGTGCCGCCGCCATCTCGTCAAAATCGGCCAGCGTGCCGAGCTTCGGGTCCACGTCGCGGTAGTCGTCCACGTCGTAGCCGCCGTCGGCGAGGGCCGAGGGGTAGAACGGGCTCAGCCAGACGGCGTCGATTCCCAGCGACTTCAGGTACGGGACCTTGGCGGTGATGCCTTTGATGTCACCCAGTCCGTCCCCATTGGAATCGGAGAAGCTGCGCGGGTAGATCTGGTAGACAGACGCCTGGCGCCACCAGTTCGGATCGGCAAGATGGGCGGAATCGGACAGGGTTGCCAGAGTGGCAGTGGTGGACAAGGGATGATTCCTTTTCTTGTGGTTTGTTTCGTTGCTGGATGGAATGTTGGGTCTACTTGACTGCACCACGCATCACTCCGGACAGTACCCACCGCTGAGCCAGGATGTAAACCACCAAGGTGGGTGCCATGGCCATGAGGTACGACGCGAACGCGAGGCTGTAGTTGGTGTTGAATTCGCCTTGGAAAAGCATCTGCACGACGGGCAGGGTCTGAAGGGCCGGGTCGGCGATCATCATCTGGGGCAGCAGGAAGTCGTTCCACGAGCCGAGGAAGGCGAAGATGCCCACGGTCGCGTTCATGGGGGCCAGCAGCGGGAAGATGATCTTGCGGAACACCTGCCAGGTGGTGGCGCCGTCCATGCGGGCCGATTCCTCCAGTTCCACCGGGATGGAGCGGACAAAGGCGATGTAGAGCAGCGTGTTGAAGGAGATGCCGCCCAGCACGTGCAGGAACACGACGCCTGCGGGATTGTCCAAGCCAAGGAGCGCCGTCTGCTTGATCAGCGGCAGGATGATCACCGGGAACGGAATGAACATGGCCGACAGCAGGTACACAAACGAACCCCGGAAGAACTTCCGGTTCCAGTTCCGGGCGATGGCGTAGGCCACGAGCGAGCTGCAGACCAGGGATCCCAGGACGCTGAAGACCGTGACGAAGGCTGTGGACATGAAGGCCCGCGGGAAGTTCGTGGCCACGTACGCGGCGGCGAAGTTCTCCCAGTTCATCGGGGTCGGCCAGGCCAGGCCCGATCCGCCGATCTGGTCCGGGGACTTGAGCGCCATGGCCACGGTGAAGTAGAGCGGCAGCAGGACGGTCAGGGAGGCCACCAGCATCAGGGCGGTGAGCCACCAGTTGACCTTGTAGCCTTCGCGGCTGGACTTGCGGGTCCTGCCGGCCGGCGGTGCCGCAGGGTTCACGGGTTTGGAAAGTGTGGATGCGGTCATTAGAGAGAAACCCCCCGGCGCTGGATGAGGCGCAGCTGGATGACGGAGATCAGCAAGGTGATCAGGAAGTAGATGACGGCGTTGGCCATCTGGTAGGAGTAGTCCCCGCCCGTAAAGCCGGAGAAGATGCGCATGGCCACGGACTGTGTCGCCATGCCGGGTCCGCCTCCCGTGAGGCCAACGATGATCTCGTAGGTGCCCAGGAAGCCCTTGAAGCCGAGGATCACGTTGATCACCAGGTACCCCATGATCAGCGGAAGCGTGAGGCTGAGGAACTGCCGGAAGCTGCCGGCACCGTCCAGGTCCGCCGCCTCATACACCTCGGAGGGCACGCTTTGCAGACCGGCCAGGTAGATGATGGTGGCGCCGGGGGCGGCCTGCCACACCGTGACCAGCACAATGGCGATCCAGGCGAGGTTCTCGTTCGCCAGGATGCTCGTGGCCAGAGGTGTGTAACCAAGCCGTTCCATCAGCACCGGCAGGGTGTTGGAGAAAAGGTAGTTGAAGACGAAGGACACGATCAGCGCGGACAGCACCATGGGGATGAAGAACACGGTGCGGATCCCGGTCCGCCATTTGATCTTGGCATTCAGGCCCAGGGCAATGGCGAGTGCCACCACGTTCACCACCACCGTGGTGGTCAGGGCGAAAACGAACGTGAAAATGTAGGACTGCAGTACTGCCGGATCTTTGAAGATGTTGACGTAGTTGGACAGTCCGATGAACTTCCAGTCGCCGTAACCGGCATAGTTCGTGAGGCTGAAGAAGACGCCGACGAGCGCCGGCAGGGTGATGAAGAAGGCGAACAGTGCCAGGACAGGCACCACCATCCAGTAGTACGTGGGATCGATGCCGTTCCTGGACCGGAACGCTCGGGGTTTTTCCACGGCGGATGTCGGGGTCTTCTGTCCTGCGGGACGGGCTGTCTGGGCCACCCGGGAAGTGATAGTCATTGGGGCTCCTGAAGTCGGGGTGGGGTCAGACCGCGGTGCGCTCGGCGACGCGGCGCCATTCGTCGTCGAGGGCGGCGAGGAACTGCTTGCCGTTCCTGCCGTACACAAAGGACTGGACGTAGTTGTACAGCGGCACCGACGGCGGGAAGTAGGTGGTGGCTCCCTGGTAGTAGCGCCCCTCGTTGACGGAGGCGCTCAGGCCGGTGATCTGCGGGTTCTCGACGGCGGGTGCGTCCTTGAGGGGCGAGAATGCGGCGTTCTTCTCGTTGTAGGTATTCACCACTGACGGTTCCAGGAGGTAATTGACGAACCGCTGGGCCGCGGCCATGTTGGGGGTGTTGCGGGTGATGGACAGCGCCATGTCCACGTTCACGCGGGCTTTGGTGTCTGCGGGGTCATTGGTGACCGGCAGCGGGAAGGACCCGAGCCTGACGTTCTTGTTGGCTGCCACCAGCTGCGACAGCGCCCACGGGCCCTGCAGGTACATGGCGGCCTGCCCCTTGGCGAACGCGGCATTGCCGTCCGCGTAGTTCTTGCTGGCTGCGCCGTTTTGTGAGAAGGCTGCCAGTTGCAGCATTTTGGGCAGCGCCGGTGCAAAGTTGCTGGTGAAGGACTCCGGAGCGTCCTGGGTTATGGCGGCTCCCCGTGCAGTGAGCCTGGAGAAGAAGTCCGCCACGTCGAGCGTGCCGCCGGCAACGTAGTCGAACATGCCCTGCCCCAGGGTCCAGCTGTCCTTGAACGTTCCGTAGATGGGGGTGATGCCGGCTACCTTGAACGTTTCGCACGCGGCCACGAACCCGTCCCAGGTGGTGGGAACCTGCACGCCCTTGGCCTCGAAGATGTCCCGGTTGTAGATGACGCCGGCCGCGGCCAGCGAGAACGGCAGGGCGCTGGTTTCGTTGCCCTTGTACTGACCCCAGGAGCTGACCAGCTCCTGGATCTTGGGATCAATGGTGGCTGCGACAGGCATGTCGGACAGATCGGCAAAAACGCCCTTGCGGACGAAGTCGGCGGTTGCCTGCGCGAAGCCGCGGGTCACGACGTCCGGCGGATCGTTGCGCACGAGTCCGGGGACGAAGTTGCCCTCGTTGAAGTCCTGGATCACGCGGATATCCGGGTTCAGCGCTTCGAAATCCTTGATGACCTGGTTGAAGTAGGCCACGACCTCGGGCTTGTTCTGCATGAACCGCAGCGTGGTGATCCCGTTCTGCGTGCTGGGCGTCGCGCCGCAGCCGGCCAGGGGAAACATGGCGGCGGCGCCGGCCAGGCCGGCGGCCTTCAGCAGTGCGCGCCTGCTCAGGGGTGCAGCAGTGCTGCGCAGGGCGGCCTTCACAGGGCGGAAACCGACGTGCGGGCGGTGTGGGGCAGGCGGGTCGGGGGTCCGGGCGGGCAGTGCTTCAGGATGCTGTTCACGGTTGCTCCTTTGCAAAAGGCTGGGGGAAGGACTGGAAGAAAAGCCAGTGGTCGGCGGCCGTCCGGCCCACCGGGCAAGTTTATATGGAATCTAAATTTAGTTCCTCAAGTATTATGTGGTGAAAAGCACAAGGAGGTCAACACCATGTCTGAGATGACGGCGGCAACGCCCCAGCTGTTGCGGCGGGTCAGTGCCGGGGCTGTCCTGGACTTCATGCGCGCATCCCAGGCTGTGACCGTCACCGAAGTCATGCAGGCGACGGGCCTGACGCGGGCCACCGCCATCTCGGTGTGCGAAGACCTCATGGAGCGCGGCTGGATCAGGGAACTGGAAAACCAGCGGGCCTTCGGCGGCTACCAAAAGGGCCGGCCGGCGCGGCGGTTCGAGCTCAACGAGCGCGCCGGCTATGTCCTTGGCATGGACGTAGGCATCTCCAAGGCCACCGTGGTGGTGTCCGATCTCCGCGGAAAAGCCTTGGGTCGGTCCAGCCAGCCCTTTGCCGGCGCGGAAATCCCTGCCGAGGAACGCATCGCAGTCATTGACCGCACGGCCATGATGGCCCTGCACAGCGTGGGCGCCTCGCCCGACTCGGTGCTAGCCGTCTGCGCCGGCATCGCCGCGCCGGTGGACCGCAACGGGGACGTTCTCGTCACCCAGCACTTCTGGGGGCTGTTCGACGTCGGTCTGAAGGCCGCGCTCCGGGACCTCCGCGGATGGACGGTACTCCTCGAAAACGACGCCAACCTGGCCGCCCTGGGAGACCGCTGGCGCGGCGCGGCCGCCGGCGTGGACGACGTCGTCGTCATCCTGGCAAGTGAACGCTTTGGTTCCGGAATGATCGACGGCGGGCGGCTGCTGCACGGCAGCGGCGGCGGCGCCGGCGAACTGGCGTTCCTAGACATGGTGGAGGGCGTGGGCGACACCTTCGGCATCGCCACCCTGGCGCGGATTTGGGCGGCGGAAGCCCTTGCGGGGAAGGCCAAGACCTCACTCCGGGAGCATGCGGCCGAGGGCGCGGAAGCAGAACATGTCTTTGCCGCCGCCGCTGCCGGCGATGCGGTCGCCTTGAAGATCCTGGACCGGCTGGCCGACAGGATGGCCCGCGTCATCGGTGCCGTGGCCACCATCATCAACCCCGAGCTGGTGGTAATCGGCGGCGCCGTGGCAAACTCCGCAGGCGTGCTGCTCGACTCGATCGCGGAGCGGCTGAAGGAGTTCACGGTCACCCCGCCGCGGGTTGCCGTTTCCCCGCTCGGGGACTCGATCGTGACCGTGGGCGCCGTCAGGTGTGCCCTGGATTATGTGGAGAGAAACAGCCTGGATCTGGAGCTGTCCCTACCCGCCTAAACAGCGCATCGCCGCCAGGCGCCAGACGAACTACTCCGGCATGATCATGGTGCGCAGGTCGAGCTGCCGGAGCACCCTGTCGGCCACCTCGGGATCCATGTCCGGCTCATTGCGGGCCGCCACGACTTCCTGGCGCGCCGCGTCCAGGGCGATGGTCTGGACCGTGATGGCCAGTTCCCTCCCCCGCTCGCGCTTCTCGGCCAGGCTCTCATTGCGGAGGCTGCCGTCCAGCAGCTCGGCATGGAGCCTGGTCATCTTCTCCTTCACCAGGGCCACCTTCTCGGGCGGCAGCTCCTTCACGAGCTCGTTGTCCTTCAGGGCCGCCACGGCCGCCGCCTGCGCGCGCCGGGCCAGCAGCCGCGCCGCATCCCGCTCCTCGGTTCCGTCCTGGGTGGCCTTCAGGACCTTCATCAGCCACGGCAGCGTCAGCCCGGGCAGCACCAGCGTGGCCAGCAGCACCGCACACGCGATGACGAGCAGCTGGTCGCGGGCCGGGAACGGTGTGCCGTCCGCGAGGGTGAGCGGAAGCGCCAGCGCAAGGGCCAGCGTGGCGAGGCCGCGCATGCCGCACCAGGTCAGGATCAGGACCTCTTTTGCGGACGTCGGCTGCAGCACGTTCTTCCGCTTGCGGGCGGACACCGCCAGCAGCCCCAGCCAGCCGAACCGCACCGCGAAGACCAGGATGCAGACCACCACGGCCGTTCCCACCATGCCGAGGACCGCCGAGCCCTCCGTGCGGATCACATCCTGGATTTCGAGCCCCACGAGGCCAAAGGCCAGCCCGGTGACGAGGAGCTCCACCACGTCCCAGAACGCCGTTCGCGTGACCCGCTCGGCGGCGTCCTGCGGGCGGGCGTGCCGCTGCATTTCCAGCGCCGTGACCACGACGGCGATCACACCGGATGCGTGGAATTCTTCCGCCAGGATGTAGGCGGCAAACGGCACCACCAGTGTGACCGCGCTGCGCGCGACCATGGAGGCGACCAGCCGCGTGATCAGCGACGTCAGCCAGCCCATGGCGATGCCCACCACGACGGCAAGTGCCGCTCCCACGAGGAACTTGAGGACGACGTCGGGCCCCAATTTGGTGCCGGAGACGGCGGCCGCCACGGCGGCCTGGAAGATGACGATGGCGGCGGCGTCGTTGAACAGGCCTTCGCTCTGCAGCACCGTGATCAGGCGCCGCGGCATGTGGACGCGGCCGGCAACAGATTCCACGGCCACCGGATCCGGCGGGGCCACCATCGCGCCCAGGGCGATGGCGGCGGGGATGCCGATCCCCGGGATCATGAGCCACGCAGCGCCGGCCACTGCCGCGGTGGAGATCACCACGAGGGCCACAGCCAGCATGATGAGTGTGCGCCACCGGACCCGGAAGACGGCCCAGGAGCTGCGCTGGGCCGTGGCGAACAGCAGCGGCGGCAAGAAGAGGGGCAGGATCAGCTCCGGCGGGATCTCCAGGTCGGGGAATCCCGGAATGAACGTCAGGGCCACGGCCAGGAGGAGCATCAGCACCGGGTACGGCAGGCGCAGCCGGTCCCCCAGCCCCACGGCCACCACGGTGGCGAGCAGGAGTCCGATGATAAGTGCGAGCTGGTCCATGAGCCCCTTACTTGGGTTCCAGCGCAGCCGAAACGGGCAGGGTGCCGTCCCGGAATTGGATGGTCCTGCCGGCGCAGCCGGGCAGGTCCAGCACCGCTGCGGCGACGATGGCCACGTTGGCCCGGGACGTCGCGGTGCCGGACGATGTGTCGGACGGGTTGACGTCAATCAGCCCGTTGCCGGGTCCGTCCGTCAGGGAACCAGGTCCCAGGATGGTCCAAGAAAGCCCGGAGCCGCGGAGGTATTCGTCTGCCGCGGCCTTGGCCTCGGCGTAGGCGTGGAAGCTGTGGTCCGCGGGCACACCGTGGTCCGGGCCGGCGCCGAAGTAGGAGACCATGACGTACCGGTTCACGCCTGCTTCCACGGCGGCATCCATGGAGCGGATGGCGGCGTCGCGGTCCACCGCGTAGGTGCGCTGCGGGTTCCCTCCCCCGGCGCCGGCTGACCAGACCACGGCGTCGTGGTTCCGGAGCGCTGCGGCGATTTCCGCCGTCGTCGAATTTTCCACGTCAAGGACCGACGGCGACGCGCCGGTGGCAGCGACGTCGGCGGTGTGGTCAGGGTTGCGGATGAAGGACGTGACGCTGTGCCCCTCGTCCGTGAGCAGGGCGGACAGCTGGAGGGCCACTTTGCCGTGGCCGCCGATAATCGCGATGCGGGTCATGCACCCATTCTGTCCCAGCGTGCGGCTGCGTCCCAGCCGGGAGTCCAGCCGGGCGTCAGGTGCGGTTGGCGTAGCGAAGGAATACGACGCCGTTGCGGAAGCGCCGTTCTTCCAGCAGCTCAAGGCGCAGGCGGACGTCGTCCGGGAGGTACTTTTTGCCGCCTCCCACCGCCACGGGCGAGATGAACATCTGGAATTCGTCCACCAGGCCTGCCCGGATGGCGGCGGCGGCGAGCTCCGGACCGCCCACGGCAAGATCTCGCCCTGCGTCCGCCTTGAGCTGCCTGACGGCGCCGGCGTCGAACTCCCGTTCGATGCGCGTCCGTTCGCTGGACGGCCTGTCCAGTGTCCGGGAGAACACCACCTTGTCAGCCGCCTTCCAGAGCTCAGCGAAGTCCTGGATGTAGGGAGGTTCCTGCGCGTAGGCTGAGGGGTCTTCCCACGCCACCATCACCTCATAGAGGCGCCGCCCGAACAGATAGGTGCCGATGCCGCGCTGGAGTCCGTTGACGAAGGTGTGCACTTCCTCGTCCGGCTCGCCCCAGTCGAAGCGGCCGTCGCGGTCCGCCACGTAGCCGTCGAGGGACATGATGAACGAGTAGATCAGTTTGGCCATGCCGGGCCTCCTGTGGTGTGCCTGATGCGGTCCGAGCCTAGGCTCCCGACCCTAGATTGCCCGGCCCAGGATGACAACGTTCCAGGGCTTCCGGCGGCCAGCCGCAGCAATGGCACAGGATTCCATCAGGACCTCATCAAGAATCCGGCCCGGGGCAGCCACGACTGTAATGCTGGATTCCGCGTCAACTTCTGCGCCACTTTTCACGAACCTTTGATGGGGGAATCATGCCGGCATACCGGTTCAAGCAGGTCCGCAAACGGGCGGCAGCACTGGCCGCACTTATCAGCCCCGCGGCCTGGGGCAGGTCCCTTGCCGCGTCGGCCGTTGCGGGCGGCCTGCTGCTCGCCGGCGTGGCTGTCCCCGCGGAGGCCGCTTCCTACTACTCGGCGCCGTTGCGCACCGCGGCCCGGTCCCTTGCGGTGGCGGCCGAGAACAACACCGGGTACGACAGGAACCGCTACTTCGGCTACTGGAATGACGCCAACCGCGACTGCCAGAACACCAGGGCCGAAGTCCTCCTCCAGGAGACAAGGTCGGCCGTGACCTACACGACGGCGCGGCGGTGCACCCTGCGGACGGGCCGCTGGGTATCTCCCTGGGACAATCGGACCCACACCTCGGCGTCGGCCGTGGAGATCGACCACACCGTGCCGGTCCACGAGGCGTGGGGCTCGGGGGCGCGCTACTGGTCGCAGGCGCGGCGGGTGGCGTTCTACAACGACCTTGGCGACTCCCGCTCCCTGAACGCACTGACAGCGGCGCTGAACTCCGCAAAGCAGGCCAGGGGGCCGGAATCGTGGATGCCCCCCGCAAACCGCTGCGCCTACATCGGCCAGTGGGTTGCGGTAAAGATCCGGTGGGGCCTGCGGGTGGACAGCGCGGAGAAGGCCGCGCTGGTCCGCTATGCGGACTCCTGCCCGAATGTGCGCGTCAGCGTCACCAGGGTGTAGGGCTGCTTCATGCCGGGGCGCCTGGCGTTTTCTGCCAGGCGCCTGGGCTTGTTCCAGGCGCCGGCGGGTTCAGGTCGATGATCGGAAGGTGGCCGTCCGTGCGGATGGCGTCACCGCCGCCGTTGCGGTGGTGGTAGCCGGAGGAGAAGTTGCGGATCACGTGCACTGATTCCACCGCGTTGGCCGCCCGGAGGGTTTCGATGATGAAATCCCGCTCTTCGTCGGTCCGGTCCGCGATCTTGTGGGTGATTTGGAACGTGAAGAGGGACAGGCCCACGCTTCTGTCATACGTGCCGGCACCCACCCAGTCCACGGCGAGCCCGCCGGGCAGCATCCAGCCATCCGGACATTTCCAGAACCGGACATGGTGCCGTTTGCGGGGGTTCCCCTCGATCTCACGCTGGAACGCCATGTCCTGCCGGTTCCCGAAGACGTAAAGGGAACTCACGGGCGCTGCCGGATAACTGCGGCCCATGACGGTCGATTCCAGGGTTCGCCAGGCGGTGCGGGGCGTCACCGGGTCAGCCTCGACCCATCCCGCGGTGGTCATGGCGTGCCGCAGTTCCTCCGCCGGACCGACGACCGCCAGATTGACCGGATCACCGAGCACCCCGTCACCGGTGCGCGCACGGCCGATGAAGTAGTCCGGAATGTACAGGCTGCTGAGAATCTTGTGGATGCGTGGCAGGAGCGCGTAGGCCAGGATCAGCCACACGGGCAGGAACACCCACACCTGTTCGGGCCCCCGCGCGAGGCGTGCCAGCAGGAAGTAGTAGACCGCCCAGCCCACTGCCACAGTAATGGCCCCATACAGCAGTCGCTGAAGCACCGCCAGTACCGTGGCCCAGCGGCTCTGCCTGCGTTCCGTCCGGCTCTCCGGCCGGGAATGGTCCGGTTCAGCCGGAGCTGGCCTGTTCCCCTCACCCGACGTCACTGCCCGTTCTCCTCCCATTGGCGGATTGGTCACCATGAACACTCTGTCATCCCTGCCCGTCTTTGAGCGGGTCGGTGACAAACCAGTGCTGCACCATGGTCCACAGGTTGCTGACTGTCCAGTAGATCAGGACGCCGATGGGAAAGAGAACGCCGCCCACGCCGAACACGACCGGGAGGATATAGAGCAGCACCTTTTGCTGGCGCATGAATGGGGAAGCTATGGCCTCTTCAGGCATGTTCCTGGCCATGATCTTCTTCTGTGTGATGAACTGCGCGGCGGTCATGGTCAGGATCATGACGACGGTCAGGATGGTGACCACTGCCGGGTTGCCTTCGCCGCCGTGCAGCAGCGATGCGGACAGCGCGGCGCCGAAAATGGTGGACTCATCGAATTGCACCACCTGGTCATGGCTCATCGCACCGATGCCGCTGCCCTGGTCACGGGCCGCGCTTATGCCGGACAGCACGGTGAACAGCGCGAAGAAAAACGGCGTCTGGATCAGGAGGGGCAGGCACGCGGAGAACGGGTTAGTGCCGTGCTGCTTGTACAGGGCCATTTGTTCCTGGGCCATGGCCTGCCGCGACAGCTGGTCGGTCTTGCCCTTGTACTTGTCCTGCAGCCGCTTCAGGTCAGGCTGCAGGAGCCGCATGCGGCGCTGGGCTTCGACCTGCCTGAGGAAGACGGGAATCAGGGCCGCTCGGATCACACAAACGAGCCCGATGATGGACAGCGTCCACGTCCAGCCACTCGCTGCCGGCATGCCGAAAACGCTCAGGCCCTCATGGAAGCCAGCCAAAATAGCGGACACAAGCCACTTGAACGGAAACAGGATTGCTTCGAAGAAGTCCACCGATATCCCCATTCGTAAGGTGCTGCCAAGCTACGGCGAAAGGGGGCACTTGTCACGGTCCGTGGCGCGGGCTTTTTCAGATCGGGGCAAGCAGGGCGAACGGAGCAGCCCGCAACGCCCAGGTCACGGCCAAGCTGACCAGTATGCCGCTGTATCGCACTTCATCTTGGTCCCGGCCTCCTAATTCAGGGCCACGTCACTGACCGGTTGGGAACGATCAACCGCTCATGGGATGGATAGCAGGATGGCAGGATGAAGGCATGGATATCATTGATTTCCTCGAAGCACGCATCGCCGAAGACGAAACAGAAGCGCGGCGGGGCCTCGAGCAGCTCGGTACGGCCGCAGCTACGGCTGACCTACGCGCTTTCGCCGAGTGTAAGGCGAAACGCAAGATCATCGCCCACCACGACCGCATCGACTGGGACTTCGAACCCGCAGGTGACCGGGACTACGTGGAGAAATTCCTCTTCATCCTCGCCGAGGTCTACGCTGACCACCCCGACTACCGCGAAGACTGGCGGCCATGAACACCACGCGTTGGTCCGTCAGAGACCCGGGCTGAAGCCGAAACGCTGGCACCTGTAGCCTGGGGAAGCGGTGACCCCTATTGTGCAGGACCTGATTCAGTGCGGTGCGTAGCCGATACTGGCATCGATGCTGGATCTATCCCTGGAAGCGGCCCGCTCGACCAGTCCTATCGGGCCACGGGACTGGCCTCGCAGCTCCTCAGGAGGCTTAGCCGGCTTGGGGAATCATCCAGTTAGTTGGGTTTCCGTTGGATCGGGCACTTAAAACAAAAGCAGGCCAGCGGCGCAATGCCTCTGACCTGCAGTCTTGGTAGCGGTGGGGAGGCTCGATCTCCCGACCTCACGATTATGAGTCGTGCGCTCTAACCAACTGAGCTACACCGCCACGAATGAGAAAAACCTGTGTCACGCCGGTCAAGACCGCCCTGACACAGGCCCTCATTCAGAGCCCCCCACCGGAATCGATCCGGTGACCTCGTTCTTACCAAGAACGCGCTCTACCACTGAGCTAGGGGGGCAACGAGTAAATACTCTACCGGAAGATTTCATCCTCAACAAATCGGCGGAAGGACGGCTCCGGCACTACCGAAACAGTTGCGCACGAACGTTTTTTATGGGAGTCCGAACGGCTGTCCAAGGCCTCCACGGGGCTGGCCGGATTGTGAGATGCAGCTCCTTTAAAGCACTCAGGGACCGGCTCGAAAGCCGGTCCCTGAGTGTAACCGGAAACCACTGCCGGGAAACTACTCCCCCGGGCCCGCGGTCACCTGGCGGTGCTTACCATTTGGCTGTGGTTACCACTTGCCCTTGCGGTTGAAGTCGCGGTGTCCGCCTTCGCTGCCGTGGCGGGGCTTGCGTGCGCCGTCGCCATGGCCGCCGAAGCGGGAATCGCTGGCCTGGCCGCGGCTTGCACCGCTGTCAGCGCCGAAGCTGCGCTCGGAACGCTCGCTGTACGAGCGGCCGCCGCGGTCCGCCGAGGAGCGCTCGCCGTCGTTCTTGCGGAATTCCTTCTTGAAGCCGCCGTTGCCCTTGAAGTTGCCGCCGCGGTCGCCGCGGCCGCCCTGGTAGCCACCGCGGTCACCGCCGCCACCGGATGGCTTGCGCCCGTTGTCCAGCTCGAGGTGGATCAGCTCGCCGCCGATGCGGGTGCGGGACAGGGCGCGCAGCTGCTCGGGGCTCAGGTCCGCCGGGAGCTCCACGAGGGAGTGGTCCGAGCGGATGTCAATGCCGCCGATCTGGGCCGAGGAGATGCCACCCTCGTTGGCGATGGCGCCCACGATGGAGCCCGGCATGACGCGCTGACGGCGTCCGACGGCGATCCGGTAGGTGGCGTTGCCCTCGGTCAGCGCGCGGGTCGGGCCACGCGAGCCGAAGCCGTCCTTGGAGCGCTCACGCTTCTGGAACTCGGGAGCAGCAGGCAGTTCCTTGACCAGGAGCGGCTGTCCGCCCTGAGCCATGACAGCCAGTGCTGCAGCGATCTCCGCGGCGGGAACGTTGTGCTCTTCCTCGTAGGAGGCGATGAGGTCGCGGAACGCCGAGACATCCTCGGATTCCAGCGTCTCGGTGATGCGCTCGGCGAACTTGCCCAGACGCAGCGTGTTCACGGTCTCAGCGGTGGGCAGGTGCATCTGCTCGACCGGCTGGCGGGTGGCCTTTTCGATGGAGCGCAGCAGGTACTTCTCCCGCGGCGTCATGAAAAGGATGGCGTCGCCGGAACGGCCCGCACGGCCGGTGCGGCCGATGCGGTGCACGTAGGACTCGGTGTCATGCGGGATGTCGTAGTTAATCACGTGGCTGATGCGTTCCACGTCAAGACCACGGGCTGCGACGTCGGTGGCAACCAGGATGTCGATGCGGCCTTCCTTCAGCGCATCAACAGTGCGTTCGCGCTGCTGCTGCGGGATGTCGCCGTTGATGGCGGCAGCCTGGAAACCGCGGGACTTCAGCTTGTCGGCGAGGTCCTCGGTGGCCATCTTGGTGCGCACGAACGCGATGACCCCGTCGAACTCTTCAACCTCGAGGATGCGGGTCAGCGCGTCGAGCTTGTGCGGGCCCATGACCTGCAGGTAGCGCTGCTTGGTGTTGGCACCGGTGGTGGTCTTGGACTTCACCGAGATCTCGGCCGGGTTGTTCAGGTACTGCTTGGACATCCGGCGGATCTGGCTCGGCATGGTGGCCGAGAACAGCGCAACCTGGCGGTCCGAGGGGGTCTGCTGGAAGATCTGCTCCACGTCTTCGGCAAAGCCCATGCGCAGCATTTCGTCGGCCTCATCCAGCACGAGGTACTGAAGCTCCGACAGGTCCAGGGACCCCTTGGAGATGTGGTCAATCACGCGGCCCGGGGTACCGACAACAACCTGGGCACCGCGGCGCAGGCCTGCGAGCTGGGGGCCGTAGGCGGAGCCGCCGTAGACGGGGAGAACGGTGAAGTCTTCGATGTGCTTGGCGTAGGAGGTGAAAGCCTCGGCAACCTGGAGCGCCAGCTCACGGGTCGGGGCGAGCACCAGGGCCTGCGTCTTACGCGACGGGCCGTTGAGGTCGTGGAGCTCGGCAAGGCGGGACAGTGCCGGTACTGCGAATGCTGCAGTCTTACCGGTGCCGGTCTGGGCGAGGCCCACGACGTCGCGGCCTTCGAGCAGCAGCGGGATGGTTGCTGCCTGGATCGGGGATGGCTTTTCGTAGCCGACGTCCTGCAGGGCGGCGAGGACGCGGGGGTCGATGCCGAGGTCGGTGAAGCGGACGCCTTCTTCTTCGGTCGTGGCGGCAGCTTCACGTGCTGCGGCCTCGGGGTTGACCGTGTTCTCGGTGTCGATGGCGTCGTTGTGATTTTCGGGCATAGGGAAGTTTCCTCATCCATAGGGGGCCAGGCGGCACAACCCGAGGTGAGCGGAGCCGCAGTACATGTGCCGTGGTTGCCGGGCATACATTGACCGGCCGGTCACGTAGAAGTCCGGCGCTTTCGCAATCCCGTGGCAGGACTTCCCGCTGCATCTCTTGGCTGCTATCCCAGCAGTCTGTACAGCGTTTTCTTTAGCCGGCTCTCCCTATGAAAATGCCCGCATCACAGTTGCGGACTCCAACACTTGCCAGTCCTGCCTCAAAAATTGGGCAGGAATAAGGGATTTCCGGAGTGGGGGATGTTTCAAGTGTAGGGCATACTTCCGCCCAACGATAAACCGAGGCCCCTGCAGCACCGGTGACCTTGGCCACACGCCCAGCAGCCAACCTGCATTTTCCGCCCCGCTTCAGCTGCCGACGCGGCGGAGCAGCTTCTCGAACTCGTCGTGGTACTCGGGCTGGAGCCTGACCTCGCCGTCCGCCTCGGCGTCCCGGAGCGCCTCCATGGCTTCAACATCGGGTTGGCTGAACCAGCGCCCGATGGTCACACCATGCCTCGGCACGAACAGCCGGTGAATGTGGTCCCCCGCCTGGATGGATCCGGTGCGGATCACGCGAAGGTAGGTGCCAACACGGCCTGCCTCCGTGAAGCGCTTGACCCACTGGCTCTCCCCCATGCGCCGCTGGAACGCAGCGCAGGGCACGCGCGGCGAGGTGACTTCGACTTCCACATCCAGCCCGATCTTCCATCGCTCGCCAATGACGGCACCGGTGGCCTCGATGCCGGAAACCCTCAGGTTCTCCCCGAAAATGCCCGGCGGCAGTTCACGCTCCAGCTCGCCGACCCAGTAGTCGGTATCGGCCTGGGAATAGGCGTACAGGGCCTGGTCCTCCCCGCCGTGGTGGATCCGGCTGGCTTGGACATCACCATGCAGGCCGAGTTTATGCACCTTCACCGGCCCGTCGACGGGGCGCTTGTCGATTGCGGTGACGCCCACGCTCCCTTCATCAGGCAGGAGCTGGTGTACCCGGCAGACGGCGAGCAGAGTGGCTGTGTCCATGGCAACAGTCTAGGTTCTCGGGCCCACCGGGTCGTCCGGCGGGCTCCTGATGCGTTATCACCGCATTTTTTGTTCGCGGCGTGGCAGTGCAGACACTAGGCTGGCTGCAGGATTTGCGTGCGGTTTCGGCCCGCCAAGGACGGCAGCGCCAACGGCGAGGCCCGCCCGGCCGGGAACACATCAGCCAAGTACAGATCGGCCAGGAACAGATCGGCATGGACCAGCAGGGGGAACCATGGACCCGGAGAAAGACCAGTCCAAAGACCGCGACGACGGTGCAGGCGGGGACGCGTCTGGAGCCGGCGGCCCCAAGCCGCCGCCCTGGCAGGTGCCCAAGCCGGAGCTCCGCCCCGAGCTGCTGAACCCCGAGCTGTTAAACGCAGAAGCAGGGAAAGACGGAGCGGGAAAAGACCAGCCCGGGCAGCCCACCCCCATCGTTGACCCCTTCGCCCGGGAACGCGAGCGCGAACTGAGCTCGGCGGCGGCCCGGAAGAAGCGCTCGCAGCGCCGCACCGTAGTGGTGGGCCTGGGCGTGACCGCGTTGCTGGCGGGCACCATCACGGCGATCGTGGCCAGCAATGAACAGGAGCCCGACTACGCACAGGTGTGCTTCAACGAGGAAACCGGCGAACGCGTCGAAGACACCCAGTGCACCAGCACGGCAGGGCGCGGCGGCGCCCTGTACGCCTGGTACTTCTATGCCCGCGGCTCCAGCGTTCCGGGCGTGGGCCAGAGCCGGACCGCCTATCCGAACTTCACCAGGACTGTTCCGCAGGGCGCCAAGACATCCACGGGATACAGCACGAAGGGCGGCACGGTCAGCAGGGGCGGCTTCGGCAGCAGCTCCAAGGGCGGAAGCACAGGGGGCTAGGGGTGAAGAGACTGACCGCTGCGCCCCGGCCGGACTGGAAGCAGAAAATCGAAGAGCAGGGCCTGGTTTTCTCGACCACCACCATGCCCGACGGCAGAAAGATCGAGTACTGGAACGAGTCCGCGTACTACGAGTTCACCATGGACGAGGTGGAAGCGCTCGAGGTCACGGCCGAGGAGATGCACGCGATGTGCCTGGAGGCCGCGAAGTTCCTGGCCACCGGTGCCATGGGACCCATTGGCATCGGCCAGCAGGGCCTGGAGCTGGCGGCCGAGTCGCTGCAGGCCGGAGACATGGACATCTACGGCCGCTTCGACTTCATCTATGACGGCCAGGGCGGCGCCGCCAAGATGCTGGAGTACAACGCGGACACACCGACCGGGCTGATCGAGGCCGCCGTGGCCCAGTGGTTCTGGCTGCAGGACGTCTTTCCGGACAAGGACCAATGGAACGGCATTCACGAGGCCCTCATCCGGCAGTGGAAGAAGCTCCAGTACCGCACGGGCATGAGCACGCTCCACGTCGCCCACTCGGAGGCCGAGGAATCCGGCGAGGACTGGATGACCGCGGCCTATATGCGGGACGTTGCCAGCCAGGCAGGGTGGACCACCATCGGCATCAACATGTCGGACATCGGCTGGGACCCCAATCTGAACCGCTTCGTGGACCTGGACAACTTCATGATCAGCACCATCTTCAAGCTCTACCCGTGGGAGCTGATGCTGAAGGAGCCGTTCGGCCACCGCCTCCTGCAGCGTGCCCACAATCCGCGCTGGGTGGAGCCAGCCTGGAAAATGCTGCTGTCCAACAAAGCGCTGCTGGCCGCGCTCTGGCATTTGTACCCGGACCATCCCAACCTGCTGCCTGCCTACCTGAACGAGCCAGGGCCGCTGAAGGAGTGGGCGGCCAAGCCGCTGCACGGGCGCGAGGGCGACAACATCAAAATCCATGCCGAAGGCATCAGCCTCGAGCAGCCCGGCGGGTACGGCCGCGAAGGCTGGTGCTACCAGCAGTTCCACCCGCTCCCCGACTTCGACGGCAACCACCCCGTCCTTGGCCTCTGGGTGGTTGACGGCGAGTCCGTCGGCTGCGGCATCCGCGAATCCGACGGCCCCATCACCGACTACTTCTGCCGGTTCGTGCCGAACACCATCGACGCACCGGCGCCCCTTTCGGCCCAGGCCCATTCCAACAAGGCAGGTATCGCACTATGACCATCGGAACCACGACGGCGGGCGGAGGCGCCGGGAAGCAGCCAGGCGGCGCCGTCCCCGCCAAAGGACTGCACGCGGGGATCCTGGACCTGGGCGACTCCGTCATGCTGGGCTTGGCCTCCACCGCGCCCGTCTACTCGCTGGCTGCGACCCTGGGCCTGATCGTGGCTGTGAACGGCAACTACACACCACTGATCCTCGTCCTGGGCTTCATCCCCGTGCTGTTCATCGCCTACGCCTTCCGGGAACTCAACAGCGCCCTGCCGGACTGCGGCACCACGTTCATCTGGGCACGCCGCGCGTTCGGCCCGTGGGCGGGCTGGCTCGGCGGCTGGGGGGTGGCGCTGGCCGGCATCGTCGTCCTGGCCAACCTTGCCCAGGTGGCCGGACAGTATTTGTGGCTGCTGGTGGGAGACGGTTCCCTGGCAGAGAACACCGTGCTGGTCACCGCGACGGGGGTGGTGTTCATCGCCTTCATGACCCTGGTGAACTACCGCGGGATCCGGCTCGGCGAGCATGTCCAGCGCGTGCTGACATACATCCAGTACATCTCCCTGGGCGTCTTCGCTGTAGCGATTATCGTCAGGATCGCGGGCGGGGCGCCCGAGGGCCAGGCGTTCGATTTTGAGTGGTTCAATCCTGTCGGTGCCTTCGCTGATCCGGGCGCGGTGGTCCATGGAGCCCTGCTGGCCCTGTTCATCTACTGGGGGTGGGACACCTGCCTGGCGGTGAACGAGGAAACAGAGAATCCGTCCACCACCCCGGGACGGGGCGCCGTGATCTCGGCCTTCGTCCTGGTGGCCATCTACGTCTCCATGGCACTGCTGGTGATGATGTACGCCACGGTGGGGTCCGAGGGCATCGGCCTCGGCAACAGCGAGAACGAGAACGATGTGTTCCTTGCCATGAAGGACGTGGTGCTGGGCCCCTGGGGCTGGCTGATCGTCGTCGCCGTCCTGGCGTCCGTGCTCTCCTCGACGCAGACCACCATCCTTCCGACGGCGCGCGGCACCCTGTCCATGGGTGTCCACGGCGCGTTGCCGCCGAAGTTCGGCGAGGTCCATGCCCGGAACCAGACGCCCGGGTTCTCCACGCAGGTGATGGGCGCCGCGGCCATCGCGTATTACGTGGCGATGAGTTTCCTCAGCGAGAACCTGCTCTCCGACTCCATCAGCTCCATCAGTCTCTTCATCGCGTTCTATTACGCCCTGACCGGATTCGCGTGCGCCTGGTACTTCCGCGGGACCCTTCGCGACTCGGCGAGGAACCTCTGGTTCCGCGGCATCCTGCCACTGCTGGGCGCCCTCACCCTGACCGGCGCGTTTTTTGTGTCGGCGGTCCAGATGTGGGACCCGGCGTACGGTGACACAGAGATCTTCGGGGTTGGCGGCGCGTTCGTCAGCGGCGTGGTGCTGCTGGGCCTGGGCGTGGTCCTGGCCGTGGTGTGCCGGTTCCTGCCGTCGACGCGAGCCTATTTCCATGGCAGGCAGCCCGTTGCGGCTGCGCCCCAGGGCAGCCCCAACGGATAAGGCGGCCCGATGCGGGCCGTAGGATGCTGGCATGAGCAACGACGCCCTTGATCCCGCGGCAGCATCGGCCGAGTACGGTCTTTCCGACCCATCTGACATCCTGGCCCTGGATTCGCTGCTGACCCCGGACGAACTGGCGTTGCGGCAACGGATCCGCGACTTCACCGACCAGCAGATCCGGCCGGACATCGGCGACTGGTACGACCGCGGCGTCTTCCCCGGGCACCTGCCCGCGCAGCTGGGCGAGCTGGGTGTGCTGGGCATGCATCTGGAGGGCTATGGCTGTCCGGGCCGCACGGCGGTGGAATACGGGCTGGCCGCGATGGAGCTCGAGGCCGGCGATTCCGGGATCCGCACGTTCGTCTCGGTCCAAGGCTCGCTGGCCATGACCGCCATCCACAAGTGGGGCTCGGAGGACCAGAAGCAGGAATGGCTCCCCCGCATGGCCGCCGGCGAGCTGATCGGCTGCTTCGCGCTGACGGAGCCGTCCGCCGGGTCGGACCCGTCCTCCATGACCACCGTGGCCAGGCAGGACGGCGCCGGCGACGATGCCGGCTGGATTCTGGATGGCACCAAACGCTGGATCGGGCTCGCATCGATTGCCGACGTGATGGTCGTGTGGGCCAGGACCGACGACGGCGTCCGCGGCTTCCTCGTGCCGTCCGGCACCGCGGGGGTCACCGCGGCGCCGATCGACCGGAAACTCTCGATGCGCGCCTCGATCCAGTGCGACGTCACGTTCGACGGCGTCCGGCTGGGACCGGAGGCCCTGCTGCCGGGTGCGCGCGGACTCAGCGGACCGTTCTCCTGCCTCAACGAGGCCCGCTACGGCATCGCGTGGGGCGCGATGGGCGCTGCCCGCGACTCCTACGAGGCCGCCCTGAAGTACGCGATGGACCGGCAGCAGTTCGGCAAACCGCTGGCCGGCTACCAGCTCACCCAGGAAAAGCTGGTGAACATGCTGCTGGAGGTCCAGAAGGGCACCATGCTTGCCCTGCAGCTGGGCAGGCTCAAGGACTCCGGCAGGCTGCAGCCGGAACAGATTTCCCTGGCCAAGCTGAACAACGTCCGCGAGGCCATCAAGGTCGCCCGTGAGGCCCGGACCATCCTGGGCGGCAACGGCATCACGCTGGACTACTCTCCGCTGCGGCACGCGGCGAACCTGGAGTCGGTGCGCACCTACGAGGGCACGGATGAGGTGCATACGCTGATCCTCGGACAGCACATCACAGGGCTGTCCGCCTTCCGGTAGGCAAGAGCAGCTCAGTCAGGCGGAAGTCAGGCGGAGAAGCCGCCGTCCGCCTTGATCAGCTGGCCGGAGACCCAGCGTCCCGCCGGGGAAAGCAGGAAGGCCACCGTGCCGGCCACGTCGGCCGGCGTTCCCAGCCGTCCGCCCGGCTGGTGCCGGGTCACTTCGTCACGCACTTCCCGGCTCATCCAGCCGGTGTCCACCGGCCCCGGGTTCAGTACGTTCGCGGTGATGCCGAGCGGCCCGAGCTCCCGGGCGGCAGCTATGACGATCCGGTCCAGCGCACCCTTGGACGCGCCGTACGGAAGGTTGAACGCTGTGTGGTCACTGGTCAGCGCAACAATCGCGCCGCCGTCGGGCGCTGCCTGCCGGGCAAAGGCAGCGACCAGCTGCCAGCTGGCGCGGGTGTTCACGGCGAAGTGGCGCTCGAAGCTTTCCAGCGACGTGTCCAGGACGCCCGAGTCGACCGACTCCGCGTGGCTCAGCACCATGCCGTGGAGCGTTCCTGCCTGCTCCGCGGCAGCGGCCATCAGCCGGTCCACGGCCTGTGGATCCTGAAAGTCCGCGGGCAGGGACACTACATTGGCGCCGATGGCCTCCAGCTCTGCGGTGAGCCGTTCGACGTCGTCCGGCTGGATTCCCCACGGCATCCTGGCGTCATAGTCCCGCCAGTAGGTCAGAACCAGGTCCCAGCCGTCGGCGGCGAGCTGCCGGGCGAGGCCGGCGCCGATCCCGGCCAGCCGGCCGACGCCGGTGACGAGGGCCGTCCTGCGCTGATGTTCTCCAGGCTGGTGCTCTGCAGCCTGGTGCCCTGCAGGCTGGGGCTCCACGCCGTGGCTCATGCCGGCAGCTCCTTGAGGTTCCCCCGCCGCAGCACCATGAACCAGCAGGCCAGGATTGCCAGCGCGCAGAATACGCCTGCGCTGGATGCCATGATCCACAGCCCGGGCGTTTGGAGGTCGAGGTTCTCTGCTCCCAGGGCCGTCCCGATGGTCTTGGGTGAAAAGAAGAACACGATGGTCGAGACGCCCAGCAGGCAACCCATGAGGCAGCGTGTCGCACGATGCCGCCTCGGCATTTCACGAAGGGTCCAGGCGAAGGCCGGCAGCACCGCTGCCATCCAGACCCAGTGGTGGGACCAGGACACAGGACTGATCAGCAGCATGGTGAGGGCCGTGGCCGAAACGGCCACCACCCTGGCGCCTTGCTCGCTCGCGATCCTGATGACTGCCGCGCCCAATGCCACCGCGATCAGGCTCAGGACCAGCCAGGGGACGGTGACGCCGGCGGCAGGGACACCGAAGTGGAGCAGCGCACCCTTGATGGAAAGGTTGTCCACATACCCCGCCCCGCCGATCCGGGACGTGTCAGGAAGGATCTCAAGCCAGAACCGCACGGAATCCGCAGGCCGGAGGAACCAGCCGAGCAGCACGGTGGCGGCAAATCCGGCGCCCATGTTCAGGAGTCCGCGCCAGTCCTTGCGCATGAGGAAGTACAGGCCAAACACGAGTGGCGTCAGCTTGATGCCCGCCGCCACGCCCACCAGGAAACCGCGCCCGGGCAGGCCGCGGCTCCAGCGGGCATTTCGGCCCAGCAGGTCCGCCGCCATCATCCCCATGAGCAGGATGTTGATCTGGCCGAAGGCCAGGGTTTCCCGCCACGGGCCGAGATTCAGGACGGCCAGCAGCAGCACCACCGCCCCGAGCCGGTTCCGCAGGGAGGGCCACGTGGCCGCGGCGAAGGTGCTGCGCCAGTCGGATTTGGCGTTCCAGTACCGGACAGCCCCCGCCGCAACCCAGACTGCTACGGCCACTCCGGCCGCGTTGAACAACATCAGGGCGGCAGCCTGCGGCAGCTGCGCCAGCAGGCTGAAGAGAAGCGCAGCAAACGGCGGGTAGGTGAAGGGAAGCTGCGGGCCGCCTGCCCACTCCAGCGTCAGGCGGTACAGCCCCGACGGGCCCAGGCCCGTCTCGTGGAGCACCTTGCCGCCGTGCCAGTAGACGCTGAAGTCCAGGCCGCCCTTCTCGCTCCAGACGCCAAGCCGTGCGGATATGAAGACGGCGGCGGCCAGCACGGCAGCCACGGTGAGGAGCTCCGCGGCGGCGACCGCCAACCGGGGATCGCGCAGCGCGCCCGGCCCGGTAGTTTGCGCCGGGCCTCCGCGGGTCAGGGCGTCAGCGGGCAGGGCGTCAGCGTGCCGGGCTTCGGTGAGCGGGACATCAGGATGCAGGGCCTCAGTGAGCGGGGCGCCGGAACGCGGCCTGTCCTTCGCTTGGGCGTCGAGCAGTGCCATTGAGTGTCCCCCGTTGTGTGATGCCGCCAATCCCGCGGGGCCCGGTCCGGGTCAGGTGCCCGGGTCGGCGCCCGCGCTCATTGTACTAACGGCCTGCGGCTTCGATCGAAGCCTTGCGCCCCGTGTCCCCCACTTTCGAAGCGTCCTTCCGGATTGTGGCGCTGATGACCGCGGCAATGGTGCACATCGCCGCCGCGCCGAGCCAGGCGTAGGTGTAGTGGCCCGTGGCGTCCCGGATGGCCCCCGCGGCAAGGGCGGCTGCGGCGGCGCCCAGCTGGTGGGCGGCGAACACCCAGCCGAACACCACACTGCCGTCGGCGCCGAACACCTGCCGGCAGATGGCAGCGGTGGGCGGCACGGTGGCCACCCAGTCCAGCCCATAGATCACGACGAACACAATCATGCTGGGCTGGACCGTGGCGCTCAACAGGAGCGGGAGCACCAGCAGCCCGATTCCCCGGAACTGGTAATACACCGCGAGCAGGATCCTCGGGTTGAAGCGGTCGGTCAGCCAGCCGGAGGCGATCGTGCCAAGGATGTCGAAAATCCCGACGACGGCCAGCAGGCCCGCCGCCGTGGTTTCCGGCATGCCGTGGTCATGTGCGGACGGGATGAAATGCGTGCCGATGAGTCCGTTGGTGGTGGCACCGCAGATGGCGAAGCCGGCGGCGAGGGCCCAGAACGTGCGCACCTTGCTGGCCCTCTTGAGCACCTGAAGGGCGCGGACGGCGGCGTTGCCTGCGGGGCGCGCCGGCGGCACAGCGGCAGCCTGCGGCACAGCGGAAGCGGCTGCCCCTGGCCTGGCCTCCTGTGCGGCGTCACCTGCCGCAGCCTCCTCGCCGTAGGGCAACACCCCGACGTCGGCCGGTGAGTTCTTCAGGAACCTCAGCACCAGCGGGACCACGGCCAAGGCGCCGGCCGCGATCAGCAGCGAGGCCTGGCGCCAGCCGGGGTCCTGCGCCAGCATGGCGATAAAGGGCAGGAAGACCAGCTGACCTGCGGCGCTGCCTGCTGTCAGGATTCCGATGACCAGCCCGCGGCTCCTGGAAAACCACGTGTTGGCGATGGTGGCCGCAAAAACCAGCGCCATGGAACCCGTGCCCAGTCCGATCAGCAGTCCCCACGTCAGCAGGATTTGCCAGGACTGGTTGACCAGCACGGTCAGGGCACTGCCGGCGCCGATCAGCATGAGTGCGAAGGCTGTGACGGCGCGGATGCCGAACCGCTCCATGAGGGCGGCGGCGAAGGGGGCGGTGAGGCCGAACAGGACCAGGTTGATGCTGACAGCCGCGGACAGCACAGTGGTGGACCAGCCGAACTCCTGCTGAAGCGGAACCATGAGCACACCAGGTGCGGCCCGGAAACCTGCCGCGCCAACGAGGGCAAGGAACGCCACGGCGGCCACAACCCAGGCCGGGTGCAGGCGGCGCTTCCGGGAGGGCCCCGGCGTCCCTGGTGGCGTCCCTGCCTGCGCGTCATCTTCCTTGCTGGCGGCGGTCGCCTCAGGGCTGCTCATGCGGCTGTTCCTTTGTCTCCGGTTGCGTCTCTATGGTTCGGTGCTGCCTGGCGGTTGCCACAGGCACTGGCTTATCGGTCCTGGCCAGGCTGTGCCAGCTCGTGTTTTCCGCGGTGAGCCGCTCGCCGCACTCCAGGCAGGTGTCAGCCGAACTTGTCCGATGGCCGCACGTCGAATGAATAACATACATGTGGGCCTGGTCCGACGGGGCAGGCAGATGCTTTTCCGCCCAGATCACGACGGCGTTGAGCACCGGCAGGGCATCCTCGCCCTTCGCGGTGAGCACGTACTCCTGGCGGGTGCGGCCGCCGTCGTCGTACGGCTTTTTGGTCAGCAGCCCGGCGTCCACCAAAGCGGTGAGCCGCCTGGTGAGGACGGAATCCGCCACGCTGAGCCGTTCCCGCATAGCGTCAAAGCGCCCGTTGCCGAAAAACACCTCACGCAGGACAAGCATGCCCCACGGATCGCCAAGGATGTCGAAGCCGCGGGCCATGGCGCAGGTGTGGTGGGACCAGTCGGAACGAAGGGGCACGCTGCGACCCTAGCTGACTTCCTTGAAGAAAGCTAGCTGCTGGATCGAGAAGGCACTTCGCGGCAGTGTTGCCCGGAAACACTGCCGTGAAGTGTCATCTCGGCGAGGAGAAAAGGGTCCGGGACGGCCGGTAGGCCAACGCCCAGTACACCAGAAGGGCGATCCCGCAGAGCACACCCAGGCTGGCTGCCATCAACGGCCACTGGGTCGAAGGGTCCTTGCCCCACTCTTCGGCTCCGGCCATCATGGCGAGGTCTTTGGGCGCCAGGTAGAAAGCCACGGCGGACGCCGCCACGATGATCCAGCCGGCCAGCTGCATCTTCCCGCTCCGTGTGGGGACCCGGTGCATCGCAAAGGCCATGGACGGCAGCGCTACGGCCATCCACACCCAGTGGTGGGACCAGGAAACCGGGCTGATCAGGAGCATCAGCACGGCGGTTGCGGACACTGCCACGAAGTTTTCGTCGACCGCATGTGCCCACTTGATCACGAGCGCGGCCACGGCCACGAGGGCCAGCGAGAGAACAAGCCACACCACGCTGGTTACTCCGGAGTCCGGCATCCCGAAGTGCAGCAGCAGGCCTTTGACGGACAGGTTGTCCACGTATCCGGGGCCGCCGATGCGGCCGGTGTCGGGCAGGATCCTGGTCCAGAAGGCGGCCGAGGCATGCGGCAGCACCGCCCACGCGAGCGCGATGGAGCCGAAGAATCCGGCGGCCATCCAGGCCAGTGCCTTGAAGTCGCGGCGGACCAGGAAGTAGAGGCCGAACGCCAAGGGGGTCAGCTTGATGCCGGCGGCGACGCCGATCAGCAGACCCGCCGGCCACCGGATTTCGCCGGCCCGTGACTTCCCGTGCAGGGCAAAGTCGGTCAGGATCACACCCATCAGGATGATGTTGATCTGTCCGAAAACAAACGTGTCGCGCCATGGCCCCATGAGCAGGATCGCCCCGGTCCCGGCCAGCGCCACGGTCCGGAAGCGCCAGTCAGCCGCTGCCTCGCGCCACCGGCCCAGGCCGAAGTAATGGCGGCTGAGCCAGGCGGAGACCACAGCGGCTCCGCCGAGCGCGGCACCGATGAAGAGCGCGCTGCTCTCCCCGAATGACAGGGTTGCGAGGCCGGCGAAAAGCAGCGCGGCGAAGGGTGGGTACGTAAACGGCAGCCCATCACGTGCCGCGTACAGTTCACTGACTCCGCCCTCACCGGACTGCAGCACTTTGGTGCCGCCGTAGTAATACACCTCGAAGTCGTTCATCACCGGGGCGTAGTGGGAGTAGAGCACGGCCAGGGCGGCGGCGGCGGCGATTGCGCCGGCCGCCGTCGCCAGCCATCCGAAGATGGTCCGGCCGGCTTTCGGTGCTGCCGATGTGGAATGTACCGCCTCGGAAGGTGCTGCCTGTGTCTGGTCGGGGGCCTCCGGGGTCACCTTCACTGGATGAACGCGAAGGCTTGCTCGAGGTCCGCGATGAGGTCCTCAACGTCCTCGATGCCGCAGGACAGCCGGATGAGGTCGACGGGGACCGCCAGTTCGGTGCCCTTCACCGAGGCGTGCGTCATTTCAGACGGGTAGTTCATCAGTGACTCGATACCGCCCAGGGACTCCGCAAGAGTGAAGACCGACGTGGATTCGGCCACCTTGCGCGCCGCCGCCTCGCCGCCCTTGAACTGGACGGAGACTATGCCGCCGAACTTTTTCATCTGCTTCTTGGCCAGATCGTGGCCCGGGTGCGAGGGCAGGCCCGGATACAGCACCGCCTCAACCTCGGGACGTTCCAGCAGCCATTCCGCCACGGCCTGGGCATTGTCGCTGTGCCGGTCCATGCGGATCCCCAGCGTCTTCAGCCCGCGCGTGGTGAGGAAGGCGTCCATCGGCCCGGAGACCGCACCGACGGCGAACTGCACGAAACCGATCTTCTCTGCCAGGCCGGCGTCCTTGACCACAAGTGCGCCGCCCACCACATCGGAGTGCCCGCCGATGTACTTGGTGGTGGAGTGGACCACGACGTCGGCACCCAGGGCGAGCGGGGTCTGCAGGTAGGGGGACGCGAAGGTGTTGTCGACGATCAGGAGGGCCCCGGCGTCGTGCGCCACTGTGGCGAGCGCCTCGATGTCGGTGATCTTCATCAGCGGGTTGGAGGGGGTTTCCACCCACACGAAGCGCGTCTTGTTTGCGGCCACGGCAGCCGCCACGGCGTCCAAGTCCGACATGTCCACGGGGGTGTTGCCGATCCCCCAGTCACCGAGTACCCGGCTGATCAGGCGGTAGGTGCCGCCGTAGGCGTCGTTGCCGAGCACGATGTGGTCGCCCGGCCGCATCAGGGCCCGGATGAGCGAATCCTCGGCGGCGAGCCCCGAGCTGAAGGAGTAGGCGTGCGTGCCGCCCTCGAGCGCCGCGAGCTGTTCCTGCAGGGCGTCGCGTGTGGGGTTTCCGCCGCGGCCGTACTCGTAGCCGTCGCGGAGGCCGCCGATGCCGTCCTGTGCATAGGTGGAGCTGAAGTGCAGCGGCGGTATGACGGCACCGGTGCGGGGCTCAAAAGCCTGGCCGGCGTGCACGGCCCGGGTATTGAATCCTTGGTTTTCTGAGACAGACATGGGGCTCCTTGGGCTAGTTGCTGAGATACGCGAGGAGGTCGTGGCGGGTGAGGATGCCCACAGGGGCGCCGACGAACGTCACCATCACGGTGTCGACGTCGGAGAGCAGTTCACGGGCCGCGGAGATGGTCTCCAGCGAGCCGATGACCGGGAGCGGCTTCCCCATGTGCTCGGAGATCTTGTCCGTCAGATTGGCTTCGCCGCGGAACAGCTTGGCGGTCAGGGAGCGTTCGTCCACGGCGCCGAGGACCTCGCCCATCACCACCGGGGGCTCCTGGGACAGCACCGGTATGTGGCTGACGCCGAACTCATTCATGATGTTGATGACGTCGCGGACGGTCTCATTGGGGTGGATGTGGACCAGGTCCGGCAGTTCACCGGTCTTGGACTTGATGACCTCGCCCACGGAGGCTTCCTCGCCCCCGGAGAGGAAGCCGTAGGAGCGCATCCACTGGTCGTTGAAGATCTTGGCGAGGTAGCCGCGGCCGGAGTCCGGCAGGATCACCACCACCACGGCGTCCTCGGGCAGGTTCTTGGCGGTCTGGAGCCCGGCGACGACGGCCATGCCGGAGGAGCCGCCCACCAGGAGGCCCTCCTCGCGCGCCAGCCGGCGGGTCATGGCGAACGAGTCGGCATCGCTGACCGCGATGACCTGGTCCGGAACGGATTTGTCGTAGTTGGCGGGCCACATGTCCTCGCCCACGCCTTCGACGAAGTACGGCCGGCCGGTGCCGCCCGAGTAGACAGAGCCGGCGGGATCCGCCCCGATGATCTTGACCCGGCCGCCGTCGGACTCCGGGCGGTCCGCCGAGACCTCCTTGAGGAACCGGCCGGTGCCGGTGATGGTGCCGCCGGTGCCGGCACCGATGACGCAGTGCGTGACCTTGCCGTCGGTGTCGCGCCAGATTTCCGGGCCGGTGGTTTCATAGTGGCTGCGGGGCGCGGCGGGGTTGGAGAACTGGTCCGGTTTATAGGCACCGGGAATCTCGGTGACGAGGCGGTCCGAGACGCTGTAATAGCTTTGCGGGCTGTCCGGGGCGACGGCGGAGGGAGTCACCACCACTTCCGCGCCGTAGGCCTGAAGCACGGCGCGTTTGTCCTCCCCCACCTTGTCCGGGACCACGAAAATGCACTTGTAGCCCTTTTGCTGGGCCACAAGTGCCAGGCCGACGCCGGTGTTGCCGGAGGTCGGCTCGATGATGGTGCCGCCGGGTTTGAGCTTGCCGTCCCGCTCCGCTTCCTCGATCATCCTGGCCGCGATGCGGTCCTTGATGGATCCGCCGGGGTTCACATATTCCAGCTTCACGAGGACGGTGGCTTTGATGCCGTCGGTGACGTGGTTGAGCTTGATCAGCGGGGTATTGCCGATAAGGTCCAGAACGGACTGGGCGTACTTCATGGGTACCAACTTACCGTCTTGCCCGCAGGCCGGCGTTCCGGGTGGCAGCGGCCGCCCGGAGGTTCAGGATGACGTTGGCTCCTTAGCCTCCCGCTCCCTCTGCGCCCCCGGCGGGGAGGTTCTCCCACAGCCCCAGAACGTTCCCCTCGGTGTCCTTGAAGTAGGCGTAGAAGCCCATCCCCGGGATGGCGTCCTTCGGCTTGACCACGGAGCCGCCGAGCTTCTCCACCTGCGCCAGCGTGTCGTCGATGCTCTCCACGTCGACGGTGATGATGGGGGTCTTCAGTTCACCTTCGCGGGCGAACAGGCCGCCGTTGATGGCGCCGGGACTCTTCGGCATCCCGGTTTGCTCGTCGCTGGGCGTGGTGATCACCACGTTGTAGTCCATCTCCGGCATGGCGTTGATGGTCCACTGGAATGCCTCCCGGTAGAAGTCCGTGGCCCTGCCCTGATCGTCGGCGGGGATTTCGAAATGCACAATGCCTGCCATGGTGCCCTCCTGGGTTTGGCTGATCGGCGCGGACGCCCCGCGCCACACCTGGGATTGTAGTCCTCCCCGCTGCGGGGGATAAGGCCTGCCGGGCAAGGCCGCCCGGCCGTCCCTGATGTCAGCGGTCCGGATGTCAGCAGTCCCCATGTCAGCCGTCCGTGGGACGATGATTCCATGACCATCACGGACGTCCCCGCCAGCGTTGCCGCTGCCGCCGACGCCTCAGTGCGATGGTATGCCGGCGGCCCCTACAGCCTGCGCCAGACCCTGGGCACGCTCATGCGCGGCAACGGCGATCCCTCTTTTGCCTCACGCCCGGACGGCCTGTGGGTGGCATTCACGACGCCGGACGGCCCGGTCACCCTTCGCCTCACCAGCGCCGAACAGGGCCCGGACCCATATGTCGATGCACAGGCCTGGGGACCGGGTTCGGCGGCGGCCGTGGCCACCGTGCCGCGCCTGCTGGGAGCCGGCGACGACTGGTCCGCTTTTGACGAGCCCGGCTTCCACGCGACGCTCCCGCGGCTGGTCCGGGAAGCACGACGCCGGAACCTTGCGATCCGTCTCCCGTCCACCGGGCGGATGGTGGATTCCCTCGTGCCCACCATTTTGGAGCAGAAGGTCACCGTGATCGAGGCCCGCCGGGGATTCCGCTACCTCATGTACCGCCACGGCACTCCCGCCCCCGGAGCCTTGACGGTGGCGCCGGCCGGGCTGCTGGTACGGCCCACGCCTGAACAGTGGCTCCGCATCCCGTCCTGGGAGTGGCACAAGGCCGGCGTGGGGCCGCAGCGGTCGGCCACCGTCATGCGGGCGCTGCGTTCCGCCGTCGCGCTTGAACGGCTGGCCACTCTGCCGGCGGCGGAGGCTGCCGCCAAAATGCAGACCATCCCGGGCATAGGGGTGTGGACCACCGCCGAGGTGGTGCAGCGGACGCATGGCTGCCCCGACTCGATCGCGGTGGGCGATTACCATCTTGCGGCCGATGTGGGCGCTGCGCTGACCGGCAGGAGGACCGACGACGCCGGAATGCTGGCCCTGCTGGAGCCGTGGCGTGGCCACCGGCAGCGCGTGGTCCGGATGATCGGACTCAGCGGCTTCAGAAAGCCCACGTTCGGGCCGCGGATGACCATCCAGGACCACCGGCGCCACTGAGCCCGTCACCCGGCCGCAACTGTCCGTTCGGGTCGGGTCCCGCTCAGCGGACCGTGGACGCCGGAAACGTCACAGGTATACCGTGGGCGGAGGATGGAGCCCGGAACCTTGGAGCGTCCAGTGATTCACACCCGGAAACTCACCAAGAACTTCACGGTCAAGAAGGACACGGTGGAGGCGGTCAAGGGCGTCGACATCGACGTCGCCCCCGGCGAACTCGTGGCATTCCTCGGCCCGAACGGAGCCGGCAAGTCCACCACCCTGCGCATGCTGACCACGCTGCTCAGGCCGACCTCCGGTTCAGCCACGGTGGCGGGGCTGGACGTCGTGGCGGACCCGGCGGGGGTGCGGGCCAGGATTGGCTACATCGGCCAGGGCAACGGCGGCGGACACAGCTACCGCGTCATCGACGAGATGATGATGCAGGGCCGTTTCTACGGGATGAACACCACAGACGCCAAGGCGCGCGCCGAGGAACTGCTGAAATCGCTGGACCTGGCGGACCTCGCCAAGCGCACGGTCATCAAGCTCTCCGGCGGCCAGCGGCGGCGGATGGACGTTGCGCTGGGGCTGATGCACTCGCCCCGGCTGCTCTTCCTTGACGAGCCGTCCACCGGCATGGATCCGCAGAACCGCGCGAACCTTTGGGAGCACATCATGCGCATGCGGGCCGAGCACGGGACCACGATCGTCCTGACCACCCACTACATGGACGAGGCGGATTCCATGTCGGAACGCGTCATCGTCATTGATCACGGACGCATCATCGCGGACAACACCGCCGCCCGGCTCAAGGCCGACCTCGCCGGGGACCTGCTGGCCGTGGAGGTGGCTGCGGGTGCTGCCGCTGAAGTGCGCGGGCTGCTGGGGCGGGCCGCCGCCCAAGGGGAGATGGACGAATACGCCCACGACGGCGTCGTCCGCTTCCGGCTGCGCCTCACCGACGGCGCCCGGCTGGCGCCGGAGCTGCTGAGGAAAATGCACGACGCCGGCGCTCCCGCACAATCCGTGGAACTGAAACCGCCGACGCTCGATGACGTGTTTCTGGAACTGACCGGACGCAGTCTGCGCGAAGGGGCTGAGGTGTGATGGCTGGACCTGCCACACACATGGAGCCGTCCGAGAAACCGGGACTGGACCGCGTCCTGCGGGACACCTGGTACGTGTTCTGGCGGGAAATGCTGCTGCCGCTGCGGGACCCGTTCTCGCTCGTGTTCTCGCTGCTCCAGCCCCTGGTGTTCCTTGGTCTTTTCGGGCCCCTGCTCGGTTCGGCCGTGGGAGCCCCGGCGTTCGGCGGCCAGTCAACGCTGCAGTGGTTCCTTCCCGGCGTCGTCGTCATGATCGCCCTGTTCGGCACGTCCATGACCGGGTCCAACCTGCAGTACGAGCTGATGACGGGTTCCTACGAGCGGATCCTGGCCACTCCCCTGTCCCGCTCGTCGCTGATGATCGGGCGTGCCCTGAAGGAGTGGGCACCGCTCGTGGTCCAGGGCCTGCTGATTTCAGTGGTGTGCATTCCGTTCGGCTTCGTCCTCCATCCGCTGCACGTCCTTCTCGGGCTCATCATCCTGGGGATCTTCGGCATCGGGCTCGGCGCACTGTCGTACTCGCTGGCCCTGGTCTCGCAAAACAAGGAGTGGATTTTCTGGGGTGTGCAGCAGACCCTGCTGTTCCCCTTGATGATCCTGTCCGGCATCATGCTGCCCATCGAAGCGGGACCGGAGTGGATGAAGGTAGCCAGCCTCTTCAACCCGCTTACCTACCTGGTCAACGCCGAGCGCGAACTCTTCGCGGGCGCCGTCGGCGTTGACACGCTGTACGGCCTGCTCGCCGCCGTGGCAACAGCCGCCGTCGGACTCTTGGTGGGCGTCCGGGCGATCAGCCGGAACACGAGGTAGCCCCGCAGGGCCCCATCAGAGACCCAGCCGGGCCACCGCTTCCTCGCGCATCTCAACCTTGCGGACCTTGCCCGAAACGGTCATGGGGAAGCTCTCACGGACCTCGACGTACTTCGGGATCTTGTAGTGTGCCAGCTTGCCACGGCAGAAGTCGGCCACGGCGGCTGCGTCCAGCGGCTCCGCCCCAGGTTTGAGGATGATGCAGGCCATCAGTTCCTCGCCGTACTTGGTGTCCGGCACGCCGATCACCTGAACATCCTGGATGGCAGGATGCGTGTAAAGGTACTCCTCGATTTCGCGCGGATAGATGTTCTCGCCGCCGCGGATCACCATGTCCTTCATCCGGCCCTCGATCACCAGGTACCCGTCCTCGTCCATCCGGGCCAGGTCCCCGGTGTGCATCCAGCCTTCGGCATCGATGGCCTCGGCCGTCTTGTCCGGCTGGTTCCAGTAACCCTGCATGACGGCGTAGCCGCGCGTGCACAGTTCACCGATCTCCCCGCGCTCCAGGACCTCCCCGGTTGCCGGGTCCACGATCTTGCTCTCCAGCCGCGGCATGGTGCGCCCCACGGTCCGGGTGCGGTGCTCCAGGGTGTCGCCGCTGCGCGTCATGGTGGACACCGGCGAGGTCTCGGTCATGCCGTAGCAGATGGCCACATCCCGCATGTTCATCTCCGAGATGACCCGCTTCATCACCTCGATGGGACACAGTGAACCGGCCATGACACCGGTGCGCAGGGTCGACAGGTCGTAGGAGGCGAAGTCCGGCAGCGCCAGTTCGGCGATGAACATGGTGGGTACGCCGTAGAGCGACGTCCCGCCGAAATCCTGCACCGCCTCCAGGGCCGCCGCCGGCGTGAAGCTGCGTCCGGGAATGATGGTGGCGGCCCCGTGGCTGAGTGCATTGATATTCCCGATCACCATGCCGAAGCAGTGGTAGAACGGCACCGGAATGACCACCCGGTCGTGTTCGGTGTAACGCAGCAGCTCCCCGATCGAGTAGCCATTGTTGAGGATGTTGTGGTGCGTAAGTGTGGCGCCCTTCGGGAAACCGGTGGTCCCCGACGTGTACTGCAGGTTGACGGCATCGTGCGGATCCAGTTCGGACATGCGCGCCTTCAGGCTTGAATGCCCGACGTCGTCCGCCCGCTTGAGCAGCTCCGCGTACGTCAGTTCCTGCTCACTCTGGGGGACGCCGGCGTCGAGCCCCTCCGATTCGAAGTCCGGCAGGAACACCAGCTCGCGCAACTCCGGACATTCGCCAAGCGCCTGCCGTGCCATGCCCACGTAGTCGCTGTTCCGGTCCGTCGGCGCTGTGACCAGCATGCGCATGCCGCCCTGTTTGACCACAAATGCCAGCTCGTGGCTGCGGTAGGCGGGGTTCACATTGACGAGGATCGCGCCGATCTTGGCCGTCGCGTACTGCAGGATGGTCCACTCCGCGCAGTTGGGGCTCCAGATTCCGATCCGCTCCCCCTTCGCGACGCCCAGCGCGAGGAGCGCGCGGGCGAGGCGGTCGACGTCGTCGTTCAGTTTGGTGTAGCTCCAGCGCCGGGCGTCCGCGCCGGGCACTGCGGCCGCCTCGATCAGAGCGTCGTGGAAAGGAAACCGGGCCACGATCCGCTCGAAATTCTCGCCGATGGTTTCATCAAGCAGCGGAACGTCAGTGTCCCCGGCTGTGTAAGCGCGCATGTTGGCACGCTACCAACTGCCCCCGGGCAAAAGAAGCGCAACAGTCGAGTGTCCGGCGTAAACACGTCCGGGAGCGCCGGCGGTGGCCGGTATTGTGAAAGCCATGAGTGCACCCATCGACCTGCAGGCAACGTTCATCCCCAACGACGGCGAATTCTTCCGCGTAAAGCTCGCCCTCGAAATCGCCATCGACGAAGTGGTCAACGAGCCCGGCTGCATCCGCTACGAGCTCACCGAGGCCACCGAAGAAAAGCTGGTCCTGACCGAACGGTGGGCTTCCGAGGAGGACCTGGAAAAGCACTCCAAGGGCACCGCCGTGCAGGACCTCAATGAATCCCTCAGCGCGCTGCTCGCCGAGCCGGTCAGGCTCGAACGCCTGTAGTCAGCAGAAGCACAAAAGGCGGGATCACGCCGCGCCCGGAACCGAAATTCCCGGGCGCGGAATGACCCCGCCTTTGCGCTTGATGGAGCTTGGAAGGCTTCAGTGGACCTTAGAAGTCCGGGATCTGCGATCCGTCCTGGGTACCCGTGTTCTTGCCCGTGCCGTTACCGGTGCTGGTGCTGGTGCCTGCGGCCGCAGCGGCCTCGGCCTGCGAGCGCGCCACGTGGGCGTGGACTTCGGCCATGTCGAGCGCCTTGACGGCGTCGATGACCTGTTCGAGCTGGGGGGCATTCAGTGCACCGGGCTGGGAGAAGACCAGCACCTTTTCGCGGAAGGCCATCAGCGTGGGGATCGATGTGATGCCGGCTTCCGCAGCCAGCTGCTGCTCGGCCTCAGTATCCACCTTGGCGAAGACGACGTCGCTGTGCTTTTCGGAAACTGCGGAATACGTGGGCCCAAACTGCTTGCAGGGACCACACCATTCGGCCCAGAAGTCAACGAGGACAATATCGTTGTTCTCAACGGTTGATGCGAACTGTTCACCTGTAATGTCTACGGTTGCCATGTGTCCACGGTACGCGAGCCAGCTCCGGATGTCCCTTCGAAGCGGTCCTTGTTCGCTACACGCGTCACCGGGAATACATCAGGCCCAGGCGTGCGGCGCCGGCCGGCGTGAGCCGGGCAGCGCGTTGTTTTCCCGCCACTCGTGGATCCAGTCCGGAAGCTCCAGTTCTTCCGGGGGCGCACCAAACTCTGCAATGATCTCCTCCTGGCTGACTGGCCTTCCCCTGCTCACCAGCCGGGTGGCGATGTAGGCCCGGGCATAGATTTCACCGTCCACCACCATCCGCTGCTCAAAGTAGATGGCCTTGGCATCCAGTCCGATGATCCTGGACTCGATGGTGTACCGCTGCCACAGCTGCAGCGAGCGGCGGAAGGTGATGGTCTCACCCGCAGCCACCGGAGTCCAGCCCCGCCGCCGCATCCTCGCCCACGTGCCGCTGCGGACCATCAGATCGAAACGCCCGAGGTCCATCAGCGAGAAGTACATCCCGTTGTTCACATGCATGGCTATGTCTATATCGGTCGGAAGCACGCGGAGAGGGAGGGAGGACGCCTCCCATACGCTGAGCGGCGGGCGCCTGGAGGAAGTAACCAGCAGCAGGAGTGTTCGCAGAAGCAAGTGCATGACCTACATGTTACCCGCGGGTAACAAGCATGCCACTCGTGACATCTCCTCGCCGGTGCGGCCTGCGGGATTCAAGTAGGGGCTGCGCGGAAAGACAGGTATTGCCTACCCGTGCGCCGGCGGAAACGCCCCTCCTACACTCAACACTGCTGGGCAGACGCGTTAGTGAGCGCGTCCCTCTCTCAATTTAATGGTCAAGCGTAGCGTCAAGCGGTCCCGCCATTTCCGCGCGGGCGCCGTACCTTGTCTGCGCTTGACCGCCCAGCTAGCGGCCGCAGATTCTGCAGCCGCACGACGGTTCAGGGTCAGCCATGGATCAGCAGGAAAAAACCAGCCGGCACCGCGGGGCGGTCTATCTTTTTGGCCCGCAGCCCGGAACGCTGACCACGGGATTCGACATCAGGGCGCTCGTGCTCGCAGGAGTACTGCTGCTCAGTGCCGCAACCCCCATTTGGTCTGCGGCTCCGACCCACGACTCCCCCGCGGCGGCAGGCCAGGTGATATCGGCCCCGGCCAGGGACGATGCCATTCCATGGGCCGGCCTACCAGGCACCGTTACGGACATGGCGGCGTCAGCACCCGCTGCCAAGGGGCCTGCTACAGAGGCGCCAGCCGCCTCTGCTGCCCCGGCCGCCGTGTCCGCTGCGGGTCCGGCAGTGGCTCCGGCGGCGAAGGCACCCGCCCCTGCGGTGAAGGCCGCGGCCCCGGCTCCGGCCGTGAAGCCTGCAGGGCCCGTCCCGGCTGTGAAGGCTGCGGCACCCGCCCCGGCACCCGCTCCAGCCAAGCCAGCACCGGCCGCGCCCGCACCTGCTCCGGCACCCGCACCCGCACGGGCCCCCGCCCCTGCTCCTGCTCCGGCACCGCTGGTCCGGACCATCTATGTGGCGGGTGCAGGAGGGCAGGACATGGTGGACCGGTGCATTGGGCCTATCCATTTCACACCAACCGACGGATACTCGCTCTTCATCACGGAACACGACTTCTGCGGCGGCTGGGCCCGCTTCTCGGGCATCCAGGTCGGCGAGCGCGTCGACCTCGCGGGATATGGATCCTATACCGTGGCGGCACGCAGCCAGGTGCCCAACGGCGGCACAACGAACGATGTTGCGGCCGTGTTCGGCGGGTTCCCGCGGGCGGTCCTGCAGACCTGCATCCCCGGGACCACCCAAATGCTGGTCATAGCGCTGAACTGAGCGGGCAGCTGGGCCTGCCTGTGCCCGTATGATTTTGCGCATGACGCAGCAACGCTACCGGGACCTTGCCGAGTGGCCGCTGATGGGGACGGCCGTCGTCTTCCTCGCGGCCTATGCCTGGCAGGTCGTAGGCAAAGTTGAGGGCCGGGGCAACGAGTGGCTCGAGGCCACTCTGTGGATCACGTGGGGCATCTTCGCCCTGGATTATGCGGTGAACCTGTGGCTTGCGGAGAACCGCCGCCGCTGGTTCCTCTTGAACCTTCATGAGTTGCTGATCGTTGCCCTGCCGGTATTCCGGCCGCTGCGGCTACTGCGGCTGGTGACCCTGCTGTCGGTGCTCCACAGGACAGTGGGCGAATCGTTGCGGGGACGGGTTGCGACCTATGTGGCAGGCTCCGCCACACTTCTGGTCTTCGTGGGCGCGTTGGCGGTGCTCGACGCCGAGCAGTCGGCTCCCGATGCGAAGATCCTGACCTTCGGCGACGCAGTGTGGTGGGCAGTCACCACGATCACCACGGTCGGCTATGGAGACCTGTATCCCGTCACCGGCCTGGGCCGGGCGGTAGCCGCAGCCCTCATGATGAGCGGAATTGCCGTGCTGGGCGTGGTGACGGCCTCCATAGCTTCCTGGCTGGTCCAGCGGGTCAGCGAAACCGCCGAGACCGCCGTCGAAACAGCCGAACAGCCTGTCCTTGCAGAAGTGAATGACCTTACTGCAGAGGTGGCCGCCCTCCGCCGTGAAATTGCGCAGCTCAGGAGCGAACGGGCGTCCTAGAGCGTACGCTGCCTCAGGCAGCGGAGGGGGCTTTCCCTTTCATGTGCGGTTCGATGCGCGGTTGGCTCATTTACCGCCTGAGGTTTCTGTGGCTACCTCGGCACGGGCTGTTTTCGCATAGACCTCTTTGCTGACTTCATAGCCATGCTGGTCGAGCTTGAGCGCTTCCTTGTTGACCTCCACGAGTTTTGCGTCGGTGAGCTTTTCGACCTTGGACAGGTCCAGGGTTTCCTGGTCCGCACCGCCCACGGCGGTCACTTTCACAAGCCCGGTCCCTGCTGAATAGAACTTGCGCTGGTGGCCCACAGCGGGTTCCAGCGGATTGTGCTCGTCGATCACCAGCACGTCGTCGTAGCAACCCGTGGGCACGCAGACGCGCTCGTTCACCTGGAACACGTCGCCGCAGTCCAGGAAGTCCACGGAAGGCGCGTGCGCTTGGACATATTCAGGCGTACCAACCTGCGGGTCGGCCTGCATGGCTATGCCTGCCTGGCTCTCCTCGATCCCGTGGATGAAGGTATTGGGGGCGCCAATGAATTTGTCGTTTTCGAACTCCTCCGGATACTCCCCGAAGAGCCAGACCGTTCCTTCGTTGTCCTGGGCAAAGAAGGCCAGTTCGGATTCGACCAGCGAGCCGTCCGCGTAGTCGCGGTCCCACAGCACCTGTGTCTTCACCCCGTCTATGACCTTGGTCAGGCCCGTGACGGTGTGCGTCACCGTCCGCTCGGTGGTGCCCTCAGCACTGACCACCTTCCCGGTCGTCGTGTACTGCGTGCCCGGTGTCAGGGAGAACCATTTGTTGTCGATGACCGGAGCCTCCGGAAAAGCACCATTGTCGAAGTTAATGGCAGACCCGGGGCCGCACAGTTCCGAGGGGTCAGCCGCCTCTGATGGGGATTCCGAGGTCGTGCTGGTGGCGGGTGGCGTTGCCGTCGACGTTGCCGGCGATGCCGCTACCGTAGTTGTGGCCGGAGTTTGGCCGGCATTTGGCGCTGCGCATGACGCCACGGTGGAGACCGCCACAAGTAGCGTAAAAACAGAGCCCAAAGCTGATAGTCGTCTATGTGACTGACACATCCTGTTGCCTTTCGCGGTTGGAATTAACTGCGTTCAGCATCTGCCGCCCGTCCGCTGTCGATTACAGCTCACGGGGATGGCAGCGCTGCTGGAACCGCGCCTGGCGGGACACTGCGAAGATGTCCGATCAAGGCGCAAAAACAGAGCTTCTCGGGAGACTCGCCGAGGATACGACCAGAAGCGTGGGTGCAGCCTCCTCAACCTGAGACCTTGTTGTTCCGAACAGGCTTAGCAAAAATCATGACCCTAATTCGCCTGTTTGGAAAGAGCAAATGAATGCAGCGTTTTATCGCAGCAAGGACGGGCTAGCCGCACTGGAGAGTTTCCTTCAATTTGCAGAAAGAATGCAGGCTCTAAAGCAGGGTGATGCAACGTTCAATCATGAAGAAAAACAGGATAAAACAGCATTTCTGCCGTTTATCACGTTTACTCAGACGTTTTTGTGAACAGGGGTTCGCATCTCACTTCGGTCCCAGCCTCGTCGCCGTGAAGCGGGATTCCTCCAGGTCACCCCAGCGTGCGCAGGATGGAACGGAGCGTGGCCGCGGCCTTGGCTGCCGCTGTCCGCGGATCCGCTGCGCCGGAAGTGACCTGACCGACGGCCTCGGCGATCGGCAGTTCAGCCATCGCAGCCCCGGCAAGGTCGCCACGGCCCTGGAGGATGCCCCAGTGGTTGAGGTCCTGCACACCGTGCATCAGGACGGAAAGAACGTCGGGCGAGTAGAACTTGCCCAGCGGCTCCTTCTCGCTCATGCCCACAGGCATGGCCCTCCAGCCATCCGCATATTCCGTGGGCTTGCCCGGGCTACCGGAACGCACCGGAATACGCTCATCGGGGGCGACCGACAGCCAGTCGGTGTAGCCGTCGCTCACGAGATACTCCACGAACTTCCGGGCATGTTCGGTGTCAGAGTCGTCAGTAACCGTCCACGAGGTGATCTCCCCAAAGTGCGCAGGCCGCGTTCCGCCGCTTCCCAGGATGCCCGCCACCACACCGGTGTTCCTGACCAGGAATCCAGGGTCCAGCTTGCATTCAGGGCAGCTCGGCCTCGTGTCGTTGCGCAGTCCCGCCAACTCGTCCAGCATGAACGTCGGCCAGACAGCCATCGCGGCCTTGCCCGCGAAGTACGCAGTCCGGACAGTGCCGATGTCCTGGATCCCGGGGACAGAGTAGTTCTTCAGCATGTCCCTGTAGAAGCTGAGGGCGCCGACGCATTGCGGGCTGTCAAAGGTGATGGCGCCCTGGGCGCTGACGAGTTCACAGCCATTGCCCTGCGCGATGTGCTCGAAAGACTGCTGGGTGAAGGGCTCCCCTGCCTTGTTGGCCGCGACGAACCCCGCCATCTCCGGGGTGTGCAGCTTTTCGGCGGCCGCCTTGATGTCGGCGTAGGTATTGGGAGCCGCCAGCCCCGCTTTCGCGAATAGGTCCTTGCGGTAATACAGGACCTGCTGCCAGGAGGCGACGGGCACGGCCAGCTGGCTGCCGCCGTCGCGGGTAAGCTCCAGCGCGCGCCGGGACCACGTCCCTTCCCCAAGGTTCCTGACAACCGCGGCGTTGGCTCCGGTGTGGACGTGCTTGCCGGCCGCCAGGGTACGCACGTTGCCCAGCGAAATCGCGCCAATGACGTCAGGCAGATTGCCGGCCGCCGCCGAAGACGTCAGCGTCTGGTTGAACTCGTGCTCGGGCACGCTCACGAGATCCGCTTTCAGGCCAGTGGCGGCGGTGAAGCGGTCGGCGATTGCGTGCATTTTGGCGACGCGGTCCGGCACCGTGTCCGTAATCCAGACAGTGATGTCATGGGTGTCCGGAACGTTGGATGGGGAAACCGGTCCGGAGTTTGTGCAGCCTGCAAGAAGGGCTGCGATCAGCCCAGTCGCGGCAAGGACGCTGACCTTGGCGCTGCCTCTGGTTCTGTCCACCTCGGTAACCCTGCCTTGGATGTACCCGCTGGGGCTGCAACCGCCGGCCGTGACCTAAATCACAGCCGGGATTTACCCTTACAGAGTATCGCCGCGCCATCCCGATGTCAGCAGCGATTGGTGTGCAATAGCCCCGGCGGCTCGGCGGGGGAAAAGAAAAGCCCCGCCAGACCGGCTTGCACTGGTCTGACGGGGTTTCCCGCGGGTGGCAGATGAGGGATTCGAACCCCCGTAGGCGTTGCCAGCTGATTTACAGTCAGCCCCCTTTGGCCGCTCGGGTAATCTGCCGAACTTCAAAGAAGTTACCCGGGTTATTGCTTCCAGTAACCGCGGGCAAGACAACTTTACAGAACTTCTGCCGAAGAATCGAATCGAGCGAAAAACCGCTCAGAATCCGCGGAAATTCAGGCTTCGCCGAGGATGCGGCCCGCGAGTTTTGCCTCGAAGCGGAGTGCCTGCTCCTCCGTGATCTGGTTCAGCTGCACCGCCCGCTGGAGGTCGGCATGGACGCCGTCCAGCCTCGAGGACGCGTCGGGTGCCGGGCTCAGGATGATGGATGCGGCCACGGCCGCGGCTGTCACTGAGGTGGCGGCGGTGGCGATCGCTCCTGCGGCGGCTGCTGTGGATCGGCTGACATAGCGGACTGCCTGGTGGGTCATTGCGTTCCTTCCGGGGTCTTCCAACTCCTACAACTGTCCACGGCCATGCTCCGTTCCCGCCGTGCCTCAGCTATGAGAGAACTGTGAAAGCGGATTCACCGTCACGACAGGCCCATCCGTACTACGCTGGAATGCAGATATCAACGCCCCGTCCGGGCGAAGCAACCACGAGCAAAAGGAGAGTCATGGCCGGCGAGTCCACATTCGACGTCGTAAGCAAAGTAGATAAGCAGGAAGTGGCGAACGCACTGCACCAGTCCCAAAAGGAAATCGGCCAGCGCTACGACTTCAAGGGCGTCGGCGCCGAGATCGACTTCAGCGGGGAGAAGATCCTCCTGAAGGCCAACTCCGAGGACCGGGTCCTGGCGGTGCTGGACGTCTTCCAGTCCAAGCTCATCAAGCGCGGGATCTCCCTTAAGTCCCTTGAGCAAGGCGAACCGTACCCGTCAGGCAAGGAATTCCGTCTGGAATGCTCCATCAAGGAAGGCATCGCGCAGGATCTGGCCAAGAAGATCAACAAGCTGATCCGGGACGAGGCCCCCAAGTCCGTCAAATCCCAGATCCAGGGCGATGAACTCCGCGTGACCTCCAAGTCCCGCGACGACCTCCAGGCCACAATGGCCCTGCTGAAGGACTTTGACGAGGCCGACCTCCAGTTCGTCAACTTCCGCAGCTAGACCGCGAGTGGTTCCACGACGCGCATATCGGCTGGCGACACCCATATTCGGGTGTCGCCAGGTCTTTTGCGCGTCCTGAACGGAAAGACAGGAAGTCCCGTGAATTTCTCTGTGACGCCTGAGCCGTGGGATACCGAGGACGGCGCCCGGCTGCGGAGCATGCAGCGCGCCGAACTGGACGCGAGGTACGGCTCCGACGACCACGAACCCGGCACGGCTCCCAGCGCCGAGGACATCTCCTTCTTCGTCGTTGCCCGGGACGTCCAGGGCACGGCTGTGGCCTGTGGCGCGCTGCGGCAGCTGGACGTGGGCTCGGCGGAAATCAAGCGGATGTTTGTGCTGCCCAGCCACCGGGGAACCGGAGTGGCCCCGGCCGTGCTTCGCAGCCTCGAGGCCGAGGCCGTCCGTCTTGGACTGAAAGAGCTCAAGCTCGAGACAGGGACAGCCCAGCCCGACGCCATCCGGTTTTACGAGCGCGAGGACTATATGCTCATCGACAATTTCGGACCCTACGCCGGCGAGCCGCTGTCCGTCTGCTACGCCCGGACGCTCTGACGCTGCACAACTTCTCCGGCGACGCGCAAATTACCGCTCGCTACGGGTATTCCGGCCGCGCCGGGCATTTGCGCGTCGCCACGCATTTCGCGCGTCGCCAGGCATTTCGGGAGTACGACGGCGGGACGTCAGCCGAGCGGCCGGCCCGCCATCCGCTCCAGCCGGGCAATGCGGTCCTGCATGGGCGGGTGGGTAGCGAACAGCTTGGTCATGGCCCCGCCCCGGAAGGGATTGGCGATCATCAGGTGCGAGGCGTTGACGAGCCGCTGGTCCTGCGGCAGCGGCGCCGCCTGCACTCCCTGATGAATCTTGCGCAGGGCCGAGGCGAGCGCCAGCGGATCTCCCGTGAGCTGTGAACCGTCCTCATCGGCGTCGTACTCCCGGGTTCGGGAAATGGCTACCTGGATCAGGGTCGCCGCGAACGGTGCCAGCAGGGCCATCGCGATGAGGGCAAGCGGATTCGAGTTCCGCCGGTCCCCGCCGCCGAAGATCAGCAGCATCTGCCCCACGGAGGTGATGACGCCGGCCACGGCCGCGGCCACGGACGAGGTCAGGATGTCGCGGTTGTACACGTGCATGAGCTCATGGCCCAGGACTCCACGGAGCTCGCGGGGGCTCAGCAGCTGCAGGATCCCCTCGGTGCAGCAGACTGCAGCGTTCTGCGGATTCCGGCCGGTCGCGAACGCGTTCGGGGCCATGGTGGGCGAGACGAAAATCCGCGGCATTGGCTGGTTGGCGCGCACGGACAGCTCCCTGACCATCTGATACAGCTGGGGAGCCTGCGCCTCGGACACCGGATACGCCTGCATGGAGCGCAGCGCGATCTTGTCGCTGTTCCAGTACCCGTAGGCGGTGGTGACCACTCCGATCAGCGCCATGATCACGATCGGGGCCGTACTGCGGGTGTTGCCTGCGATCAGTGCTCCCAGGCCCAGCAGCACCGCCCACAGCACGCCGAAAAGCGCCGCTGTCTTCAGGCCGTTGTAGTGTTTGTGCACTCTTCCCTCCACAGCTCTTAACTCACGTCAGAACTCCAGCAGCACCGCTACGGAACAGGATTCCGCGCGTCGTACTTCAGGAAGCCGGATTGCCACCGCGCGGCTGTCCAGGCCACTCCGATGCACAGGACGCCGCCAAGCAGCAGGACCCAGCCTTCACTAAGAATTTTAGTGCCGGCACCGGCGAGCATATCGCCGATCCTCGGCCCGCCCGCGACCACCACAATGAAGACCCCCTGCAGCCGGCCGCGCAGGTGGTCCGGCGTTGCCGCCTGAAGGATGGTGGTGCGGAAGACCGCACTGACAGAGTCGGAGATTCCGGCCAGGGCGCAGCACAGGGCGGCGGGCAGCAGCCACAGCGTTACTCCCCCGGAACCGGACCGGCCGGCCAGCACCACCACCAGCCCAAATCCGGCAATCGACGCGCCCCACCCCATCACAGACCAGACCACTGCAGTTCCCTGCATCCTCACAGAGCCCAGCGGCCCGGAAAAGAGACCGGCCAGGAATGCACCGACCGCAGTGGATGCCAGCAGGATGCCAACCGTGGTTTCCCCGCCGCCGATCATGAGGGCGCCGACGGCGGGCAGCAGCGCCCGTGGCTGCGCCAGGATCATGGCAACGAGGTCGATGATGAAGGTCATGCGCACATTGGGCCGCGTGCCCAGGAACCGGAAGCCTTCCACCACGGAGCGCAGGCCTGCCCTGCCCGCCTCTTTGCCGGGCGGCATTGACGGCAGCCGCAGCAGTGCCCAGAACACGAAGGCGAAGCTCACCAGGTCCAGCGTGTAGGTCCAGCCGAATCCCACCGTGGCCACGAGCACCCCGGCCAGCAGGGGCCCGGCCGTCATGGCCAGGCCGAAGGTGATCATGCTGAGTGCGTTGGCTGCCGGAAGAAGCTCCTTCCGCACCAGCACGGGAAGGATGGCGCTGCGGGCCGGCTGGTTGATCGCCTGCGCTCCGCTTTGCACGGCCACGAGTGCATACAGAAGCCAGACGTTCCCCGCCTGGAGCCACGCCTGGAGTGCCAGGCCGGCCACGGCGGCCCACATCACCGAGGACGAGAGGAGCGCCACCGTGCGGCGGTCGTGGGAATCGGCGATGGAACCGCCCAGCAGGCCGCCGAGCACCAGCGGCACCAGGGCAAAAATGCTGAGCAGCCCGACGTAGAGGCTGTCCTGGGTCAGCCGGTACACCTCCAGGCTGACGGCCACCAGGGTCAGCTGGGATCCCACGTTGGAGACGGCGCCGCCCAGCCAAAGACGCCGAAAGTCCGGGCTCTCGCGCAGCGGAGTGATGTCGGCCAGTATTTTCCCCACCCGGCAACTCTAGCCGCGGACGGAAGTTAGCTTTGCCTTATTGTGATCTTGTCAAAATAAGTGTTTCAATGGAGTCATGACCGATCACCCGGAAAGCCACGAAGCATGGGCCGCGGCCCTGCGTGCCCACGGCCGCCGGGTGACCAAACAGCGGCTGGCCGTGCTGTCCGCCGTCGAACACAACCCGCACTCCCCGGCTGAGAGCATCCTGGCGGCTGCCCGCGAGGAATTGCCGGAACTGACGGCGCAGTCCGTCTACGTCGTGCTCGGTGACCTGACCGACCTGCACATGCTGCGCCGCTTTGAGCCTCCGCACTCGCCCGCACTGTACGAGACCCGCGTGGGCGACAACCACCACCACGCGGTCTGCGTCAGCTGCGGCAGGGTGGAGGACGTCGATTGCGCCGTCGGCCATGCGCCCTGCCTGACCCCGCACTGGAATGAGGACTCCCATCCCATGACCATCCAGATCGCGGACGTCATGTACCAGGGGATCTGCAGCGATTGCCAGCGGGCCCAGAAACTTCCTTCGTAACTGTCAAGTAATCAATAAATTAGGAGAAAGATGACTTCGAACATCTCTGCGCCTGCCGTGTCCACGACACAGTCCGGTGCTCCGGTCACGTCCGATGCCCATTCCAAGGCTGTCGGCGCCGACGGCGCGATCATCCTCACGGATCACTATCTGGTGGAGAAGCTCGCGCAGTTCAACCGCGAGCGGGTTCCGGAGCGTGTGGTGCACGCCAAGGGCGGCGGCGCGTTCGGTACCTTCAAGACCACCGAGGACATCTCCAAGTACACCAAGGCCGCGTTCCTGCAGCCCGGTGTGGAGACCGAGATGCTGATCCGTTTCTCCTCCGTCGCCGGTGAGAACGGCTCCCCGGACACCTGGCGGGACCCGCGCGGGTTCGCGGTGAAGTTCTACACCTCCGAGGGCAACTACGACCTCGTGGGCAACAACACCCCGGTGTTCTTCATCCGCGACGGCATCAAGTTCCCGGACTTCATCCACTCCCAGAAGCGCCTCCCGGGCACGCACCTGCGGGACGCGGACATGCAGTGGGACTTCTGGACCCTGTCCCCGGAGTCCGCGCACCAGGTGACCTGGCTGATGGGTGACCGCGGCCTGCCGGCGTCCTGGCGGGAAATGCAGGGCTACGGTTCGCACACCTACCAGTGGATCAACGCCGAGGGCGAGCGGTTCTGGGTGAAGTACCACTTCAAGTCCAACCAGGGCGTGAAGAACATCACCGGCGAGGAAGCCGAAGCCCTCGCCGGCTCGGACGCGGACTTCTACATCCGGGACCTGCACGAAAACATCGAAGCCGGCAACTTCCCGTCCTGGGACCTGCACGTGCAGGTCATGCCGTACGAGGACGCCAAGACCTACCGGTTCAACCCGTTCGACCTGACCAAGGTCTGGCCGCACGCGGACTACCCGCTGATCAAGGTCGGCACCATGGAACTGAACCGGAACCCGGAGAACTACTTCGCGCAGATCGAACAGGCCACCTTCGCGCCGTCGAACTTCGTGCCCGGCATCGCCGCGTCCCCGGACAAGATGCTGCAGGCCCGGATCTTCTCCTACGCCGACGCGCACCGCTACCGCGTGGGCACCAACCACGCCCAGATCCCGGTGAACCAGCCCAAGAGCCAGGTCAACAACTACAGCCAGGACGGCGCCGGACGCTACCTGTTCAACGCCCCGTCCGTTCCGGTCTACGCCCCGAACACCCTCGGCGGCCCGGCAGCGATCGAGCCGCAGAACCCGGCCGGCGGCTGGGAGAACGACGGCGAACTGACCCTCGCCGCGCACTCCCTGCACGCCGAGGACGGCGACTTCGTCCAGGCCGGCACCCTCTACCGCGAGGTCTACGACGACGCCGCCAAGGCCCGCCTGCTGGACACCATCACCGGCGCCGTGGGCGGCGTGAAGAGCCCCGGCATCAAGGAACGCGCCATCCAGTACTGGACCAACGTCGACGCCGAACTCGGCGCCAAACTCCGCGCCAACCTCGGCGCAGCCCCCCTCTCCGACGCAGAGGCAGCCAACAAGATCGGCTAACAAAGCCCCTTCCAGCTGAAAAGAACCCCGCCACGGCACCCACACTGCCGCGGCGGGGTTCTTTTGTTTCTGCATGGTTGTCCACATAGCCTGCGTTGTCCACATAGCCTGCGGCGGGGGTGGGCAGCGGTGCGCACCGTCCCTACTCTTCAATCATGAGCACGTTTGACGGCATTCCCGCTGCTGCCGCGGAATTCTACGAGGAACTGGAGCAGAACAACACCAGGGAATGGTGGCACGCCCATGAGGAGGTGTACGCGGCGTCCGTCAAGGAGCCGCTCACCACGCTCCTGGCCCGGCTTGAGCCCCGGTTCGGGCCGGGCAAGATTTTCCGCCCGCACCGGGACGTCCGGTTCTCGCAGGACAAGTCCCCGTACAAGACAGCCCAGGGCGCGTTCGCGTCGTACCAGGAAGGCGTCGGCTACTACCTGCAGCTCAGCGCTGACGGCCTGCTCGTGGGCGGAGGCTACCATTCCCACTCCCCCGCCCAACTGGCGCGGTACCGGAATGCCGTGGACGCCGCCGGCACCGGGGAACAGCTGCAGCACATCGTCGATTCCATAGCCGGGGCCGGGTTCCGCATCGAGGGAGAGAAGCTCAAGACGGTGCCCCGGGGTTACGCCCGGGACCACCCCCGCGGGGAGCTCCTGAAACACAAGTCGCTCGCCGCGAGTGTGGCTCTGGGCCAGCCGGAATGGCTTCCTTCACCGGCAGCGGAGGCCGAGATCGCCCGGCTATGGGAGCAGCTGCGGCCGCTGGTGGACTGGGTCGGACGGCACGCCGCGCCCTAGGACATGTCTCCGCTCCAGCGTGCCGGCTTCAGCGCTGTTCAGCCCCCGAAGTGCCATGCATCGAGCACAACACGGCCACGCGGCGATTCCAGCGTCGCGGTGAGCGGTGCCTTCTGCGCAGCGTCGATCGGGCTCGTCTGAACGGCCGGAAGCTTCAGAACGTCGACCGCCTGGGTGGGAACGCCGCGCAGCACCAGCCCCTGCAGCGCCACATCGGTGAGGGGCATGTGGGCACACGGATGTTGCCCTTCCCATTCGATCAAGCTGGGCAGCGCGCCGGCGCATTCAGCGCGGCCGTCGTCGCGGATGGTGATGCGCCACTTCAACTGTCCGTAAGGCGTGTCGCGCTGCGCTGCCACCAACTCGCCAGGGTCGAGCGCGAAGTTGGCAAGGTCCCTGCGCAGCATCTCGATCTTGCGAGTGCGCGCCACTGCGTGCACCAGCCGAGGGGATTCGCGGACAGCCTCGCGCACCTCGGGGTGGTCGAGCCCAAACCAGCGCGGCCTCCCCGGCGCCGGCGCGTCGGAATCGATCGCGATCACCTCGAGGTAGCAGTCGGGGAAACTCCCGCTGCTGATGGCCATCACCCGGTTGTGAGTACCCATCAGCGGGTGTTTGCCTCCACCGGAGGGCTGAATGCCGAACGTTGTCGCGCACCAGGCCGCGCCCTGTTCCAGCGAATCGGCGGCGATGACCAGGTGATCGATAGTGGCGTTCACAAGTCAACCGTACCGCTCCGGGCGTTTGGCAGATCGGGCCGCTGTCCCCACGCCGGCCGCCCAACGCCAGTCCAGCAGCGGGTCAGACCTTCGTCAGGGCATCCTCGTCGTCGTCCAGGTCGTCATCCGAGCTCCGGGCCGGGCCGCCGTTCACGGCGGCCTTCGCTCCGGCGAACTTTTCGTTGAGCCGGGAGTGGCGCTGGCCGTAGGCAAAGTAAATGCCCAGGCCCACCGCGAGCCAGATGGCGAAGAAGATCCACGTCTCCACGGCCAGGTTGGTCATGAGATACAGGCACAGCACCGCAGACAGGATCGGCAGGACCTTGCCGAACGGCACACGGAACGCAGGCTTGAGATCCGGCCGCTTCTTGCGCAGCACCAGGATCCCCAGGCTGACCATCACGAATGCGGATAGCGTGCCGATGTTGATCATTTCCTCGAGCAGATCAACGTTCGTCAGGCCTGCCACGAGAGCCACCGCGGCGCCGCAAATGATCTGGAGCCGCGCCGGCGTCGAACGCTTCTCGCTGGTCTTGGACAGGGACCGCGGGAGCAGCCCGTCGCGGCTCATGGCCAGGACCACGCGGGAGAGGCCCATCAGCAGCACCATGATCACCGTGGTCAGGCCCACCAGGGAGCCGAACGCGATGATCTTGGCGGCATCGGTGTTCCCGACGGCCTCGAAGGCCGTGGTGAGCGTCGGGTTCTCGACCTCGGCCAGCTGCTTGTAGGAGACCATTCCCGTGAGGGCGAGGGACACCAGGATGTACAGCAGCGTGACGAGGGCAAGGCCGCCGAAGATGCCGCGCGGCAGGGTCTTTTGCGGGTTCTTGACCTCTTCCGCGGACGTCGCCACCACGTCAAAGCCGATGAAAGCGAAGAACACCAGTGCTGCGCCGGCGAAGATGCCCAGCGTTCCGTACTGGGCGGGGGCGGCACCGGTGAGGAAGCCGAAGAAGGACTGCTTCATGACATCCGCTGCCCCGGTACCCGCGGTGGGCTCAGAGGCCGGAACGAACGGGGCGTAGTTGGACAACTTGACGTAGCTGAAGCCCACCACGATCACGAAGATGACGACGCCGATCTTGATCAGCGTGAAGACGTTGCCCACGCGGGCGGACAGTTTCGTTCCCAGCACCAGCAGAACGGTGAAGACGGCGACGATGAGGAACGCACCCCAGTACAGGTCCACGCCGCCGAGCGAGACAGCGGGCGGGATCTCCACGCCCATGAGCGCGAAGACCTTGCTGAGGTAGATGCCCCAGTATTTGGCAATCACGGCAGCAGCGGTGAACAGCTCAAGGATCAGGTTCCAGCCGATGACCCAGGCAAGAACTTCGCCCATGGTGGCGTACGTGAACACGTAGGCGGAGCCGGCCACGGGGATGGCAGTGGCGAACTCCGCGTAGCACATGATGGCCAGAGCACAGGTGATGGCAGCCACCGCAAAGGACACGGTGACCGCGGGGCCGGCGAAGTTGGCTGCGGCCTTGGCACCCACGGAGAAGATGCCGGCGCCCACTGCTACGGCGACGCCCATGATCATGAGGTCCCACGTGCTCAACGAACGCTTCAGCTGGCGTCCGGGCTCATCGGCGTCGGCCATTGACTGCTCGATGGATTTGGTCCGGAAGAGATTCATAGGTAGTCCACAATCCTGATCGGGGTTGGAAACAGACCTAGCAATAATAGAGTCCAGCCAATGGACGGCTGCATTTGTCCCAAATACTGAGACTGGAATGGTGTTCGACGGCACAAAACCACGCCCGGACCTCCCCCGCGCTGCGGCTGCGCGGTGTGGTGGAAGGTCCGGACGTGGTGGTTTGGGCCCGTATCAGCGCTGAAGGCTGATACTGGGGTGGAGCAGCCTCCCGGGCCCTTCCGGGTCCGGGAGGCTGCTGGGAAACGGACTAGCTGATGGCGTTCATGATGTTCCAGCCCGTGCCTGCCGAGACCCTCGTCGGGAAGATTCCCGCACCGTTGCCCAGGTAGGTCCAGAGCGTGCCGCCCGAGTCCCTGGCGACCAGGTCAGCCCTGCCGTCACCGTTCAGGTCACCGGCACCGCTGATTGCCGTCATGGTGTTCCAGCCGGCGCCTGCGCGGATCCGGTTCGGGAAGGTTCCGGCGCCGTTGCCCAGGTAGGACCACAGCACGCCGCTCGTGTCCCTGGCCAGCAGGTCAGCCCTGCCGTCACCGTTCAGGTCGCGGGAGGAGCTGATGGCATTCATGCCGCCCCAGCCGGCGCCGACGCGGATCCGGTTCGGGAAGATTCCGGCACCGTTGCCCAGGTAGGACCACAGCACGCCGCTCGAGTCCCTGGCCAGCAGGTCAGCCCTGCCGTCACCGTTGACGTCACCGGAGGCGCTGATGGCATTCATGACACCCCAGCCGCCGCCGACGCGGATCCGGTTCGGGAAGATTCCGGCACCGTTGCCCAGGTAGGACCACAGCACACCGCTCGTATCCCTGGCCAGCAGGTCAGCCCTGCCGTCACCATTCACGTCACCGGAGGCGCTGATGGCATTCATGACACCCCAGCCGCCGCCAACCCGGACCCTCGTCGGGAATGCTCCCGATGCGTTGCCCATGTACGTCCAGAGCACCCCGCTCGAGTCCCTGGCCAGCAGGTCCGCGTTGCCGTCACTGTTGAAGTCACGCAGCGCGGTCAGGATGCCCACAACGTTGGCTGCCGTTACTGCAGTCGAGGTCTGGGATGCCGTGGCATACCCGGCCTTCGAACCGGTGACCCTGACGGTGATTGCCTTGCCGGCATCGCCGGCCCTCAGGGTGTACGTGGCTGCCGTGGCTCCGCCAATGGCTGTGCCGTTGCCGAACCACTGGTAGCTGAACGTCACCGGCGCCGGTCCCCAGACTCCGGTGTTGGCGCTCAACAGGCCTCCGACCACGGCGGCTCCGGTAATGCTTGGAGCAGCAGTCACCAGTACCGGTACGGCAGGAGTGACCGGGTTGGACACTGCAGCCGCGCTGGAGCCGTGGACGTTCTTGGCTGTGACCTCGAAGCGGACCTGCACTCCGTTGGTCAGCCCGGTGACCACCAGGCTGGTGGCATCGCCCGGTGCCGTGCGAAGAGCGCCGACCTGGGTACCGTTGGCCACATTGACAACCCTGATGGAGAACTCGTCCGTGATTCCGCCGGCCACAGCAGCCGTGAAGTTCACGGTGGCCGAAGCGTTGCCGGTCACGGCCGTCACACCGGTGGGTGCGTTAGGCGCGATCGAGTCGGCGAAGATCAGCGTTTCGATGTTCCGGAGGGTGTCCGTTCCATCGGGGCCGGCGTTGTTGTGGGTCACCGTGGTCACCCCGGTCTCTTCGTTGACGTCGACGGTGTAGTTCGCCTCGATGTCAGAGAACACGGCCTTGTCGGTGCCACCGCTGGTGGAGAGGATTTCCCGCACCACCTCGATGTTGCCCGGGTCGACCTTGCCGGCGAACACGTCCGCCTGGAGGGTCGCTCCGGTCAGGGCACCGGCCTCGTTCTTCAGGTACTGCGTGGTCATGCCCGTGGCGCTGCCGATCACTTCGCCGGCGTCGTTCTTGACGCTCAGCCGGACGTTCAGGTAACGGTCACCGTCGATGATGTCGTTGCCTCCGCGGCCTTCGATAATGTCGTTGCCGCCGCCGCCGAGGAGGAGGTTGCCGTCGCCCCAGGCCATCGCGTTCTCGGACTTGTCCAGGATCGGGCAGTCCTTCGAGGCCGAAGCGGCAATCACATCGGCGATGGGGGTTGTCCGTGCTTCTGCCGGGATCAGCTCATTGAGGCCGGCGATGCGGTTCACACCGTGCTCATCAAGGACGTTGCAGCCGATGAAGCCGGCGCCGCCGATGTCAGCGGGAACCACGTCGTCACCGCGGAGTTTGTCGTCGAAGGGGCCTCCGGAGAGGGCTTCGACTTCGTTGTAGCGGTCGCGCACGCCGGTCTGGAGGATGTCCAGAGGCAGGATCTGCAGATCCAGGTCGGCATCCTGCGGCTGCGGATCGGCAATGCCGATCTCCCAGTCATAGCCGGAGCCGCCGGCAACCTTCTCGATGCCGGGACCTGCGAGGCCGATGTCGTCGCCGCCTTCCATGTCGTAGTCATCGTCACCGCCCTGGCCTGCCTGGATGTCGTGGCCCGGCTTCTGCGAATCGTCCAGGAAGAACAGGTTGCTGGAGTCACCGATCAGGAGATCGGGCTCGTCGCCGCCTTCCATCCAGTCACTGCCGCCATCGCCGAAGACCACGTCTTCGCCCTGGCCGGCGATCGCAAAGTCATCGCCTTCACCGGAGAAGGTTTCGTTGATGTTGGGTCCGCCGTTGGTGAAGTCCTTGCCGTCACCGGCCATGATGATGTCCAGGCCTGGGCCTGCATCGATGGCGTCGTTGCCCGGGCCGCCCTTGTGGACGTCGTCACCGGCGATATCGGTGATGATGTCGTTGCCTTCGCCGCCAAGTCCGACGTCGGCCCCGTCACCGCCCTCGATGATGTCGTTGCCTTCGCCGCCCCAGAAGGTGTCGTTGTCGTTGCCGCCGTAGACACGGTCAGGGTTGACAGTTCCGTTGAAGACGCTCTGGCCGTTGATGCCGGAGGGGTCCACGGTGTTGGTCATCCGGTACTTGATGGTGCCGTCAGCCATGCGGATCAGAACCTTGGTTTCGTTGCACTCCGAGGCCGAGTCGTCAGCGACGGTGTTGCCGAATGTGCTGAACCCGTCCCGGGTGCCGGCAAGGTTCTTCAGCTCGAACTTGCAGTCGGCCGTGGCAAAGGCGTCTGCCTTCAGGGCCTGCGCATTGGTGTTGCGCATCATGAGTTCGGCGAACGAGTTGCCTTCCAGCTGAGCCCGCAGGTTCATGCCGGGGGTGCGCGCCAGGTAGTAGAACCGGTCGCCGTTCTGCAGCTCCGTGAGCTGCTGCTCGAAGACGTGGTTGAACGTGCTGCCCAGCAGGCCACCGAACATGTTGGTGCGTTCCGCGAGGCCACCGACCCACAGTTCGACGTCGTCGAGGCCGGTCCGGGAGTGTCCGTTCTGGTCTGACCAGGTATCGCCGTCACTGTTCATGAACGCCGCGGCGTCCGCCGGAGGAACATCGCCGGCAAGGGCGTCCGGGTTGACGATGGCACGTGCGGCATCCCGGCGCGACTTCAGCGAAGCCGGTTTGTCATCGGCGTTGTCCAGTACCTTATCCGGTCCAGCATCCTTAAGGATCGTGGGGTGCTTGCCGTAGGCCGCCACGAAGTTGATCAGCGACTCAGGGTGCTTGAGGTTCTCACCGAAGTCGATCCAGTTCGTGTAGGGCTTGAGCTGGCCGTCATTGGTCTCAGCGTGGAGGTCCTTGCGGAATTCGTTGAGCGTCGGGACGCCTTCGGACCTGGCCCGCGTCATGTTGATCGTGGCAAGGTCAAGCGGAAGTCCCAGCAGGTTGTTCCGGAGCGTGTCCGTGACGAATTCGTCCAGTTCGTTGCCGGCCTGGTCGGACATGCCCATGATGATGCTGCCCGCTGCCTGTTCCGACGTCAGCTCACCCTCGGCGCCGCCGTCGGTGTAAGCAGGCGGGTTGAGGAATCCTTCGAGCAGTGAGATGTCGTTTTCGGAGCCCCGGATGTCGTCGGACGTTCCGTACGTGGCGTCGGGGCCGGGCTTGTCTTCATTCCTGCGCGAGATGGTCTCGGTCAGCATGGAGTGGCCGAACCGGTACACGGCGTGGGCGAATTCAGCCTTGATGGCCGGGTTGATTTCCGTCTGCGTGAAGGCAAACGGCTGGAACGGGTTGATCAGAGGCTGGATCTTGCGCGCGAACTCTTCGAAGACCAGGTGCTGGTACTCCATCTCGGTCACGAAGCGGGCCGCCTGGAAGAGGCGCTCGCCGTAGTTGAACGTAGCGTCACCGACGGCCTGGTAGTCGCCCAGCAGCGCGGCATTCTCCGGCTTGGCCAGCGTGGTCTTGATGTCGTCGATCAGGCGGTCGTGCTCGGAGTGGAACACCTGGTGAATGGCGGTCAGGCCGATGTTCTCGTTGACGCGGCCGTCGCCGGCGATGAAGTGCGCATCGAGCATCTCATCGTCGTAGGTGCCGGGTGCCTGGCTGGCGAAATCGGCCGAGGCGGTGGTGTCCGCGTCCTTGGTCGGGGCCACAGCCGGAGTCCCGGGGTTGTGGTCATGGTCCTTCTTTGACGGGTCCGCGTTGTGCGCGATGTCCGTCAGGAACGGAGTGTTGAAGTAGTGCACATCGGCAGGAACGAGCGTTCCCGTTCCGCCGTTGTCGGCGGGGTTCGCCTCAACGTCGCCGCTGGCGGTCATGAACACGGGAAGGCCGCGTTCCGGGCCGGGGACGAAGTTGCCGTACAGGTCAGACTTGATCATCGGGACGTTGAGGACATCCTTGTCCTCAAGCCGGATGCCGAGCTTCTCGAAGGCCTGCACCTTGGTGGTTGCCCACGTGGCCATGCCTCCTGCGGTCGGTCCGGCGGGGCCGCCGAGCAGCTTGCCGGTGGCCGCGGGACGGCCGGCCTCGTCTGTCACGTACTCGCGGAGGAACACCTGGTGCGAGGGGTGGGAGGTGTAGGTCTGGCTCTGGTCCACCCACGGGGAGTCGGTGTTAAGGGCGTCCTGGACATCGTCAGCACTTTCGTCGACTGCAGTGGCCGGGTTGTCGCCGAGGATGCCGTCCGCGCCCGGCTGGTTCAGGCCGCGGGTCAGGGCCATGAAACGCAGGTGCACGGGCAAGTCGTCACCTTCAACAACATCCCGTGTTGCCGGATTGTCCACGCCCTCGACGGCGGGAGTCGCCGGGTCGTCGTCAAATTTATGGTTGGGGCCCGCGATCAGCGGGTCGTCTGCCTTGAGTGGAACGTAGACGTTTCCGCCGCCTTTCACGGTCTGGTCGATGCCGTGGTCGAAGAACTGGCCGAACAGAGTGAAGAGGGAGTTGTAAGGCGGGGACAGCCCGACGTCCGTGGTCACGTTGGGGATGAAGAGCGTGCTGTAGGACGGAACGCAGTCCACGGGGTCAGCTGCTACCGGCGGATCGGACAGCGGGTCCGGGTCGGTGGTGCAGGGCTTGACCCCTTCATTGCCCTGGGTACGCACGGGATTGCCGGCAGCGGAAACGGCTGCCGGGTTCGTGGACGTCTGGTCCACGATCAGGTTGCTGATGACCCGTGGGTGCGAGTCGAAGACGTCGCCCTTCTTTTGGGAGTACTTGGTGGCGACGGGCGGACCGAAGGCCGCGTTTTCTGCGTCCTTGAAGGATGCGGCACCCAGGCGCGGGAACACCTGGTCGGCCGCGCCGAAGTTGTCCTGTCCGGGCTCGAGGTGGTTGCAGCTGCCGTCCACCGTCCGCAGTCCGAGGGAGAGCATCGGGCTTGCGAGCTGGTTTTTCAACGCGCCGCAGGGGCCGGTCTCGGCCGTCGTATCAGCCACGTGCTTTTCAGCGATCTTGATCTGCTTCAGGATGAACGACAGGTCCGAAGGGGTGACATTGAACCCCGCCCCTACTGGCCCCTGCACCGCGTTGGCTGCAACCACGGGCAGTCCCATGGCCGCGGGCATCGCCAGGGTGGTTGCTGCCGCAATCAGCCGGAAGGAGACCGGCCGCTTGTTTCGCTTGCTGCGTCGTCGACGCCGATTTATCGGTGGATCGGTGGGTGCTTCGGATCGGCTTTGATCCGCGCCCCCGTCTGAGTTCAAGGCTAAGAGTTTCATGGCACACCTGCCGCTAGGAGGGATGGAACACTGCCATGGTGTTCGGCCCCACTCCTAAAAACCTTGGAGTAAATAGGTCCTGCGGAGGCGCGGAGAACGGCTCCCTTCGAAAAGGCCACCCAGATTGGGGGTTCCCAATCTGGGCCTGAACATGCAACGCCCGGGCCGGTCCGCTCAATTGCGGCCCCGCCCGGGTGTCATTTTGTAGGGTTTTTTCTGTAACAAGCCGGACCGGTTTACATCGGCCAGTCCATCAGCCTTGACCGGATCAGGAAGCGTTTTCCTTCGGCGCTTCCACTGAAAAGCCGCTCCCTCTACCCTGCACCACATCCACCGTCAGGTGGGTGTGGCTCCAGTAGTTGAACTGCTCCCTGGACATCCAGAAGTCCAGCGGCATGGCGCCGCTTTCCGCTCCGGTGCCGGGGCCGCCGTCGGATATCTCAAAACGCCCCAGCAGGACGTCAGAGTCACCCGTCAGGAACTCCCCGACGGGGAAACACATCGGGGACGAACCGTCGCAGCAGCCGCCGGACTGGTGGAACATGAGCGGCCCGTGCTGCGTCCAAAGCTTCCGCAGCAGCGAAACCGCCGCGGCGGTGAGCGCCACCCGGGAGAAGCACTCCCCGGGCAGCGTCACCGCGGCATCGAGCCTGCCGTCAGGCATGTCGCCCCGCCATCAGAACCTCAGCACGACACGGCCGTCGATCTTGGCGTGCTTCATCTCGTCAAAGACCGCGTTGACCTCGGACAGGTCCCGGGCCGAAACCGTGGGGTGGATCTTTCCCTGAGCGTAGAAGTCGAGCGCTTCTTCCAGGTCCTGCCGGGTTCCCACGATGGAACCGCGCACGGTCAGGCCCTTGAGCACGATCTCGAAGATGGGTGCCGGGAAGTCCCCGGGCGGCAGTCCGTTGAAGACGATCGTTCCGCCGCGGCGGGCCATACCGATCGCCTGGCCGAACGCCGAGGGGTGGACGGCCGTGACCAGGACGCCATGGCAGCCGCCGGTTTCGCGCTGGATCACCTCGGCGGGGTCTTCGTGGAGGGCGTTAACCGTCAGCTCCGCGCCGTGCTGCCTGGCGAGGGCCAGCTTGTCGTCCTCGATGTCGACTGCTGCAACGCGCAGGCCCATGGCCACGGCATACTGGACCGCGATGTGGCCCAAGCCGCCGATGCCGGAAATCGTGACCCACTGGCCGGGTTTGGCTTCCGTCATCTTCAGTCCCTTGTAGACCGTGACGCCGGCGCACAGCACCGGTGCAACTTCCACCGGGTCCGAGCCAGCCGGTACGCGGGCCGCGAAGCGGGTGTCAACCAGCATGTACTGGCCGAACGAGCCGTCCACGCTGTAGCCGCCGTTCTTCTGCGCCTCGCAGAGCGTCTCCCATCCGGTGCGGCAGTATTGGCAGTCGCCGCAAGCGGACCACAGCCAGGCGTTGCCCACGAGGTCGCCAATGGCCAGGTCTGTGACTCCTTCTCCGAGGGCGACCACTTCGCCCACGCCTTCGTGGCCGGGGATGAACGGGGGCGAGGGCTTGACGGGCCAGTCGCCTTCCGCGGCGTGGAGGTCGGTGTGGCAAACGCCCGTGGTCAGCACCTTGACCAGCGCCTCCCCGGGGCCGGGCGTCGGGACAGGGACGGTAAGGATCTGAAGGTCCTTGCCGAATTCGGATACTACGGCTGCTTGCATTGTCGTCGTCATTGGCGAAATCCTTGCGTCGTTAAAGCGTTGAGTGGACAGAGTGAGGGTGCTGCCTTCCTGAGGGGTGTGCGGCCTAGAAGAAGCCGAGCTTGTTCTCGTTGTAGCTGACCAGCAGGTTCTTGGTCTGCTGGTAGTGGTCCAGCATCATGGCGTGGTTCTCACGCCCGATGCCGGAGGACTTGTAGCCGCCGAACGCGGCGCCGGCCGGGTAGGCGTGGTAGTTGTTGACCCAGACGCGGCCGGCCTGGATCTCGCGTCCGGCACGGTACGCGACGTTGCCGTTACGGGACCAGACGCCGGCGCCGAGGCCGTAGAGGGTGTCATTGGCGATGCCCATGGCGTCGCTGTAGTCGCTGAAACGCGTCACGGACACCACCGGTCCGAAGATTTCCTCTTGGAAGATGCGCATCCGGTTGTGGCCTTCAAAGACCGTGGGCTGGACGTAGAAGCCGCCGGCCAGGTCCCCTTCGAGCTTGGCGCGGGCGCCGCCGGTGAGTAGCTTGGCGCCCTCCTGCTTTCCGATGTCGATGTAGGAAAGGATCTTTTCCAGCTGGTCGTTGGACGCCTGCGCACCAATCTGGGTTTCCGTGTCCAGCGGGTTGCCCTGGATGATCTTCTCCACCCGGGCCACGGCGTCCGCCATGAAGGACTCGTAGATGTCCTCCTGGACCAGGGCTCGCGACGGGCAGGTGCAGACTTCGCCCTGGTTGAACGCAAAGAGCGTGAAGCCCTCCTGCGCCTTGTCGTAGAACGCGTCGTTGGAATCCGCCACGTCGTTGAAGAAGATGTTCGGGCTCTTGCCGCCCAGTTCCAGCGTGACGGGGATCAGGTTGTGGGAGGCGTACTGGCTGATCAGGCGGCCCGTGGTGGTTTCACCCGTGAAGGCGATCTTGCGGATCCGGGGGCTGGAGGCCAGCGGCTTGCCGGCCTCGACGCCGAAGCCGTTCACCACGTTGACCACGCCGGCCGGGAGCAGGTCGCTGATGAGTTCCATCAGCACCAGGATTGACGACGGCGTCTGCTCGGCCGGCTTGAGGACCACGGCGTTGCCTGCCGCCAGCGCCGGCGCCAGTTTCCAGACGGCCATCAGGATCGGAAAGTTCCACGGGATGATCTGGCCCACGACGCCGAGGGGCTCGTGGTAGTGGTAGGCGGTGGTGTCGTCGTCGAGCTGGGACAGCCGGCCCTCCTGGGCGCGGACGGCGGAGGCGAAGTAGCGGAAGTGGTCGGCGGCCAGGGGGATGTCCGCGTTCAGGGTCTCGCGGATGGGCTTGCCGTTGTCCCAGGACTCGGCGACGGCGAGCATCTCCACGTTGGCGTCGATGCGGTCCGCGATCTTGTTCAGGATCGCCGCGCGCTCCGTGACGGACGTCTTGCCCCAGGACGGGGCAATCTTGTGTGCGGCGTCCAGGGCCAGTTCGATGTCCTCTGCCGTGCCGCGGGCCACCTCGCAGAAGGGCCTGCCGGTGACGGGGGTAATGTTTTCGAAGTACTGGCCCTTGACGGGGGCAACCCATTCGCCGCCGATCCAGTTCTCGTAGCGGTCCTTGAAGGTGACCTTCGAACCCTCGGTACCGGGCTGTGCGTAAACGGTCATTGCTGGCTCCTTTGCTCTGCAACACGGTGGCGGTCCGTATGGTGACCGCCGTTGCACCCAGCGTAGGAGCGGGCAGGTTGCAGCCAGGTTGCAACCGTATGATCAGGGTCACTACTGATTGAGCCTGTCGAAACCCCGGGGGCCAGCAGTTAAGCGCTGAGCTCGGTTTCCAGCCGTTCCACGTCAGCGACGACGGCGGCCCGCTTGGGCGACCGCGGCGGCAGGAGCTTCAGGGCGGCGCGCCGGACGCCGACGTCGTTCCTTGCCTCTGGCAGTTCGGCATACCGGAGCAACGACTCGGCGCTGCCGTCCGTCAGGACGGCCTCGCGCAACAGGGAGGAAAGCCGGCCCCGCAGCTCCACGATGCCGGGCGCCTCGGACCGCGGCAGCACGGCGCCGCGGTAGATCTCAAGGGCGATCCGGTGCGCCCCGCGCTGCAGGCAGCTGAGCACCTGGCCGCTGTCCGGCACCAGGTCCACGGTCAGCCTGTACGGGCGGGACCCCGGCACGGCGGCAGGGTTGAGCTCCTGGAGGACCTTGCGGAGCCGGACCATCTCGGCACGCAGCGTGATGGTGGAGCCGTCACCCGGATAGAGCAGGACGCTGAGTTCCTCCGCGCTGAGACCGTCCGGATGGGTAGCGAGCAGGGCCAGGATTTCGCTGTGCCTGGCGGACAGCGCAACGGTACGGCCTTCGATGCTGAGCAGCGCCTGGTCGCGGCCCAGCAGCTGCAGGCTGTTGCGGTACAGGCGGCCCTCCACCGCGGAATCGGACTTTGCCACCGAACCGGAGCTCCGCCGTCGGGCAGCCGTCCGTGTTGCAGCTTTGGCGGCCGCCAGCTGGAGCCGCTCGACGCGTAACTGGGCTTGGGCGGCGGCAACCGTGGCCTCAACGAGCGAGAGGGTATGCGGCGCCACCGCAGACTCCGTGCCGGTGATGTCCACGACGCCCAGCAGCGCGCCGGAATCCGGGTCCTGGAAGGGCACCGCGGTACAGCTCCACGGGTGCACGGACCTTTTGTAGTGCTCGGCGCCGGAGATCTGGATTCCCCTGCCGAGGGCGAGCGCCGTCCCGGGCGCACTCGTGCCCACCATGGCCTCGGACCAGTCCGCGCCGGGAACGAACATCATGCGCTCCGCCCGCCGTTGCATCTCGGAGTCGCCCTCCACCCAGAGGAGCCGGCCCACGTCATCGCCGACGGCAACGAGCAGGCCGCTGTCGTGGCTGGGCTGGATGAGGAGCTTCTGAATCACGGGCATGATGGTGGCAAGGGGGTGCTGGCGGCGGTATTCCTCGAGCTCTTCCCCGTCCATGGCCAGCGGCGCCTCGGGGACATCCGGGTTGGCCTGCAGACGGGCCGAGCGCTGCCATGACTCACGGATGAGGCGGCGCAGGCCCGGGATTTCCGGCGCGTCCGGAAAGTCGCTGTCCAGGTGCTCGTGGGCTGCTAGGGCGTGCCGCTGGGCGAACTCAGCGGCATCTTCCGCAGCTCCGCCGCGGCGTGCTGCCGGCTGGATCAGGTTCCTCATCGAACTCCCGTTGCCACACAGTTGGTTGCGCCTGCCCGCGCTGTCGCATGTCACGGTCCCGCCAGTGGCCGCGCGCTTTGTCCGGCAAAGTCTAGTTGGCGTCACCCGCCGCCCGCCACACCCTCACATGCCTCCCGGATTTAGTGCGCACCAAAGTGTCAGGCGCGGGAAATGTCGATCATTTCCTCGCGCGGCACCACTTTGATGCGTTCACGCACGACGCCGTCAGGCGCCGCTGATTCGGACCACGCCGCTCCGAGCGCTGCTTCATGCGCGTTCAGCCGGTTCCAGCCCTCCCACGTGGTGTACTCGATGCCGCGTTCCTCGAGCAGGTCGATGATGGCCTGCGGATCCGGGTTTTCCGCGGGCGGCAGCGTCAGCCGGTCCTCCAGGAGGAAGCCGATGGTTTCCAGGGCGTCGCCCTTGGTGTGCCCGATCAGGCCGACAGGCCCGCGCTTGATCCAGCCCGTGGCGTAGATGCCGGGGACGGGCTTCCCCTCGGCGTCGAGCACGCGGCCGCCCTCGTTGGGGATCACCCCTCGCTCGGCGTCGTATTCCAGTTCGTCGAGCGGGGAGCCGTGGTAGCCGATGGCGCGGTAGACCGCCTGCACCGGGTAGTCGATGAACTCCCCCGTGCCCTTGACGTTTCCGGTGCCGTCCAGCTGCATGCGCTCGAACTTGATGCCGGCAACCTTGCCGGACCCGCCGTCGTCGTATATCTCGACGGGGCTGTGCAGGAAGTGCAGGTGCAGGCGGCGGGAGGACGGCTGTTCAGCCTCGGCGTGCTCTTCCACCAGCCAGTTGGTCATGGTGTTCACCATAGTCTTGGTCTGGTTGTTGGTGCGGATCGCCTCGTCCGAGGCCTCATCAAACTCAAAGTCCTCCGGGTACAGCACAATGTCCACGTCGCGGGCATGGCTGAGTTCGCGAAGCTCCAGGGGCGTGAACTTGACCTGCGCCGGGCCGCGGCGGCCGAACACGTGCACGTCGGTGACCGGCGAATTCTTCAGGCCCTGGTAGACGTTGTCCGGAATCTCGGTGACGAGCAGCTCATCGGCGTGCTTGACCAGCATCCGCGCCACGTCCAGAGCCACGTTGCCGTTGCCAATCACGGCGATTTCCTTGGCGTCCAGCGGCCACTCGCGCGGGACGTCGGGGTGCCCGTCGTACCAGGACACGAAGTCCGCGGCACCGAAGGAGCCCTCAAGGTTGATGCCCGGGATGTCCAGGTCGGCGTCCTTGATGGCACCGGTGGAGAAGATCACGGCATCGTAGAAGGCCCGGAAATCGTGGAGGGTGAGGTCCCGGCCGTAGGTGACGTTGCCGAGGAAACGGATGTCGCCGCGGTCCAGGACCTTGTGCAGGGCGTTGACGATGCCCTTGATGCGGGGATGATCCGGAGCAACCCCGTAACGGATCAGGCCGTAGGGTGCAGGGTAGGCCTCGAAAAGGTCGATGCTGACCTCCAGGTCCCCGCCCTTCACTTCATTGGATTTGGTCAGGATGTCCGCAGCGTAGACACCGGCGGGTCCGGCTCCGACAATCGCGACGCGGAGCGGCCTCTGGGAGGTGGATTCAGCTGAGTTGGACACCGGGAGCCCTTCTGGAACGGGAAATTGCGCGTGTCATCCTGCGCGCAGTTTTCAATTCTAATTGTCCTCATGATCCTGCGCTGAACCGTGACGCAGCGGGTCATTAGTGCATCGGGTCAGCGACGCAGCGGGGCAACCGCCAGGCCTCGGGCCATCAGCCGCTCTCCTTGAGGGGCACCACGTCGCCTTCGCGGTAGAGCAGGGCCCGCAACTCCGATTCCGCAGAATCCAGCCGTTTGGGGTCGATCGTCTCGCCGGCCGCGAAGTGGTCCAGCATGCGCGGATCCACGTAGCTTTTCCGGGCGATGGCCGGCGTATTGCCCAGCACGGCGGCGGCATCCTGCATGGCAGCTTTGACCGCGCCCTTCCGTGCCGCAACCTTCTTCTGCGGGCCGCTCCGGGCCAGGCTGACGGCGGCTGCGACGGTGCCGTGGAGGGTCCGGAAGTCCTTTGCGGTGAAGTCGGATCCGGTGCGCTCCTTGACGTATTCGTTGATGTCGGCGCTGGTCACCGGATGCCAGTTCCTCCCATCCTTGTAGGCCAGCAGGCGGGCGTTGCCGCCGCGCCGCTTGAGCACGCGTACCAGGGCGGCGAGGTCCTCGTCGGCGATCTCGGATTCCCAGTTCTTGCCGCTCTTGGCCGGGAAGCTGAGCAGCACGCGCCCTTTCCGGACCTGCACGTGCGCGCAGAGCAGCGTGGCCAGGCCGCGGCTGCCGTTTTCGTTGGTGTACCGTTCCGAGCCCACGCGCAGGGATCCGCTGTCGAGCATGCGAAAGGCGGCGGCGAGGACCCGGCGGCGGGTAAGGCCGTCGCTCCTCAGGTCCATGGTGACCAGCCGGCGGGCGGCGGGCAGCGACTCCGCGAGCTGGAGCGCGCGGTTGTACTTCACACGGTCCTTCCGCTCGCGCCATTCCGGGTGGTAGATGTACTGTCGGCGCCCCATCGCGTCCAGGCCGGTGGCCTGGATGTGGCCGTTCTCAAACGGCGAGATCCACACATCGGTCCAGGCCGGGGGGATGCCGATGCTTTCGAGCCGGTCCCGGACGGGCCCGGGCGGCAGGGTTGACCCGTTGAGGTCCCGGTAGCTGAACCCCTTGCCCGCCGCCACCCTGCGGTAACCGCGGCCGGAGGCGTTGCTGCGGCGCAGCCTCATCGCGCCTCATCCTGCCCGCTAAACATCCTCATAATAGAAAGCCTACTGACTATTCCTGTGCAGCACGCAACCCCCGGCCCCGCTGGACGGAATACGGCAGCGCCAGATGGTGTTATGGGTCTTGTGCCTACGTCTGACGGATCCGTCTCCTCCGCTGTACCTCCCGCCGCGCCGCCCACTGCCGAACCACCGGCGATGACCGCTTCCGGTGCGCAGACTCCGGGCTTGGAGGCCGTGGACAAGGACACGACGGCGGGGGTCCTGTTCGGCGTCGGCGCATATGGTCTGTGGGGGCTGCTCCCGCTGTACTTCTTCGTGCTGCAGCCGGCGGGAGCCCTCGAAATCGTGGCCAACCGGGTGGTCTGGTCCCTGCTGTTCTGTGCACTGCTGGTTACGATCACCAGGGCGTGGGGTGTCCTGGGCGCCGCCTTCCGGAACCGCTCCGTGCTGGGCACCCTCACGCTCGCCGCCGTCCTGATTGCCGTGAACTGGCTGACCTACACCTACGGGGTGACCACCGGCCAGGCCGTCGAGACCTCACTGGGCTACTTCATCAACCCGCTGGTCTCCGTCCTGCTCGGCGTGTTCGTACTGAAGGAAACGCTCCGCCCCCTGCAGTGGGCCGCCGTCGGAATCGGTTTCATTGCTGTCGCCGTACTCACGTATTCCTACGGCAAGCTGCCGTGGATCGCCCTCACATTGGCCGTCAGTTTCGGCCTGTACGGGTTCGTCAAGAAGCGCGTCGGTCCCAAGGTGGGCGCCGTCACGGGCCTCACGGTGGAGACCGTGGTGCTGACGCCACTGGCCGCCGCCACCATGATTTTCCTGGGCGTCAGCGGGAGTGCCACCCTGGCCAGCCACGGAGTCGGACACTTCTGGTTGCTCGCCGCATCCGGCATCATCACCGCCGTGCCACTGATGTTCTTCGGCGCGTCCGCCCGCAGGCTGCCGATGACCACCATCGGGCTGCTGCAGTACTTCGCGCCGGTGCTGCAGTTCATCGTCGCCCTGGCGGTCTTCCAGGAAGCCATGACCCTCGAGCGGTGGATCGGCTTCGGCGTCGTCTGGCTGGCGCTGCTCGTGCTCACCGTAGACATGCTTGCCACAGCCCGCAAGAACTCCGCTGCCCGCAGGCTCTCCCTTCGGGAAGCGCGAACGGACAGTTAAGCCCCGCCTCAGCCTGTGCTCGGTGGGGTCGGCTGGGCGGTGTCCTTAGAGCGCCGCGTCGATCTGCTCGTAGTCGCGCGGGACAACCACCATGGGCACTGGCAGTGCCCGCAGCACTTTGTTGGCCGTGCTGCCCAGGAATATGCGGTTCTTCTCCGCCAGGCGTGAGGAACCCACGATGAGGATCTCGCCGTCGTGCCATTCCAGCCCGTCGATCGCTTCCTCGATGGTGCGGCCATGCGCCACGGCCACGCTGACCTCATGGCCCGCGGGCACTTTCCCGGAGGCCGCGGTCAGGACGGTGTTCGCGTGGATGTGCGCGGCGTTGATTGCCTCCCCGGCGTCCCCGGCGGCATCCAGTTCGACGAGCGACACCAGGCGCAGGGGCACGCCACGCCTCTTGGCCGCGTTGATCGCCGTCTCAATCGCGGCCTCGGCCCCGGCACGCTGGCCCACGGCAAGGGTCAGGCGCGTCATGGGGGCTGTCCGCTGGTACCCGCGCGGGGCGAGGGCGACGGGAACCGGCGAGGCATGCAGCAAAGCGTTGGCCACAGTGCCCACGGTGTACCGCTTGAACAGGCCGGTGCTGGCGGCACCCACCACGATCAGTCCGGCCTTTAACTCCACGGCCGCATCGATCAGCCCGCCCGCAAAGGAATCGGCCTCCCGCACATGAAACGTGGCGGGAAGGCCCTGCGGAATGAGGCCGAGCCCCTGCCGTTCTGCCGCCAGCACCTCCTGCTCCGCCGCGCTGACATTGCCGCCCTCCGGGTTCAGTGCCACATAGGGGGCACCCTTCTTCACGACATAGACGAGGTCCAGGTGTGCGCCCTGGGCCAGGGCCAGCGACGTGCCGAGCGCGACGGCGTCCGCGCCGCGCTCGGTGGGTGTGTAACCGACGACGTATCGCATGCAAAACCCCTCTTCGGGTGAGGCAGGCGCCGGCGGCGCCGGATCCCCGGCGCTCCCCGGCCTGCGGTGTGGCGTGCAGTGGTGAGGACGACTTTACCCCGGGATACGACGGCGGGCCGGGCACCCGAAGGTACCCGGCCCGCCGTCGTCGTGCACGCCAGTGCAATCTCCCGCGCGAACGGGCAGATAAGGCCCTCAAAAGACGCGAAACGGGGCGTTATCTGCCTGTTCGCGCTCGAAGGGAGGGGTGGATTACGCGTTGGCCTTGATGGCGGCGGCGAGCACTTCGAGGCCGTCCAGCAGCAGCTCGTCGCTGATGACCAGCGGCGGCAGCAGCCGGATGACATTGCCGTATGTGCCGCAGGTCAGGATGATGACGCCTTCCTTGAGGCAGGCAGCCGCCACGGCCTTGGTGAGCTCGGGGTTGGGCTCCTTGGACCCGGCCTGGACCAGTTCGATGGCCAGCATGGCACCGCGGCCGCGGATGTCGCCGATCACGGAACGCTCAGACAGCTCAGCTACCAGTTCACGGAGGCGGCCCACCGCGAGTTCCTCGATGTGCTTGGCGCGGCCGTTGAGGTTGTGCTCCTCCATGGAGCCGATCGACGCAATCGCCGCGGCGCAGGCCACGGGGTTGCCGCCGTAGGTGCCGCCCAGGCCGCCCGGGTGGACGGCGTCGAGCAGGTCGGCGCGGCCGGTGATCGCGGACAGCGGCATGCCGCCGGCGATGCCCTTGGCCATGGTGATGATGTCCGGAACAACGCCCTCGTGGTTCACGGCGAACCATTCGCCGGTGCGGCAGAAGCCGGACTGGACCTCGTCCGCGATGAAGACGATGCCCTTTTCCTTCGCCCACGCGGACAGCGCCGGGAGGAAGCCGTCGGCCGGGACGATGAAGCCGCCTTCGCCCTGGATCGGCTCGATGATGATCGCGGCCACGGACTCGCCGCCGATCTGCTTTTCGATCATGGTGATGGCGCGCTTGGCGGCCTCGGCACCCGTGATTGCGGGGTTTTCCTCGCGGAACGGGTAGCTCATGGGCATGCGGTAGACCTCGGGCGCGAAAGGCCCGAAGTTGGTCTTGTACGGCATGGCCTTGGCGGTCAGCGCCATGGTCAGGTTGGTGCGGCCGTGGTAGGCGTGGTCAAAGGCGACGACGGCGTCACGTCCGGTGGCGAGGCGGGCCACCTTGACGGCGTTTTCCACGGCTTCGGCGCCGGAGTTAAAGAGGACGGTGCGCTTCTCGTGGCTGCCCGGGGTGAGGCGGTTCAGCTGTTCGGCGACGGCGACATAGCCTTCGTAGGGCGTGACCATGAAGCAGGTGTGGGTGAAGTGCTCCACGGCTTCCTTCACGGCCCCGACGACGGCGGGATCGGACGCGCCGACGCTGGTCACCGCGATGCCCGAGCCGAGGTCGATGAAGGAGTTGCCGTCAACGTCGTGGATGATGCCGCCGTCGGCGTCTGCAACATAGACGGGAACGCCGGAGGCGACGCCCGCGGCGACGACAGCCTTGCGGCGCTCGGCCAGCGCGAGGGACTTGGGGCCCGGGAAGTCGGCCTGGACGCGGCGCTTCTGCTCGAGCCGGTAGGTGATTTCGTTGGCGGTGGTGGTCATGGGAATGCCTTTCTGGTAGCTGCCGGTCCGTCTATCGACCAGCTCGGCCACCGGGTGGAGAGAAGTTTTGCGGCTGTTAGGAATCGAGTGCAGACATCACGTGCTTGATGCGCGTGTAGTCCTCGACGCCATACATGGAGAGGTCCTTGCCGTAGCCGGACTGTTTGAACCCGCCGTGGGGCATTTCGGCGGTGAGCAGGATGTGGGTGTTGATCCAGACCGCACCGAAGTCAAGATCGCGGCTGAGCCGCATGGCGGTGCCGTGGTCGGAGGTCCAGACGCTGGACGCCAGGGCGTAGTCGACGTCGTTGGCCATCTCCACCGCTTCCTGTTCCGTGCTGAACTTCTGCACGGTGATGACCGGGCCGAAGGTTTCCTTCTGCACGATGTCATCGGTCTGCTTGGCCCCGGTGACGATGGTGGGCTCGAAGAAGTAGCCCTTGTCCCCGGCGCGGTGGCCGCCGGTTTCGATCCGGCAGTTGGCCGGCAGGTGCTCAACGACCGAAGACACGGCGTTGAAGTGGTTGACGTTGTTCAGCGGACCGAAGTAGTTGTCCTCGTCGTTCTGGGAGCCGGTGTGCAGCGTCTTGGTGTGTTCCACCATGGCAGCGACCAGGTCGTCGTGAACGGAGTCCTGGGCCAGCACGCGGGTGATGGCGGTGCAGTCCTGGCCGGCGTTGAAGAACGCGAATTCGGCGATCGCGGCGGCGCTCTTTTTGATGTCCGCGTCCTTGAAGACGATGGCCGGGGCCTTGCCGCCGAGCTCCAGGTGGGCGCGCTTGAGACCCTTGGCTGCACCGGAGGCGACTGCGATGCCGGCACGGACGGAGCCGGTGATGGAGACGAGGCCGGGGACCTTGTGCTCCACCATCATGGAGCCGGTTTCGCCGGTGCCCAGGATGACGTTGAGGACGCCTGCCGGGAAGATATCCTTGGCCAGCTTCGCCAGCACCAGGGTGGACTCCGGCGTGGTGTCCGATGGCTTGAGCACCACGGTGTTGCCGGCGGCGAGCGCGGGGCCGATCTTCCAGATGGCCATCAGGAACGGGTAGTTCCACGGCGCCACCTGGGCCACGACGCCGATGGGTTCGCGGCGGACGAACGACGTGTGGCCCTCGAAGTACTCCCCGGCTGACTTGCCTTCGAGGATGCGGGCAGCACCGGCGAAGAAGCGCAGCTGGTCAGCGCCGGCGGCCACTTCCTCCGAGGCGATCAGCGAGCGCACCTGCCCGGTGTTGCGGTGCTGTGCCTCCACGAGTTCATCGCTGTTCGCCTCGACGGCGTCCGCGAGCTTGAGGAGCATGAGCTGGCGCTGGCCCGGCGTGGTGTGCTTCCAGGTCTTGAAGGCGTCCTTGGCGGCCGCCATGGCGGCGTCGACGTCTGCCGCACCGGAGATGGGCGACTTGGCCACGACGTCACCGGTCACGGGATTCACGATGTCAAGAAGTCCGGTGCCGGCGGGTGCAACGAACTCGCCGTTGATGAAGTTCTGCAAGGTTTGAACCACGGTGTACAACCTCTTTCGTCCTGAATGGTGTGATGAAGCTGCTCTGAGCCTATGCCAGCCCGTCGGCCCGGGGAATAGCCACCTGCACACCCTTGCGCCGGGGCTTTAGTGCGATCGGCCAGCCACCGGCTACCCTTGATTCCATGGCAATATCCCTCGCGGCCCTCCTCGCCGTGCAGTCTCTGGGACTTAAGAAATCCGGCCTCGCTGAGACCACCTCGCACCAGGACATCCGCTGGGTCGCGGTCACGGAACTCGAGGACCCGCAGCGCTTCCTCAACGGCGGCGAACTGGTGTTGACCACGGGATTGCGGATGCGCACCGCTCCGGAACAGCGCCGCTTTGTCCGCCAGGTCCAGCGCGCCGGCGCTGTGGGGATTGGTTTCGGCGTGGGGCTGACGCACGACGCCGTGCCGCCGGCTTTGGTTGCAGAGGCTAACCGCTGGGGGCTGCCGGTGGTGGAAGTGCCGTACGGCACGCCGTTCATTGCGATCAGCAAGCTGGTGGCGGATGCGCAGTCCGCGGATCACTATTCCAAGCTGGAACGCCTCATCGCCGGCCACCAGATCCTGGCCCGCGCGCTGCTCACGGGCGGCGGGCTGGCCGAACTGCTCAAGCACCTCGGCGGCATGCTGCGCACGGACGTCGTCCTGACCCAGTTCACGGCCGAGCTGTACAACAGCGGTTCCGTACCGCCGGAGGCCAACTCCTGGTCCTCGTACCCGATCCCCACCGGCCGCCGCGACGCCTGCACGCTGTGGGTGAAGCAGCCGTTCGAGGACTCCGGCATCATCGGCTACGCGCAGAACCTCATCAGCGTCGAGCTCAACAACATGGTCAAGCAGCGCCAGGCCGAGCGCGCGCTGTGCGGGCAGGTCCTGGAGGACGTGATCCACGGAACCCTCGACCCCAGCGAAGCCACGCGCCGCCTGGCGGGCACCGGTATCAACAGCACCCGCAAGAACGTCGTGCTCCTGGCCAGTTCCGAGGCGCACCACAAGCAGCTCGTCACCTCATCGCTGCCGCGGGCCCTCGAGAAGGCGGTGACCGCCGTCGTCGGCAAGGACCTGATCACCGTAATCGCCGACGACGGCCGAGGCGCCACGGCGCTGGCGCGGAGCCTGAGCGACCATCTCGCCGAGGCGGGCATCCATGCGACGATCGGCATCGGCGGCGCCTACACGAAGCCAAACGGCCTGCGCTGGAGCTACTTCGAGGCGCGCGACGCTGCGAGCCACGGACTGCCCGTCAACGAGCCGGAGCGGCTCAGCCTGACGTCACTGCTGCTGGCGAGCGAGGACGTGCCGCTCGCGGACATGGCCCATGAGTCGCTGAATCCGCTGCGCACCTTCGACGCCGCCCACGGGGCTGAGCTGATGACCACGTTGGAGAGCTACCTGAACAACAACGGCTCGGTGGCCGCCGTCGCCGAAGCCCTGACCCTGCACCGGAACACGGTCCGCTACCGTCTGGCCCAGATCACCGAACTGACCGGCTACGATCCCTCCATCACCGCCGACCGCGTTCAGCTGTGGCTTGCCCTCGCGGTCTCGCGGCTCGGATCGCGGCACCAGGCGTAGTTCAGCGCGCGCGTGGACCAAGCCACCGATGGAGGCGGAAACCGGCTAGCTGACTCCGCGCTTCAGGAGCTTGCGTGCCTTCCGCCTGGACTTGCTGTACTTGGCTTCGGTGCGGGCGGTGATCCTGGCTTCAGTTTCGAGCAGGGAGCCGTAGGCGGCCGTCACCTGCTCCGGCAGCTCCGGACCGCGCGCCATCTTGTCCAAGAGCGTCCGTGCCACCACGCTGTCGTGGTACTCGCCCAGGATCTTCTGCTGCCGACGGGCGGCCTTGGCCAGTTTGGTTGCCCGCTTCCCGTGGACCGGCACGGCCGATTCCGCGGCGTGCCGCAGGCGCTTGGCGTCCTTACGCACCTGGTGCAGCGCGGTCTCATGCTCCGGTCCCTTCTTCTCGCGCAGCGCCGCCTTGTGCGAGCGGCGCAGCCGCCGGGCCGTCTTCTTCACCCGTTTGCGGGTCACGGTTCCGGCGGGGGCGGCCGCAGCCGGGCGGACCGGAGGGTTGTCCCGGAAGTCCTCAAGGTCATCCAGCAGCCGGAAGTAGCGGTCCGCCATGAGCACTTCCTGCACCTTCCGGTAGCCCGCGTCGAACCGGGCGCCCAGTTCGCGGTCCAGCCTGTGGTTGACGGCGCGGGCCTGCTCTGACGGAAGGTCGGCAACGTGGGTGCGCAGCCGCTCGCGCATCACTTCGGCGTCACGCGGTGAACCGAGGATCCGGCCAAGCCACTGCAGTTCATCGCGGAGCCTCCGGACCGCGGCGGCTCCGAACAGCTTGCGGTACACCGCCAGGGCGGAGCGCATCCGTCGTGCGGCGGAGCGCATTTGGTGAACGGCGTCGGGCTCTTCCAGCCGCACCGCAGGATCGATCGCCAGCAGCTCCCCGATCTGCTCGCCAAGATAGGCCGTCACGACGCCGGATGCCGGCGCCTTCTTACCGGCCGGCTGCTGGCCCCCGTTTCCGGCACCGTCCGCCCGGGTTTCATCGGCAGCGGTGTCCGGCGCTGCTTCCCCGCCCGGCCAGGCCTCCCCCAGTACCCGCGCCAGCTTGGACTCGTGGGCTGCCGGCTTCGCCTCCGCCTCGTCGAGGGCGGCAGCGGCGGCAGGGAACAGCTCCGCGTCCCCGTGGACGAGTTCGAGTTCCCACTCACGCCATTCCTTTTTCTGGCCCCCGCCGCCCAGGCCCGCACCGCCCAGGGGTTCGGCCTCCACCCTGTCGTCGGCAAAGTCGGCCAGGTGCACGCCGTCGTTTCCGTAGAGGGCATGCGTGGTGCGCCTGGTCTTCAGCCGGGCGACGGGCGCCGGCTCGGCGCCGCGAAGGTAGACGTGCAGGTGCGCCAGCAGGTCCCAGGGGACGACGGCGGCCTGTCCCAGCGGCGCATGAATCTCCCGCCGCTCCCGGGGTACTTTCTCCGCAGTCGCCGCCTCGCCGGGTTCCGCCGGCAGCTTGAGGTGCCAGCCGGCGTCGGCTCCCCCGGTGCGGCGCCGGAGGGTGATCCGGCGCGAGGCCAGGGCGAGGTCGTCGGTGTCGAAATAGACCGCCTCGAGGTCGGCATCGGACGGCTCGCCCACGCGCTCCACTCCGGGTATATCCTGCAGTGCCGGCAGCGCGGTGCCGGGATCGACATCGTATTTCTTCTCGGTTTCAACGCCTTCAGGAGTCATGGCACGAACGCCATCCTTTCGGTTCGGCGGCCCCAGTCGCCCCTGTTCCTGTGCCCGAGTCTATTCCTCGTGCCCGGGAGCCGCGAGAGCTTTGCCACAAAACCCTAGACATCAAACGTCTAACGTCTAACCTTAAGGAATGACCTCCGTTTCTTCAGCTCCCGCCTCGACCGCTGCCCGCCCGCCCAAGGCCCGCGCCGCCGTCGTCGCCAGCGTTATTGCGCTGGTGCTGATTGGACTGAACCTCCGGGCGGGCATCACCGGTGCCTCGGCGCTCCTTCACGATCTTCAACTGGTGCTGGGCTACGGCCCTCTGGTGGCGTCGGTGATCCCGTCCATTCCCACGCTGTGTTTCGCGGTGGCGGGGGCGGCGACGTCGTGGCTCACAGGGCGGCTGGGCGTCGAGAAGTCCATCCTTCTGAGCCTCGCGATGCTGGCCGGCGGGCTGATGCTCCGCGGCATCCCCTCGACCGGCATGCTGCTGGCCGGAACGGTGCTGGGAATGTCCGGCTTGGCCGTCTGCAACGTGGCCATGCCGTCATTCATTCGCGAGCATTTCGCCCACCGCACATCCCTCATGACCGGCCTCTACACCGTGACCATGACCACCGGGGCCACCGTCACGGCCGTGGCCGTGGTGCCCGTGGCCCAGCTGCTTGGCTCGCCGTCCGCGGGCGTGGGCGCGATCGGCATTCTCGCCGTGACCGCCTTCCTGGGGTTCCTGCCGGTGGCGCTGCACGCCCACCGCCACAGCGTTCGCGGGACGTCAGCGCCTGTATCGCCGTGGCCGCTGCTGCGGACCCGCAAGGGAGCGCTGCTGACGGCAATCTTCACACTGCAGGCCCTGCTCGCCTACGCGCTGCTGAGCTGGTTCCCGTACATGCTCACCACCATGGGGCTCAGTGCCGCGGACAGCGGCCTGATGTTCGGGCTCATGCAGCTGGTTTCGGTTCCGGCCGGCATGGTGCTGATCGCCATTGGCTCCAGGCCACGCATGCTGCGCCCGGCCTTTTACCTGGTCAGCCTCACGATGCTCATCGGGATCGCCGCGCTCCTTATCTTGCCGGTATCCCTCGCGGCCGTCCCGGCTGTGCTGCTCGGATTTGGGCTTGGCATCTTTCCGCTGGTTATGGTGATGATCAGCCGCAGCGGCCAGGACACCGCCGAGACCACCGCGCTCTCCACTCTCGCCCAGTCCACCGGCTATCTCCTGGCCACCGTGGGTCCGTTCGGAATGGGTCTGCTGCACAGTGCAACCGGAGGCTGGACGCTGCCGCTGGCGTTGCTGCTGGCCATCGCCGTGGCGCAGATAGTTGTGGCCCACCACCTCACCGCCAACAGCACTGCCAAGAGCACCGCCAAGACGAAAGGCTAGGACGCCATGACGCTAAGCACCTCGCACCGCCAGCCGCTGGCCGACGAAGTCACCGCCAAACTCCGGGCCATGGTCCACTCCGGCGAGTGGCCGCTGCAGCAGCGGATCCCCTCCGAAACAGAGCTGATGGCCGGCCTTGGCGTGTCCCGCGGAACGCTCCGCGAGGCGATTAAGGCCCTCGCCCACAGCGGCATGCTGGAGGTCCGCCGCGGTGACGGCACATACGTCCGCGCCACGAGCGAGATTTCCGGCGCTGCCCGCCGCATGTACCAGGACCACACCGAGGAGCACATCCTCGAGGTTAGGGTCGGACTGGACACCCAGGCGGCCCGCCTCGCCGCCCGCAACGCAACGGCCGACGACGTCGCCGCCCTGCGCGCGCTGCTCGCCGAACGCGAAGCCTCCTGGAACACGGCGGACTACGCAGCCTGGGCACGCGCCGACTGGGGCTTCCACGTGCGCGTGGCACAGGCCTCCGCGAACCCGCTGCTGCACGAGTTGTACACCAGCTTCGGTGAAGTCTTCCATGACGACCTGCTGAAGCAGCACGGGCGCCCCGGATTCCAGGGAGTGCCGCGCGAGGGCCACGAAACACTCGTCGATGCGATTGAGGCACACGATGTTGAGGCGGCGGTGGCGAGCGTCAACCGCAACCTCAACTCCTGTGCCGAATGGCTAAGGGAGTAACAGCGGCTGTTACCCCTCACTCAGGGGGACCAATCGGAGGGGGTGAAAGCCCCTCTCACAGGGTTTTTCCAAGGTTTTTCCAAGGTCCCGGTTCGATCCTCGATTTAGCGGTTTACCTCGCGGCAGCACCCGCCACCCATGAGCAACGGTCCTTTCAGGCAGTTGGAGGTAGACCATGACATACAGTGCAGCCGCGGGCCGCAAGATCCCGCGGGAAGCCCACAAATCGTCCCGCCGTCTGGTCGGGATTCTCTGCGTCATCGCCGCGGCGGCGTGGGTGCTCGCCGTCGCCGCGGGGTTGTCCGTAACGGTCGAGGGATCGGCCCGCGTCATGAGCCTCACCGTCCACATCCTCGCCATGGTGCTGGCGTTCGGCGCCATCCTGCTGGTGGATTGGCACGGTTTCCTGTGGCTGATCGGGAGGCGCGAACTTGCCGAGACGATCCGCCTCGACGGCGCCGCCGGTCCCCTGATCTGGTCGGGCACTGCCATACTCCTGTTAACCGGCGCTTTGCTGAGCCCCGACGTCAGCAATCCCTGGACGCTGGTGAAGCTGGCGGCCGTGCTGGTGCTGATGCTGAACGGCATCATGCTGATTCCGCTCATGCGCCGCCTCGTTGTCATGCCGCCCACGACGACCTTTGCGGCCCTGCCCCTGGGCCAACGCATCCACATGCTTCTGTGCCTGGGCATCTCGCAGACGTGCTGGTGGGCGGCCATCGTGATCGGCTTCGTTAACGCGGAACTCTGACGTTCCCCGCGGGTTACTTCTGCACAGCGGGCCTTGCTCACCGGGCTGCCCCGAGCGTTGCCCAGCGCGTGCGGGTTTCACCGCCATCCTTTACATCAGTAGGCTTACTATCTGATTGGGGAGCCAGACGCTGTCCACTGCCCGCTGAGTACTAGGAGTTCCCATGGCCCGCGCAGCACAACTGTCCGAGCAAGAATTACCTCGCGACCATAATCCCGCCGGTAAGGACGCAGCCCGGCCGGCCAACAAGACCCCTGCCGCATCGAAGCAGCCCCGCGAACTGTGGACCGACAGCCTGGGCCGGGTGGCCACCCGGTCCGCGCAAATACTGCTGATCCTCGCCGTCGCCAGCGTGTCCGTGTATGCGCTGCTGCAGATCAGGCTGCTCGTCATTCCGGTCCTGATCGCAATGATCCTCGCCGCAGCCATCGGTCCGTTCGTGAACATGCTCCGGCGCAGGGGCGTTCCCGGTGCCGCAGCCACGGGCATAGCCTTTGTGGCACTGCTGGCGCTGCTGGCCGGCGTCACCACGGTGATTGTCCTATCGGTACGCAGCCAGTGGAACGACCTGGTGCAGCAGGCCGCCTCCGGCCTCGACGAACTGGAAAAGTTCCTCCTCACCGGCCCCTTCCCGCTGGATCGTGAACAGCTGAACCAGGCCAGGGACGGCATCATCCAGTTCGCCTCCAGCAGCCAGGTCCGCTCGGGCGCACTTTCCGGACTGTCGGTGGTCACCGAGTTCCTCGCCGGCGCCATCCTCATGGTGGTGATCCTGTTCTTCTTCCTCAAGGACGGGTCCCAGATCTGGAACTTCTTCCTTCGGCCCTTCAGCGGCCAGCGCGAAGCCAAGCTCCGCCGGGTGGGTAGTCGCACCCTGGAAGTACTCGGCGGCTACGTCCGCGGGACGGCCATCGTGGCACTGGTGGACACAGTGGCGATCGGCGCCGCCCTGTTGATCCTGCAGGTGCCGCTGGCCATCCCGCTGGCCATCATTGTCTTCATGGGCGCGTTCATCCCCCTGGTGGGGGCGACAGTGGCGGGAGTCCTTGCCGCACTCGTGGCCCTTGTGGCCAATGGTCCGGTGGTCGCCCTGATCGTGGTGGCGGTGGTCATTGCCGTGAACCAGCTGGAAGGTGACCTGCTGCAGCCGATCGTCATGGGCAAGGCCGTCCAGCTCCATGCCCTTGTCATCCTGATGGCCTTGACCGCCGGCACCATCCTCGCAGGCATCATCGGCGCTGTGCTGTCGGTACCGATCGCGGCTGTCGTCTGGGCCGTGATCCAGGTGTGGACGGCCGAGGATCCAAACCTTGAACCGATGAACCCCAACCTTCCGCCGGCGAACAGCCAGCCGGTGTAACGTCCTCGACCTGTGCGCAGGACTCTGGGCGCACGACTCTGGGTACACGACGACGGCCGGGTCCCCTCATACGGGATCCGGCCGTCGTCCTTTGCCTCCTCAGCCAGCCACCGTTTGGCGCTGACCGCCTGCGTCAGCGGTCGCGGAGTCCCATGAAGACATTCTTGGGCCGCTGCATCTCGCCATGCTTCGCGCCGAGCACGATGACCCAGGCCGCAAATGCGGGGATAGCCCACTGCAGCGCCTTCAGCTGCTTCTGCGCGGCCTGCAGCTTGTCCGACGCGCCGGGTCGCGGCTCCGTGGCGCCTTCCGCACCCTCGTCCGCCAGTTTCTCGACCTTCTTGCCCAGAATCCCGGCATACAGCGTCACGGCGGCGCCCGCCAGGGTCGCGGCTGTTTTGTAGAGGGTGTCAGTACCCACGCCGTCCTGCTTGGCGATGCGCTCCCTGTTCTCCCAGGCGATGGCCAGGTCAGCCACGAGGTGTGTGGCGAAGGCCGCCGTCTGGATGGGCGCCCACTTCATCCACCCCAGGCTTGAGAGCCTGGTGCGTTCCGCGGGGTCCTTCGCTTCTGCGGCGGCTCCGTTCAGGCCGATGGCCCCCATCAGCGCACCGCCGAACCAGGCAGCCGCCGTCAGGTCGTGAATGGAGCGTGCCAGTAGATTTCCTGCCATGATGTGCTTCCTAACGTAGAGGACGGATCGGGAACGATGGCTTCCACGCCGCCGTCGGGGTTGCCCGCCGGCAGCAGCCACACCAAAGTCATGGTGGACATATGGTAAGCACACTTACTAATGTTACGGAAGCCCGTAACAGCGCATCCCTTGAGCGTAAAATCATCGCCATGGAAGCAACAGGAACCTTGTTCGGCTGGGCCTTTGGCGACTCCGCCCGCGAGGACGACCAGAGCTATGTGGACCAACTCCGGCGCGAAGCGCTGGAAAATGCCCGACAGGCCGCAGCGTCCAGGGGCTTTGGCGTCGAGCCCGGGTCGGAGGGGTTCGCCGTACTCAGGGCCGGCGACACACTGGTGGAGCTCGACACTGCGCCCGACACACTCGTGGTCCGCTGCACGGTGAAACTCACGGGCGAAGGAGCCGAGAGGGTCCACGCCGAAGGACCCATGAACGGCTGACGAAGCCATGACGGACAAGGCGAGCCCGATAGGCGAAGCGTTCGACGCCGCGGAGGCGGCGTCGAACATCAAGGCGCTGGACGTCGTCGCGCGGTCGGGGTTTGCCGTGATTGCGCTGCTCCACATCGTGGTCGGCGCCATCGCCATCGCGCTGGCACTGGGCGAGCCTGGCCAGGCCGAGGCCACCGGGGCAATCGAGCAACTGGCTGCCAATCCATGGGGACCCGCCCTGATGTGGGCGGGCATGATCGCCTGCCTTGGCCTCGCGCTCTGGCAGTTGAGTGAGGCGACGCTGCGTGCCCGCCATTTGCCGACGAAGGAGAGAATCGGCAAACACATTTCTTCGGGCTTTTTGGCCATCGCCTATGGCAGCGTAGGCCTGAGCTTCGGCGGCTTTGCAGTGGGCCTGCGCAGCGATTCGGGCGAGTCAACGAAGGACATCAGCGCCGCACTCCTGACCTCGCCGTTCGGCACGGTGGTTCTGAGCGCGCTCGGCCTCACGATCGTGGGCGTCGGGGTCTACTTCATCGTGAAAGGCGTCCGGCGGGGGTTCAAGGAGGAACTCTTCCAGTTCGAGGGCACGCGGAGGGGGAAGCTGATTGATTCCCTGGGCGTCACGGGCCACGTGGCCAAGGGAATCGCGCTAATCCTTGCCGGCCTGCTCTTCGTCATCGCCGCCGCCAAGCACAGCCCGGACGAATCCACCGGGCTGGACGGCAGCCTCAAAGCCCTGCTCGACCACCCCTATGGGCCCTATCTGCTGCTCGCGATCGGCGCCGGCTTTATTTGCTACGGCGTTTTCGCCCTGGTCAGGTCAAAGTTTGGCAGGATGTGACCCGCATGGCAGCGTGCGGGGCAACCCGGTGGAAGCGGCGGGCGAAACCACTCGGGCGATATCCGCAGCCCGCATGACGTGAAGCAACGAGGAGGGCTCATGACGCAGGAATCGCGTGAAGCCGTGGGACTGGCAGTTGGGTTGGACGGCAGCGGAGCCGGGCCGGCGGCTGGACTGGCGGGCCGGGCAAGCGGGCTGGCAGGGCGGGGTTTCGCCGCAATCTTCAAGGCCATCAAGACCATCCGCCCGGTCCGGCCGATTCATCCGCGGGGCATCAGCCTCATTGGCGAGCTGACCCGGCATGGCCGGCAGGGCGGCTTGCCCGGCGGGCGGAGCGGCATCAGCTGGCTTGACGCACCCGGTACCGATCAGGTGCAGGCCCGGTTCTCCCGCTCGGTAGGGCTCCCGGATGCACTCCCCGACATCCTGGGGCTCGCCCTGCGCATTGGCGGCACCGGTTCCCGCACCCGCGCCACCGGCCCCGGTGCTCCCGGCACGGCGGACCTCCTCTTCGCGACCACCGGCTGGGGATTTCCGGCGCGGTTCCTGCTGCTTCCCAGGCTGGATGTCGGCGCCGCCCGGTTCACGACGCTGATGCCATACCGGGGCGCGGACGGGCCGGTGCTGCTGGGGCTGCGGACGCTTTCGCTGCCGCCGCGGGCCACCGGCCGGGCCGAAACCGGCGGCGACTTCAGAACGGCCTTGGCCGAAGATGACTGGGTACTCGCCCTGTCCTACGCCACGCCCGCCGGCCCCTGGGTCAACGCCGGAACCCTGCGGCTAAGGGCCGATCCCGACCAGGACGACACCTCCGCCCGCTTCGACCCGCTCCAACACCCGCTGCCGGGTGCCCGCACCTACGCCTGGACGCGGCGCCTCCGGGAAAATTCGTACCGCACGGCACGTGGTCCGGCGCCGGGCCTTCCTGCGGTGCAGAGTCTGACGGCTGGCGTGTTCAGGCCCAGGGTTCTCACACCCCGGCTTCTTACAACACGCCGTTCCGGCCGGCGGCGGGCTGACCAGAATTCCATTCCGCAGCACCCGGCCCCGCATGAGAGGAAACCGATGGCCACGATAACCCAGGTCTACAACTCCCCCGCAGCAGACGTCTGGAAGGTGATCGCGGATGGCTGGCTCTACTCCGGCTGGGTTGTCGGGGCCTCGAGGATCCGCGCGGTGGACGCCAAGTGGCCCGAGCTCGGCTCACGGCTCTACCATTCCGTGGGCGCGTGGCCGCTGGTGATCGATGACAGCACCAGGGTCGCTGCCGTTGAGCCGGGCAAATCGCTGGAACTGACCGCCCGCGGCTGGCCCATGGGCGAGGCCAAGGTGGTGATCACGCTCGAGGACCTGGGCACGCAGTGCCGGGTCACGATCGCCGAAGACGCCATCCGCGGCCCCGGCCTGGCGGTTCCCAAAGCCCTGAGGGACGCGCTCATCTCCGTCCGCAACCGTGAAACCCTGAAGCGGCTCGAACTCATGGCCGCGGGCGGCGCGGGGAGTTAGTCCCGCCGGGTTGAAACTACAGCACCAGCGTTAAAGCACAGCGCGAACTGGCAGCAGATGACGTCAAAACCGAAGTTTGCGGTCATTAGCTGCCAGTTCGCGCCGTAAAGGGGAACCGGGTCAGACGCTGGCGGCCACTCCGTCGCGGGAGATGGCTACCATGTCCTCACGCGGCACAACCTTGATGCGCTCACGCTTGACCTCAACACCGTGCGAGCCGCCGGCCGCGGTGGCTTCGGCGCCCAAGGCGAGCTCGTGCGCGTCCAGGGCCAGCCAGCCTTCCCAGCTGGTGTACTCCACGCCGCGGCTTTCCAGCAGGTCGACGACGGCGCTGGCGGCGGGTGCCTCGGCAACCGGGAGGTTCTCGCGGTCTTCCAGCAGGTACGTCACGGTTTCGAGGGCGTCGCCCTTGGTGTGGCCGATGAGGCCGACGGGGCCGCGCTTGATCCAGCCGGTGGCGTAGATGCCCGGCACGTGCTCGCCGGACGCGTCCAGGACACGGCCCCCGTCGTTCGGGATGACGCCCTTCTTGTGGTCGAACTCGATCTCGGGCAGGGCCGAACCAAAGTAGCCGATCGCGCGGTACACGGCCTGTACCGGGTAGTCGATGTATTCGCCGGTGCCGCGGGCGTTGCCCGTGCCGTCCAGTTCGGTGCGTTCGAACTTAATGCCGCTGACGCGCCCGGGGTTCGCGGCGTCGTCGTAAATCTCCACGGGGCTGTGCAGGAAGTGCAGGTGCAGGCGGCGGGAGGCCTTGAGCTCGGAGACGTCCTCGGGCTGCTCGGCGATCCAGTTGGTGAGCGTGCCGACCATGGTCTTGGTCTGGTTGTTGGTCTGGACCTGGCGGTCGGACTCTTCGTCGAACTCGAAGTCCTCCGGGTACAGGATGATGTCCACGTCCTTGGAGTGGGACAGCTCGCGCAGCTCCAGCGGGGTGAACTTCACCTGGGCCGGGCCGCGGCGGCCGAAGACGTGGACGTCCGTGACGGGCGATGCCTTCAGGCCGGCGTAGACGTTGTCCGGAATCTCGGAGACCAGGAGGTCGTCGGCGTGCTTGGACAGGACGCGGGCCACGTCCAGTGCGACGTTGCCGTTGCCGATCACGGCGATTTCCTTGGCCTCCAGCGGCCATTCGCGGGGAACGTCCGGGTGGCCGTCGTACCAGGAGACGAAGTCGGCGCCGCCGTAGGAGCCCTCGAGTTCGATGCCCGGGATGTTCAGGTCCGCGTCCTTGATGGCGCCGGTGGCGAAGATGACGGCGTCGTAGTGCTTGCGGAGGTCCTCGATGGAAAGGTCCGTACCGTAGTCCACGTTGCCGAAGAACCTGATGTCTCCGCGGTCCAGCACCTTGTGCAGCGCGTTGACGATGCCCTTGATGCGCGGGTGGTCCGGGGCAACGCCGTAGCGGATCAGGCCGTAGGGCGCAGGGTAGCGGTCAAAGAGGTCGATGCTCACGGTCAGCTCGCCGCTCTTGACGGCCTCGCTCTTGGTGAGGATGTCCGCGGCGTAGACGCCGGCCGGGCCGGAGCCGATGACGGCCACACGCAACGGGCGGGCAGCGGTTCCTACGGTGGTGCTGGTTGACACGGCTGTGTTCCTTTTCTTCGGTCCCGACTCGGGGGGCTAGGGGGTGAGAACGCGGGTGGTGCTTGTACGGGGCTTGTTGGGGCTCGTGGTGCTGTAGTCAGCGGTCTTGAAGTGCGACGGCGCGAAAGGGCTCACGCGGACAACGTCACCAATGACGATCACGGCAGGGTTCGCGACGCCGGTGGCCTCGGCTTGGTCGGCGATGGTTGCGAGTGTGCCAATCGTCACGCGCTGGTTCGGCAGGTAGCCGTTCTCCACGATACCAACCGGGGTGTCCCCGGGCAGGCCGGCTTTGCCGAGAGCGGAGGCCGATTCACGCAGCTGGCCGACGCCCATCAGGAGCACCACGGTGTGGTCGGGGCGGGCCGGGACCTCTGACAGTTCCTCGTGCCCGGTGACCACGCTGAAGCCCTTGGCCAGGCCGCGGTGTGTCACGGGGATGCCGGCGGCTGCGGGTACGGAGATGGCCGATGTCACGCCGGAGACCACTTCAACCTCGACGCCGTGCCGGCGGCAGAATTCTGCTTCCTCGCCGCCGCGGCCCAGGACATAGGGGTCGCCGCCCTTGAGGCGTACAACGCGGTGGCCTTTCAGGGCTTCGTCGACGAGGATCCGGTTGATCTCGGCCTGCGGAACGGGGTGGTGGCCGGGGGTCTTGCCCACCTCGATGACGCGGACGTCAGGGGCCAGTTCGTTGAGCAGCTCACGCGGGCCGAGGCGGTCTGCCACCACGACGTCGGCCTGACCAAGGAGCCGGCGGCCGCGGACGGTGATGAGGCCGGTGTCGCCCGGGCCGCCTCCCACGAGGGCCACGGAACCCGCGGTGGCGCCGTCCTTCGAAATACGGCGGCGGCGGAGCGGCAGGTCGCCGGATTCGAGGGCGGTGGCGACGGCGTCGCGCAGGGCCATCGCACGGCGCGGGTCTCCCCCGGCGTTCACGGCGATCTTGACGTCGTCAACCACGGCCACAGCCGGCGTCCAGGCGGCGGACGCTTCATGGTCGGAGGCGTTGACGCACCAGATGCGCTGCGCTTCGGCGTCGGCCGATACCTGGGCGTCCACAGCGGAATCGCCGGTGGCTGTCTGAACGAACCAGACGCCGTCGACATCCTCGGAGCGGTAAGCGCGCGGCTCCCAGATGAGCAGGCCGGCGTCGGCGAGTTCACGGAGCGGGTCGGAGGCAACGGGGGCCACCACGGTAACGCGGGCACCGGCGTCGAGCAGGCCCTTCGCGCGGCGCGTGGCCACAGGCCCTCCGCCCACCACGAGCACGGGTCGGCCGAGCAGGCGCAGTGCCGTTGGGTAGATGTCCTGAATTGCCATGAATCAACGGTAGGGCCGCGTCACATTCCCCAACAACGGCAACGGAAACACCAGTTCACGCAAGGTAACGCAGCGTCACATTAGTTTCTCCCAAGGATCAACCCAGCGCGTGCATGCGGGACGAAGAATGTCTGTGCCAAGACCTAGAATAACTGCGATCGGGATCTCCGATCAGTCTCAACATGGGGGAAGGGGACTCGTTGTCTCTGCACGAAAACGTCCGTACTCGGACGTGCCCTGGTCTTGTCACCAGGTGCATTGCCACAGCCGGCAGCATTGCTTTGCTTGCTGGCCTTTTTATGGCTCCGGCAGCACAGGCGCTGCCGATGGAAACCGGCACTGTCACGGAGCCAGCACCGGCTCCGGTAGATCCGCCCGCGGAAGAACAGCCTCCAGTCGAGGCTACGCCGACGGAAACTATGCCCACCGAAGTGACGCCAACTGAGGTGGCGCCTACGGAGGAGGCACCGGCCGAGGAGACGCCGGCCGCTCCTGTAAACATCGGCCTTCCTGCGGTTGAAGGGGATCCCGTCGTCGGCGGCTCCCTGTCCTCCACAGGCGGACAGTGGACCGGAGCCGGCTGGATCAAGTACAGCTGGATCATCGACGGCGTTCCCATCCAGACTGCCGGTCATGCGATTGGCGAGGCTGATGTCCTGCAGATCCTTCCGGCCATGGCCGGAAAGAGCATTCAACTCACCGTGGTGGCTTCGCCAGACGCTCAGACTCCCGGAACCGAAGTTTCAGCCCTTCCGGTGACGGTGCGCCCGGCCGCCTTCACCGGGGTTGCGTGGAGCAACCCCGTGACGGGCAGGCCGGCCGTGGGCCAGGAACTATCGTTGAGCGTTCCCCAGTGGGATAACTCCGCCAGCCATGGCACGCTCACCTACCAGTGGTTCCGCGGAGCCGTTGCCATCCCATCGGCAACTGCCTCCCGCTACACAGTTACCGCCGCCGATGTTGGACAGAAGCTGTGGGGCAAAGTGACGCTGTCCGCGCCAGGCTTCTCGTCTGTGGAACTGGCCTCCGCTCAGGTCACCGGGGTCATCGCGACCTTTGTAACCGCACCGGTACCTACCGTCAGCGGAACGGCCCGCGTGGGCCAGCTACAGACGGCGAATGCAGGAACGTGGGCGCCCACAGGCGCAACCCTGTCCTATCAGTGGTACCGCGGCACGGCGGCCATCACGGGAGCGGTCGGTCGAACCTACGCCACCACAGCGGCGGACTATGGAAAGACGATCAAGGTAAGAGTCCGGGCAAGCAAAGCGGGGTTCACAAGCCTGGACCGCTACTCGGCGGCACGCATGATCTACTCCGGAACCATCGTGGCCACCAAGTCCCTGCTGGTGACCGGTGTTCACCGCTACGGTCAGACGCTGCGCATTTCCCAAGGGTGGACGCCCGGCGTTTCCCTCAAGTACCAGTGGTACCGCAATGGCGTGGCGATCAAGGGTGCAACCGGCTCTTACCTCTATCTCAATCCTGGATTCATCGGGTCACGGGTGAACGTGAAGGTCACGGTCTCCAAAGCGGGTTATCTTACGCGCGCGGCGGCCACCAAACTCGTTACCGTGGGAAAGGCCGTGTTCACCGCGACTTCGTCGCCGAGGATTACCGGCGGCCAGTGGCTTGGAGCAACGCTCACAGCCAACCCCGGTACGTATTCGCCGGCACCAACCGCGTACGGATACCAGTGGTACCGCAACGGTAGTGCAATCACGGGGGCGCGGTACAAGACCTACCGTGTCGCTGCAGCAGACAACGGAAAGTCCATCGCGGTGCGGGTCTGGGTCAGCAGGGTGAACTACGATACCCGGGCACTCGGCAGCCCCGCCGTCAAACTCCCCGTGTGGGCAGTGACCGTGCTCCGCGGCGACGGCACTTACAAAGTGGGAACCCATATCAAACCGGGGCTGTACAAGGCGACCGGCACAGGCAGCGGGTGCTACTGGGAGCGTCTCAGCGGCTTTTCAGGAGGCTTCGATGACATCAACGCAAACTATTTTGGTGCCGCGCGCACCTATGTTCAGATCTTTCCTGGCGACGTCGGATTCATGACCAGCGGGTGCGGCTCTTGGACGACCGTCCCTTCAACGGGAGCCAAAGCCACACGCATCACCGCTGACGGCACCTACCGAGTTGGGATCGACATTCTGCCGGGGACCTATTACGGCTACGGCACCGGAACTTCCTGCTACTGGGCAACCCTCAGCGGCTTCAGCGGAAGCTTCGACGACATCTATGACAACTACTTCGGTTCGGCAAGAACCATAGTGACCATCCCTTCCTGGGCTAAGGGCATTGAAGTCGACGGCTGCGGCACGTTAACGCGCGGCTGACCACTCCGGACAGCAGAAAGCCCGACGGCGATTATCGCCGTCGGGCTTTCTTTGGGTCTGTTGGGGGTGCTTAGCGGGTGCTGCCGGCCAGGAGGCCGCGGCGGCGGAGGAGGCGCTTTTCAATGGGGCCGAAGACGAGCAGCTCGATGAGGATGCCCACTGCGAGAATCAGCAGGATCGCGGACATCACGATGGTCATGTCGGCGAGGTCGCGGCCCTGGTTCAGCATGGAGCCAAGTCCGAAGCCGATGGTGCCGCCCACGGCGATGATTTCCGCGGCCATGAGTGAGCGCCAGGAGAACGCCCAGCCCTGCTTCAGGCCACTCAGGTAGCCGGGAAGGGCCGCAGGGAGAATGATCTGCACGGCCATCTCCAGCCGTGAGGCACCGAGCACCGTGCCGACCCTGCGGTACTGCGGCGGAATCTGGTCCACGCCCGAGATCAGGCCGTTGATGATGGACGGGATGGCGCCCATGAACACCACGAAGTAGACCGTGGCGTCGGTGAGGCCGAACCAGATAATCGCCGCGGGGACCCATGCCACGGACGGCAGGACCTGCAGTCCGGAGATCAGCGGGCCGAACGCCCGGCGCAGCGGAGCCACCTGGGCCAGCAGCAGGCCGATCGGCGTGGCGATGACAACACTGATCAGGAAGCCCAGAAGCCCTCGCTGCAACGACGTCCACACAGCCTCCACGAGCGATCCCTCAGCCCACAGCGCGCCGAACTGCTCGAGCACATCCATCGGGCCCGGCACCTGGTCGCGGCGCTTGAGGCCGAGCGAAACATAGAACTGCCAGATGATCACGAGCACCACGATGGCGGCGATCGGCAGCAGCACACGGCTCCATTCGATCCTGGCCTTGCGGGCAGCGTCGGACTGCAGGGAATCCAGCCCGGATTCGAGTTCGCGCAGGTCGGCCGAGCCGGTGGAGGACCGCGTTAGTGCGGCGTGGATTTTGGTGGACTCCCCGGTTCCCGAAGCCGGGGTCTCGCCGGGCTCGCCCAGCGGCGCCTCAGCGGGCTCGACCGGCAGGGCGGGGGCGGCATCCGGCGCGGGGTCAGACAGGAACTTACTTGGCATGGCGGCGGATCTCCTCTCGCAGCCGGGCGGTGATGACCCCGGTCAGCTGTCCGGCAAGACCGGCGTCGGTACGGTGTTCTTCGGTGACGTTCCATTCCTGGACGACGCGGCCGGGCCGGGAGGACAGCAGCAGCACGCGCTGGCCGAGGCGGACGGCCTCGCGGACGTTGTGCGTCACGAACACGATGGTGCGGCCCGTTTCCTTCCAGATGCGCTCGAGTTCGTCATGGAGCAGGTCACGGGTAATCGCGTCAAGGGCCGCGAACGGCTCGTCCATCAGCAGCAGCTGCCGGTCCTGCGCGAGCGAACGCGCCAGTGCCACGCGCTGGCGCATGCCGCCGGAAAGCTCATGCGGGCGCTTGTCCGCCGCCTCGGCCAGATGCACGAGGTCAAGCAGCTCGGCAGCCTTGGCACGGCGGTCGGCCTTGCCCACGCCGCGCAGCTTCAGGGCGAGCTCAACATTCTCCCTGGCCGTCAGCCAAGGGAAAAGAGCGGAGTCCTGGAACATGAAGGCGGCACCGTCGCTGGGCACCTCAAGAGCGCCCGACGTCGGGACCTCCAGTCCCGCCATGATGTTCAGCAGGGTCGACTTGCCGCAGCCGGACGCACCGAGGAGGGCGACGAATTCGCCTTTGCCGATGGTGGCGTTGACGTCGTCCAGCACCGGGGCGCCGTCGCCGAAGCGCTTGCCCAGGTTTTCCAGTACGACTGGCATGGTCCCGTCCTTTGTTCGTGGTGCGTTGTGTGCTGCCTCAGCAGGGGCTAGTCCTGGCCAAGCCCTGCTGCGGAAGTCTTTGTCTGGGTCACCGTGTTGAGTGCACGGAGGTCGAAAATGCCGTTGAGGTCGGTCTGCTTGGTGGTTCCGGCGTCCACGCCGTCCTGCAGCAGCTTCTTATAGGTGCCCGCCAGCGGGTCCACCGTGAACACGATGTTCTGCAGCGATCGGTCGATGACGTTCTGCTGCAGCGCCTTGCCGGAGTCCTTCTTGAGGGCGGCGTTTACCTTGCTGGCCTTTTCGGCGGCCGGGGTGTCGTTGAGCCACTGCACGGCTTGGACGTGGCCCTTCAGCAGCGCTTCCACCGTCTGCGGGTGCTCTGCGGCGAACTTCTTGTTCACGATCAGGACGGTGGTGGGGAACTGGCCCGGTTTGCCGGTCTGGGATCCGTCCCACAGGTCCTTCTCATCGACCAGGACCTTCGCCCCGGCCTGGAGCACCAGACGGGACGCCCACGGCTCCGGCACCCACGCGCCGTCGAGCTTTCCGTCCTGGAACAGCTTCAGCGTCTGGGCATTCTCGGTCGGGTTGATGGCGACGTCCCCGCCGCCGTCGGGAGTGGTCTTGAAGCCCTGCTTGGCGAGCCAGGCGCGCAGCGCCACATCCTGTGTGCCGCCCAGCTGCGGGGACGCCAGGGTCTTGCCCTTCAAATCCGCAGCGTCCTTGATCCCGGGCTTGACCACAAGCTGGGCACCGCCCGAGGCAGCGCCGGCGATGATGCTGATCGACTCGCCCTTGCTCTTGACGAACGAGTTGATGGCCGGATTCGGCCCGATGTAGGTCGCGTCGATGGCCCCGGCGTTCAGTGCCTCCACCGCGGCGGGGCCGGCGTTGAAGACCTGCGTGGACAGCTTGGTGCTGCCCAGGCTCTTCGCAATGAAGCCTTCGTTGACGCCCACCAGGGCCGGGGCATGCGTGATGTTGCCGAAATAGCCCAGCTTGAGCTCATCGGCGGGGCCAATGGGGGCTGTAGGTGCTGCAGACGCGTTGGTATCCCGCGACACTGCGGAGGCCACAACAGCCCCCACGATGATCAGCAGGACCAAGCCAAGGGCCAGGGCGATCTCCAGGGCACGCCTCCGCTTGGGCACGTGGCTGTCGCCGGCCTCAATGCGGGTCATGCCCGGCCTGGAACTAGTCATGGATTCACCATAGGGAGTGTCGTTAACCCGGTTCAATGAGTCGGAAACCGGGGGTCACGCGCGTTCATCTAACGTCACATTCGGACGGGTGCCAGCATGCGCTATCTGCCCCCGCAGCCGCCCGGTTCCGCCCAGTCCCTGCGGTGGACTCAAGCCCTTCGGCGCACACGGGCCTAAGTCAGGTACGTATCGGCTGCAGCGAGCGCGTCGTCCAGGATGGCCAGCCCCGCGGCGGCATCGGAGTCGTTGACGTTGAGGGGAGGCGCGACATTGACGCGGTTGCCCATGGTCAGCGGCAACAGACCCCGATCCAGGCACGCCTTGACGAAGGCGCCCATCGGCGCGTTCGCCGGGCCAGTGGCTCCTGTCGGCACGAGCGGCTCTTTGGTCATCGGGTCGCGGACGAGTTCGACGGTCCAGAGCCCGCCGATGCCGCGAACGTCGCCGACAGACTCGTGCTTCGCGGCAAGCTCCCGGAGTCCCGGCCCAAGGACGTCCGCGCCGAGGCGGGCAGCTGCCGCCACGGTGCCCTCCTCGTGCATCGCGCTGATGGCGCCGACAGCTGCTGCGCAGGCGAGTGGGTGGCCGCTGTACGTCATGCCCGCGGGGTAAGGGCGTCTGGTGAACATCTCGTAGATCGGGTCGCCGACCAGCACACCGCCCAGCGGCACGTACCCGGAGTTCACTCCCTTTGCGAACGCCATCAGGTCGGGTGACACGTCATCGTGGTCGACACCGAACCAGGCTCCCGTGCGGCCGAAGCCAACCATCACTTCGTCGGCGATGTAGACGATGCCGTGGCGGTCGCACAGCTCGCGTACCCCACGCAGGTAGCCGGTTGGCGGCACGATGACGCCCGAGCTGCCGATCACGGATTCCAGGACCAGCCCGGCGATCGTCGTCGGGCCTTCCAGGAGAATCACTTGCTCGAGATGGGCCAGCGCCCGCTCGCACTCTTCCTCCAAGTTCCTCGACCCGAACGCCGACCGGTACAAGAAAGGACCGAAGAAGTGGACGGCTCCCGCCGCGCCGCTGTCCGAGGCCCAGCGGCGCGGGTCGCCGGTGAGGTGGATTGCTGCCGCCGTCGAGCCATGGTACGAGCGGTAGGCGGCGAGCACTTTCGGTCGCCCGGTGTAAAGGCGCGCCATTCGAACCGCATGCTCGATGGCCTCCGTTCCGCCGGTCGTAAACAGCACGTGCCCGAGGCCCTCCGGCGCGACCTCCACAATCAGCCGCGCCGCTTCACCCCGGACGTCGGACGCGTGGCCAGGTGCGAGCGTGCACAGTCGGTCGGCTTGCTCCTTGATCGCAGCGACGATCCGGGGATGTTGATGACCGAGGTTGGTGAACACCAGTTGCGAGCTGAAATCCAGGTAGCGCCGGCCGCTGGCGTCGATGACATAGCTCCCGGAGCCGCCGAAGAAGGTAGGCACGTCGCGCGGCCCCTGCACCGCCCAGGGGTGGAAGACCAGTTCATCGAGATTCATGACATCCTCCGTTGCTTCAGTGCCGGAATGTTCACGCCTACTGCTTCACCTTGGCACCGCCCTGCAGCAGCGTCCAGAGCACCTCGACGGTCCAGGTTCAGTCCCCTTTAACGTTGATGATCTGCCGCAGTTTGTGGCGCACACGAACGAGGTCTGCGGCGTCGTGCATGACTTGGTCTATCGGCTTGTAGGCGGCAGGAATCTCGTCGATGAAGGCCTCCGTGGCGCGGAATTCGATCCCGTGCATGGCCTGCTTCAACTCCGTCAGGGAGAACGTCTTGCGTGCCGCATTCCGTGAGTATTCCCGGCCCGCTCCGTGCGGCGACGAGTTCAGGGACACCGGGTTTCCGAGCCCCTCCACGACGTAGGAAGCTGTGCCCATGGATCCGGGAATCAGGCCCGGATCCCCCGCTTCGGCCTTGATGGCCCCCTTCCGTGACACCCAGACGGACTTTCCGTAATGGGTCTCCTGCTGCGTGAAGTTGTGGTGGCAGTTGATCCGCTCCTTTTCGTGGACGGGGCCGCCCACCCAGCGGCCAAACTGGGTGATCACGCGGTCCATCATTTCCTCGCGGTTCAGCAGGGCGAAGCGCTGGGCCCAGCGGAGCTCCTTGATGTAGTGCGTGAATTCGGCGGTGCCCTCTTCCAGGGAGGCCAGGTCCGGGTCCGGCAGGGCAGTCCCTTGCGCTGCGGCCAGCCGGCGCGCCACATTGATGTGGTGCTGCGCGATCTTGTTGCCGATCCCCCTGGAGCCGGAGTGCAGGAACAGCCAGACGGCGTCCGTTTCATCCACGCAAACTTCGATGAAGTGGTTTCCGGATCCAAGTGAGCCAAGTTGCAGCGCCCACTTCGGCACATACTGGCCCGGGTCAAACCCGGCCTTGGCAGCCAGTTTCTTCAGCTCAGCGACGCGCGGTTCGGCGGTGGCGAGGACGCTCCGGTTGTTGTGGCCCGCCGACAAAGGAATGACGCGCTCAATGTCCTCGCGCAGCCGCTTCCTGTCCTTGGGCAGGTCTTTCAGCACGTACTGCGTCCTGACGGCGATCATTCCGCAGCCGATGTCCACGCCCACAGCGGCTGGAATGATGGCGCCGAGCGTCGGGATGACGGAGCCGACGGTGGCCCCCTTGCCGAGGTGCGCATCCGGCATCAGCGCCAGATGCGGGTAGATGAAGGGAAGCCGGGCGGTTGCCAGCGCCTGCTCGCGCGTCTTGTCATCCAGAATGGACGCCCAGTTGATGAGCCGGTTGTTGATGGTTTCCACTACTTCCCCTCCCGCTGGATGGGCTGGGCCCGGCTGGGGCCACGATCCGGCTGGACAGGGTGAAACTATTGCCCACGTGCCGGGCTGAGTCAAGGGATGCTGCCTGCTGCCTGCCGCCCTCGACCGGCCCTGGCCCGCTTGAGCGGCCTTGGGCGGGGCCGGTTGTGCGGGTAGGGGCCGGTTGTGGCGGGGCCGGACCGGGCGGGGAGGGCCGGGCCGGGAGAACAGCGAAGGCCCCGGTCCGGAAATTCCGAACCGGGGCCTCTGCGGTCAGAGCAGGCGCATCAGATGCTGTAGCGCTCGTCCTCGTGGTCGCCGGGGTGGTCCTTGACCAGGCCGGCGGCGAGGGTGTTGCCGTCCAGCGGGTCGATCACCAGGAACGCGCCGGTGCGGCGGTGGTGCAGATAGTTCTCCAGCGGCAGCGGCGCGGCGAGCCGGAGCTGCGCGTGCCCGATGTCGTTAAGCTCCAGGCTGGACGCACCTTCGAGGTTGAAGGTGGCCAGGTCCAGCTTGCCGCTCACGCTGCGGACCAGCGCCTGCACGGTGCGGGCGCCGTGCTTCACCAGGACCTTGGCGCCTTCACGGAGCGGCTTCGGGGACAGCCAGCACAGCGCCGCATACAGGTCGGCGGAGCTCTCCCGGACGGTGCCGGCGGCTGCGATGGTGTCACCGCGGGCGACGTCGAACTCGTCAGCCAGGCGGATCGCCACCGACTGCGGCGCGGCTGCCTCCTCCAGCGAGGTACCGGCGAAGTCAATTCCGATGACGGTGGTGGTGCGCGGGTCCTGGCCGGGCGTCAGGACGCTGACCTTGTCCCCCACCTTGACCGATCCCTCGGTGATCTGGCCGGCGTAGGCGCGGTAATCCCGGTACGCCTCCGGGTCGAGTCCGCCGGCAACGGCGTCGGGGGCCAGCGCGCCCTGTGGCCGGATGACCAGCTGCACCGGGAAGCGGAAGCTCTCGAGGTGGCTTTCGAGTTCGTCGGCGGCGGGAAGCGTCTCCAGCACCTCGAGCAGCGCAGGCCCGGTGTACCAGGGGGTGCGCTCCGAGCGCTCCACCACATTGTCGCCGTCGAGCGCGGAAACCGGAACCACCAGCAGGTCGGTGATGCCATCGGAACCGAGGCCGAGTTCGCGGCCCACCTGCTGCACGTCCGCCTCGATCTCGCGGAACACAGACTCGCTGAAGTCCACGAGGTCGATCTTGTTCACGGCCACGATCACGTGGGCAACCCGCAGCAGCTGCAGCACGGAGAGGTGCCGGCGGGTCTGCTCCAGGACACCCTTGCGGGCGTCAATAAGTACGACGACGGCGTCCGCGGTGGACGCGCCGGTCACCGTGTTCTTGGTGTACTGCACGTGGCCGGGGCAGTCCGCGAGGATGAAGCTGCGGCGGTCCGTGGCGAAGTAGCGGTAGGCGACGTCGATGGTGATGCCCTGCTCGCGCTCGGCACGCAGGCCGTCGGTCAGGAGGGCCAGGTCAATGCCGCCTGCCGCCCCGCCGAACCCACGGTCCGCCGAGGTGCGGGCCACGGCGTCGAGCTGGTCGGCGAGGATCGCCTTGGAGTCGTGAAGGAGGCGGCCCACGAGAGTGGACTTGCCGTCGTCGACCGATCCTGCGGTCGCGAAGCGGAAGAGGGTGGCGTTGGTCAGGGGTGCTTCGTCAAGAAGAGCGGCCGCGCGGGCGGTGTCGATTTCGGTGCTCATTAGAAATAGCCATCCTTCTTGCGGTCTTCCATGGCGGCCTCGGAGATGCGGTCATCCGCACGGGTGGCGCCACGTTCGGTGATAGTAGAGGCGGCAACTTCGATGACGACGTCGCGCACGGTGGCGGCAGCCGATTCGACGGCGCCGGTGCAGGACATGTCGCCGACGGTGCGGTAACGGACGGTCTTGGTGATGACTTCCTCATCGGGCCGCGGCTGGGAGACCTCGCCGACTGCACGCCACATGCCGTCGCGGGCGAAAACCTCGCGCTCGTGGGCGTAGTACAGGCCGGGCAGCTCGATGTTTTCGCGCTCGATGTAGCGCCACACGTCCAGCTCGGTCCAGTTGCTGATGGGGAACGCGCGGACGTGCTGGCCCACGGTGTGGCGGCCGTTGTACAGGTTCCACAGCTCGGGGCGCTGGTTGCGCGGGTCCCACTGGCCAAACTCGTCGCGGAGGCTCAGGATGCGCTCCTTGGCGCGGGCCTTGTCCTCGTCACGGCGGCCGCCGCCGAAGACGGCGTCGAACTTGTTGGACTGGATGGCGTCCAGCAGCGGGACGGTCTGCAGCGGGTTCCGGGTGCCGTCGGCACGCTCTGCCAGCTCGCCGCGGTCGATGAATTCCTGGACGCTGCCGACGACTAGCTTGAGTCCCAGACGTTCCACCGTCCGGTCACGGAAGTCGATGACCTCCGGGAAGTTGTGGCCGGTGTCCACGTGCAGCACCGGGAACGGAACCTTGCCCGGCCAGAACGCCTTGGTGGCCAGGTGCAGCATGACCACGGAGTCCTTGCCGCCGGAGAAGAGCAGCGCAGGCTTCTCGAACTCGGCAACAACCTCGCGGATGATGTGGATGGCCTCGGACTCGAGGGTGTCCAGGCTGGAGAGGCGCGTGGAAGCTGCGACGTCGGTCACCTGGGTGGGCTCCTCGGTTAGAAAAGTGCTCATACGTGTAGTCCGCATTCTGTCTTGTTGGTTCCTGCCCAGCGGCCGGCGCGGGGATCATCGCCGGGTGCCACCTTGCGGGTGCAGGGCTGGCAGCCGATCGACGGGTAGCCCTGGGAGAGGAGCGGGTTGACGGGAAGGAGGTTGTCATCGGAGTACTGGACCAGCTGATCGAAGGTCCATGCGGCTACCGGATTGACCTTGACCAGGCCGTTGGCTTCGTCCCAGGTCACCAGCGGGGTGTTGGTGCGCGTGGGGGCTTCATCGCGGCGCACGCCTGTGAACCAGAGTTCGTAGCCGGCGAGCGTGCGGCGCAGCGGGGCCACCTTGCGGAGCGCGCAGCACTGGGCGGCGTCGCGGGCAAACAGGTCCTTGCCCAGGAGCCGGTCCTGCTGTTCCACGGTGTTCTCCGGAAGGACGTCCACCACGTTGACGCGCAGGTTCGCGGCCACCTCGTCGCGCGTGGCGTAGGTTTCCGGGAAGTGGTAGCCGGTCTCGAGGAACAGGACGTCGACGCCGGGAAGCTGGTCCGCGACGAGCGCCGGCAGCACGGCGTCGGCCATGGAGCAGGCGACGGCGACGGCAGGCATCTCGAAGTTGCGCTCCACCCAGGCGATCACGTCGCGGGCGGGGGCGTCCCAGCCGAGTTCGGCGGCGCCGGCCTCGGCGAGGGCCTTGAGCTCCTCGTGCGAGCGGAGTGTGGGCCCACGGCCACCGGGGTCCCCGGCCGAGCTTGCGAGGTTGGGGTGTGGCTGGGGAGCCGTCACTGGAGGGCCTCCTCGTCTGCGGCGTGGGCCCACTCGGCGAAGGTCTGGCCTTCGGCGCGGTCGGCCACGAACTTCCGCACCACGCGTTCCACGTAGTCCGGCAGATCCGCCACGTAGACCTTCAGGCCGCGGACGGTACGTCCGAGGCCGGCCTCTTCGCGGTCGGCGGAAGCCAGCCCGCCGCCCAGGTGAACCTGGAAACCCGGGGTGGGGTCGCCGTCGGGCGTGGGGAGCATCATGCCCTTGAGCCCGATGTCCGCGGTCTGGATGCGGGCGCAGGAGTTGGGGCAGCCGTTGATGTGCAGGGACAGGGCCTGCGGCAGCTGGCCGCTGTCGGCCAGGTCCGCGAGGCGGCGCTCCAGCTCGGCAACGGCGGTGGCAGCGGTGACCTTCGTTTCCACGATGGCCAGCTTGCAGTACTCGATGCCGGTGCAGGCGATGGTGCCGCGGCGGAAGACGGACGGGCGGGCGGAAAGACCCAGCGCGTCCATTTCGGCGACCAGCGGTTCAACCTCGTCCTTGGGCACATCCAGCACCACCAGCTTCTGGTGCGGCGTGGTGCGCAAGCGGTAGGAGCCGCGGGCTTCGAGGGTGTCCGCGAGCTTCACCAGCTGGGAGCCGGAGAGGCGGCCCGCAATCGGGGTGGCGCCGATGAAGAACTTGCCGTCCTTCTGCTCGTGCACGCCCACGTGGTCGCCCGGGGTGGACGGCTTGGGGGCGGCGGGGCCGTCAGCCAGCTTGTAGCCGAGGTATTCGTCCTCGAGGATCTGGCGGAACTTTTCCGGACCCCAGTCAGCCATCAGGAACTTCAGGCGGGCCTTCGTGCGCATGCGGCGGTAGCCGTAGTCGCGGAAGATGCTGGTGACGCCGAGCCACACGTCCGCGGCCTGCTCCGGCTTGACGAAGGCGCCGAGGCGCTTGCCGAGCATCGGGTTCGTGGAGAGGGCACCGCCGGCCCAGAGGTCGTAGCCCACACCCAGTTCAGGGTGCTTGACGCCAACGAGAGCGAAGTCGTTGATCTCGTGCACCACATCCTGGCTGGGGTGGCCGGTGATCGCCGTCTTGTACTTGCGCGGCAGGTTGGACAGCAGCGGGTTTCCGATGAAGCGCTCCCCCAGCTCGGCGATGAGCGGGGTGGGGTCGATGATCTCGTCCTTGGCGATGCCGGCCACCGGGGATCCCAAGATGACGCGCGGCACGTCGCCGCAGGCTTCCGTGGTGGACAGGCCGATGCCTTCCAGGCGGCGCCAGATCTCCGGGATGTCTTCGACGCGGATCCAGTGCAGCTGGATGTTCTGGCGGTCGGTGAGGTCCGCGGAATCGCGGGCGAAGTCGACCGAGATGTTGCCGATGACGCGCAGCTGCTCGGTGGTGAGCGCGCCGCCGTCGATCCGCACGCGGAGCATGAAGTACTTGTCCTCAAGCTCATGCGGCTCAAGCGTGGCGGTCTTGCCGCCGTCGATCCCGGGCTTGCGCTGCGTGTAGAGGCCCCACCAGCGGAACCTGCCATGCAGGTCCTGGCTGGGGATCGCGTCGAAGCCTTCCTTGGAATAGATGGACTCGATACGCTCGCGGACGTTGAGGCCGTCGTCTTCCTGCTTCCAGGTTTCGTTGGCGTTCAGCGGGGTGGTTCCGTCCACCTTCCACTGGCCGTGAGGCTTGGCTGCGGGGCGCGAGGCACGGGCTGGGCGCGCGGGCTTTTCCGCGGGCTTGTCGGTGGCCGCTCCGGCTAGAGCTGTATCAGTCATGCATCGACTGTAGAGCCGCCCCGAAACCCGCCACAAAGGCCCCGGAAACGCTAAGTCACCTAGGGAAATATTTCGTCATGAATCGCCGGAGGGCCTTGAACGGACCCGCAGGCTGTGCTTCCGGCGGTGCCTTGGACGAAGCCGCGGACCGGCGACATCCGTGGACCGTCCGGCCCGCGGCGCTCAGGCCCGCGCGGCGCCCGCGGCGCTCAGGCCCGGGCGGCGTGCGCGGCCAGGGCGGCGTCGTAACGTTCCAGCGCGATCTCGGCGAGCACCGGCGACGGCAGCAGCGGCGCGGTCACAAGATCGGCACCGGCCTTGGCGAGCTGGTCGTGGAAGAAGCCCGGCGCGAGGAGGTAGGAGGCGATGACCACCCGGCCACCCAGATCCACTCCCCCCGCGGACTCCCCCGCGCCCGCACCGCCCGCGGCTTCCTCACGGAGGATGGCGACGGCCTCGGGCACCGAAGGCTTGGCGGACGCACCGTAAGCGGGAAGGATGCGGTTGGAGCGCAGGGCGCGAAGCTGGTCGGCGAGTTCTTCCACGCTGACCGCCGCGTTGGGGTTTGACGAGCCGGCGGCGGCGAGGACCACGGCGTCGTTGTCTGTCACACCGGCCTCGCGGAGCCGCTGGTCCAGCAGGGCCGCCAGGCGGGGGTCCGGGCCCAGCGGCGCCGCGGCGACGCTCCCGGGGCGGCTCTTGACGGCACGCGCAATGTCCACCTTCACGTGGTAGCCCACGCTAAGCAGCAACGGGACCACGACGGCCGACGCGACGGACGTTCCGCCGTCGGGATCCTCGGGAAGGCCGGCCATCACGTCCACAAGATCGGGCTCCTGGACGTCCACATACGCCTCGCGGACATCGAGCCCGGGCCGGAGCGCCGCGATGGCGTCACGGAGGGCGTTGACCTCGGCTGCCCCCTGCGCGTTGGAGGTCCCGTGGGCACAAGCGATCATGATCGGGCTGTTCATAGGGGCTAGCGTAACGTTGGAGCTGCACTGTCCGCCCCCTGAAATTAGCCGGGACGCTTCATGACATTCCCTTTTGACATCGCCCTGGTATGGCTGGACCTGGCCGGCATCTTCTTCTTCGCGGTTTCCGGATCCCTGCTCGCGGCGCGGAAGCAGTTCGACTTCCTCGGCTCGCTCCTCCTCGCGTCCCTTGTTTCGCTCGGCGGCGGGGTGATCCGCGACATCATCCTCAACAGCGGCCCGCCCGCGGCCTTCACCAATCCCGCGTACCTCGTGCCTCCCCTGCTCGCCACGGTGCTCGTGTACTTCCTGTTCTCCAGCGTCCAGCGCTTCACGTCCCTGCTCGTCCTGTTCGACGCCGGGGGCCTGGCGCTGTTCTGCATCACCGGCACCCTCAAGGCTCTGGCGTTGGGAATGAACCCGGTGGCGGCGGTCCTGTTGGGCGTGACGACGGCGGTGGGCGGAGGCCTGCTGCGCGACATCACCGCCAACGAGGTGCCCCAGCTGTTCGACGCCAGCGACATCTATGCCCTTCCGGCCTTCACCGGCGCGGCGCTCACCACCATCCTGTGGGGCCTTGGTGCCTTCAACCCCCTGTCCGCGTGCGGCATCGCGGCCGTGGTCTTTGCGTTCCGGGTGGTGGCCTGGCGCCGCTCATGGCGCATTCCGCTGGCTGTCCGTGGGTGGTCCCGGCTGGGGCTGGACACCGGCAATTCGAGGGGCCGGGATTAGCTAGGATAAGAGCCATGACTGACATGTTCCTCGAGAAGTTCCGCGCGCTTGTTCCGAAGTATCTCGAAGACGAATGGCAGGAAGAGGACGGGCTGCCGGCTGACGAGCTCGATTCCGCCCTCGCCGAGCACCAGTTCACCGTTCCCCTGGTGCTGCGCGAGTTTTACCTGGCCCTTGGCGGCTGCGAGGACCTCATGGAGGCCTACCACTACTTCTGGGACCCCGAGGAACTCGAGGTGGACGACGAAGGCTTCCTGATGTTCCTCGAGGACGAGGAAGAAAACTTCACCTGGGGCTTCCGCGTGGGCGACCTCAGCGTCCCCGACCCCATCGTGTACCGCCGCAACAACGCCCGCGGCCAGTGGAAGAGCGAAGAGGGGACCTTCTCCGAGTTCGTCTTCGACATGTTCGACTGGGCGTTCAACGACGAGGGCTAGGCCGGCCTCTTTCTCTGGTGCCGTCCTGACCCTCTTTGGCGACCGACGGGCCGCGACTCGCCGCTGAGCCTGCGTGTCGTGGGCCCCGCTGTGGCAAAGAAAGTCACGACGGCGGTACTCGCTTGGCGGCGCCAGTCACCAGTCAGGCGCGAACCTGCCCAATGCCCGGAGACGGAGCACTGCACGGACCTGATACACCATGGCCTCAGGGCGGTGCACCACGTCGTCGTAGTAATAGCGCAGTGTGAGACGGCCCCCGAGCATGCCGGCGTTGTTCCGCCGCTGGTCCTTCTTAACCTGCCGGGGTTCAAAGTGCGTGGAGCCGTCCAGCTCCACCACCAGGCATTCCTCCACCAGACAATCCACTTCGCCCACCCCCGGCAGGTTGACATGCATGCGGACTTTGAGCCCGGCGCGGATGAAGTGCGTACGGGCCAGAATCTCCAGCACGGAGTCCGCCCGCGGAATCAGCAGATCCAGTACGGCACGGGCCTTGCCATTCCTGTTCCCAACGAGTTTGCCCCTCAGGAAGTCGGCGGATATCTGGCCTCTGCCGGTGGCTGACTGCACGAGGACCAGCGCTTCAAGCTCTGGCAGGCATTTCAGTGCATGAAGGAGCACATCGGCCAGGCCGGCCACGGGACTCGCGGGGTGGGGTGGATGCGTGCACGGGCCGTGGTTAATCACGCCGGCCTTTGGCACACCGTTCCCGCAACTCAGGTGCACGGCTTGCGGCGGATGGAGGGCCCAGAGGCTGTAGAACGGCGCTGCCGACGCGCAGGTGAGCCGGCCATTCGCCCTGAAGGCGGCCAGGACGCCGTCGTCCGCGTTGGGCAGTGCGTACACCCCGCGGAGAGGCCGGAACAGCCGGCCGGAGTCAACGGCAGCCTCAAGCGCGGGCCGGTGGAACCCGGCCCGCAGGAGGACACTCCGCCGGGCGGCTCCGCCGCGTCGCACCAGGAAGGCTTCAAGGTCCATGGATCAACGGTGCCCCTGACCCGCGGCAATGGGCAGATCCTAACTGCGCCATGTGGACAACGCTGCCTTTGTCCGTCGTGACCCACTTTGGCGGCTGACTGCCCACGGCGCGCTACTCCAACGGCGTGTCCCTCCCCGTTGGAGCCCAAACAGGGTGGGGACGGCTGCCTGCCCCCGTGACACACCGATTAACAAGCAACTTGAATAATGTGACAAACCTGTCATAGACTTATTCACGGGTCCACTAAATGCCTCCGGTGGATTTGATGCGAACGGAGAAACGGCCCCGGTTCCAAGCAGTGTGGCGCTGCTGGGAACCGGGGCCGTTCCGTTTAAGCGGGTCGAGCGCTAGCTGGCGCGGTCCACCACGGCCCGGGCGAAGCTGGACAGCGACGCCTTCACAACACCTTCGGGCAGCGGGGCGAGGGCGGCAATCGCCTCGTCGGCCCATGCGCGGGCAACCACCCACGATTCGGCGGTCACGGGGTGCTCGCGCAGCCCGGCGACCGCTTCGGCCAGGGCCTCGTCGGAGGAGAGGTCGCCGTCGATCAGTTTGAGAAGTTCGATGGCGGACTGGTCGCCTTGCGCCGCGGCGCTGCGCAGGAGCAGCACGGGCAGGGTGGGGACACCTTCGCGCAGGTCGGTGCCCGGAGACTTGCCGGACTTCACCTTGACCCCGGTGACATCGATGACGTCGTCGGCGAGCTGGAAGGCCACGCCGACCTTTTCGCCGTATTCCACCAGGACGTCCTCGTAGGCCTCGTCGGCGCCGGAGAAGATCGCGCCGAACTGGCCGGAGGCCGCCACCAGGGATCCGGTCTTGTCAGCGATGACGGAGAGGTAGTGCTCAACGGGGTCCTCGTCCGGGCGCGGCCCCACGGTTTCGTGCAGCTGGCCCAGGCACAGCCGCTCAAAGGTGCGGGCCTGGATGCCCAGGGCCCGGGAACCCAGCTCGGACACGAGGATGGAAGCGCGGGCGAAGATGAGGTCTCCGGTAAGGACAGCCACGGAGTTTCCCCAGACCTCATGCGCCGTGGGGGCGCCGCGGCGGAAGGGGGCCGAGTCCATGACGTCGTCGTGGTACAGCGTGGCGAGGTGCGTCAGCTCCACCACCACGGCGGCCTGCACCACGGCGGGCAGCGAGGCGTCGCCAAGGTGGGCGCACAGCAGGGTCAGCAGGGGCCTGATGCGCTTGCCCCCGGCCTCCACGAGGTGACGCGACGTTGCGTCAGCCAGCGGGTCCGAGTTGGCAATGGCCTCGCGGAGCTTTTTCTCCACCCGGGCCAGATTGTTGGTGATGGCGGGGCCGAGGTCAGGGTCCTCCGCAATGGCCGCGAATCCTGCCGGCAGCTGCAGTCCGGTGGCGATGGCGGTGGTGTTGAGGCTGGGTTCGGAGGCCGGCAGTCCATGCCCGGCGTGCGTCCAGCTGTGGTTAGCGGAGTTGGTCACGGGTTAACCCTAACTTTTTGTTGCGGAAACCGCTGATTTGATGCGGGAGGGCGACGGGGCGGACGTGTTGGAAGTGGCCGGCACCAGAAGTTCCAGAACTCGGATCACGCGGTCCTCGAAGCCCCTGGCCGACGGGTCGGTCAGGTTGGCCAGGAGCCGGACCACGAAACGCATCAGCACAGGGATGGGCATGCCGGTGCGCAATGCGAGCTTCATGACCGCCGGCTTGCCGATCAGCGCGGCAAACGCCCGGCCCAGCGTGAAGTGCGAACCCCACTGTTCCCGCACGTAGTCCGCGTACCCGGCAAGGTGCGCATCGGCGTCGTCCGCGGACAGGCCGCCGGAAGCAGGCCCGCCAGCAGACCGGGCAGCGTCCGTGATGAACTCGGCCGCGAACCGGGCGGACTCCATGGCGTAGGAAATGCCCTCGCCGTTGAACGGGGACACCATGCCGCCGGCGTCGCCCAGGAGCAGGAGCCCGGGCGAGTAGTGGGGCGTGCGGTTGAACCCCATGGGCAGGGCGGCGCCGCGGATCTCCCCCACCTGATTCTCCGGCGTGAAGCCCCACTCGGCGGGCATGCCGGCGGTCCATTCACGGAGCACCTGCTTGTAGTCCAGCTTGCCGAATTCCTTGGAGGAGTTCAGGATTCCCAGGCCAACATTGGACGTGCCGTCGCCGACGCCGAACACCCAGCCGTAGCCGGGCAGGAGCTTGCCGTCGCGTCCGGGGAGTTCCAGCCAGCCTTCCATCCAGTCGTCCTCGTGGCGGGGCGAGGTGAAGTACGTGCGGACGGCCACGCCGAGGGGGCGGTCGTCGCGCTTCCGGATGCCGAGGGAGACGGCGGTGCGGCTGGAGTTACCGTCCGCGGCGAGCACGACGTCGGCGGTAAAGTCGCGCGTCTCCCCCGTCTTGCGCCCTGACTCGTCCAGGATGGCGACGCGGACGCCGGCAACCCTGCCGTCGTCGCCGTGGAGCGCTTTGGTGACGCTGTGGCGTTCCAGCACAACGGCGCCCACGGACTGTGCATGCCGGGCCAGCTCCTCATCAAAGCCGAGGCGGGTGCGGATCAGGCCGTATTGCGGAAAGTCCGAGACCTCGGGCCACGGCAGCTCGATGGAGCGGCCGCCAGCGAGCAGGCGCAGGCCCTTGTTTCGGCGCCAGCCGTCCTCCTCGGGGTGCGGCAGTCCCAGCTTCTGAATCTCTCGCACCGCCCGGGGCGTGAGCCCGTCGCCGCACACTTTTTCACGCGGGAAGCTGGTCTTTTCCAGGACCGTGACCTCGATGCCGGCCTTGGCCAGGTAATACGCGGCGGTGGATCCGGCCGGACCCGCGCCAACAATCAGTACTTTCACAGTGTCAGCGGGTGATACGCGGGATGTTGCGGCGCAGCTTGGCCACCGGGCCGGTGTGTGCTGCGATCGCGGCAGCCGAGCCGTTGCCGACGGGCGGCTTGTGGGCACGGTGAACGGCCACGATGCCACCGCTGAGGTTGCGGTACGTGACGTCGTCCCAGCCGGCTTCCTGCAGCCACGCGGCGAGGTGGTCCTGGTCCGGCCAGGCGCGGATGGACTCGGCGAGGTACACATAGGCGTCCGGGTTGGAGGACACCTTGACGGCGATCGCAGGCAGCGCGCGCATGAGGTATTCGGTGTACATGGTGCGCCAGAGGGGCACCACGGGCTGGGAGAACTCGGCAATAACGAGCTTGCCGCCGGGCTTGGTCACGCGAAGCATCTCGGCTAGGGCCTTTTTCGGCTCGTTGACGTTGCGCAGGCCGAAGGAGATGGTGCTGGCATCGAAGGTGTTGTCCGCGAAGGGCAGGTTGGTGGCATCGCCGGCGATGAAGTCGATGTCCGGACGGCGCCGCTTGCCCACTTTGAGCATGCCAAGGGAGAAATCACAGGCCACCACGTCTATGCCCGCATCGGCATATGGCTCGCTGGAAGTACCTGTTCCCGCGGCCAGATCGAGAACGCGCTGGCCGGGCCGGACATCCATGGCTTCCACCACAACCTTGCGCCAGCGGCGGGTCTGCCCCATCGACAGGACATCGTTGACGACATCGTATTTCGGTGCGACGTCGTCAAACATCGTGGCTACTTCGTCCGGACGCTTTTCCAAGGATGCTCGGTTCACCCTGTCAATCTACCCGAATGTCCTGGAATTCACGTGCCAGACCGTTGCCGCAGCTGGCAGAAAAGTACTTGGAATTACTTACCAGAGTAGTGTTGATCCATCATGACCAGAACGCTCCGCACTCTGACAGTCCCTTTGGATGGAGAATCGACCCCCGGGGGGCTGCCGTCGTATCTGGTGCGGGACGACGTTCTGTGCTGGACGCGGCGCGAGGCGGGACTCGTGGGCTTCGGCGAGGTAGCCCGGTTTACAGCCACCGGCCCCGAGCGGTTCCTCGAGGCGGACATATGGTGGCGGCACCTTGTCATCGAGGCCGACATCACGGACCACGTCGAATGCCCTGGCACCGGCCCGGTGGCCTTCGGATCGTTCGCCTTCTCCAAGGTTTCGGCGCATGAATCCCGCCTCATAGTGCCCGAGATCGTGGTGGGGCTCCGGGACGGCCGCACTTGGCTCACCCAGATAGCGGCCGACGACGGCGAACTCACCCAAGAGGGCGCACTCGCCGCACTGAGGGGGTGGCTGGAGTCTGGCTCGTCCCCCGCCAGCGGCGAGACGCCAGCCGGCGGCGAGACGCCCGCCGGCGGCGAGTCGCCCGCGGAGCCGGGCTCCGCCGTCGGGCCTTCCGGAACCGCCACCCTGGAAACAGGCTCGCTCAGCGAAGAGGACTGGATGGCCGCCGTGGCGGCCGGTGTTGCCGAGATCCGCACGGGCAGGCTGGAAAAGCTGGTACTGGCCCGGGACGTCGTGGCCACCGTGCCGGAGGGTGTCAACGCGGCCGAGGTCCTGCGGCAGCTCGCCATCCGGTACCGGGAATGCTGGACCTACGGAGTGGACGGCCTCGTGGGCGCCACCCCCGAAATGCTGATCCAGGTGGAGGGCCGCACCGCCCAGGCGCGGGTCCTGGCCGGGACGCTGGACCGCCGCGACGCCGTGGGCGAGGCCGGGCTGCCCCTGGACTACGCCGAGCGGGTACTGGCTGGCTCCGAAAAGCAGCGGCACGAGCACGAGATCGCGATCCAGTCGCTGACCACGCAGCTGGCGCCGTTCTCGGAGGCCATGAATGCACACAGTGAGCCGTTCATCCTGGAGCTGCCGAACGTGTGGCATCTGGCGTCGGACGTCAAGGCCGAGCTCACCGAGGTGGAGGGGCACGTGCCCACTTGCCTGGCCCTGATCAACGCCCTGCACCCCACGGCCGCGGTCTGCGGCACGCCCACCCAGGTGGCGGGCGCGTTGATCCGCAAGCTTGAGCACATGGACCGTGGCCCCTACGCCGGACCCGTGGGCTGGCTCGACGCGGCGGGGAACGGCGAGTGGGGCATTGCCCTGCGCGGGGCCGTCATCGAGTCGCCGACCACGGTCCGCCTATATGCCGGATGCGGCATAGTCGAAGGCTCCCATCCCGACGCGGAACTGGCCGAGACCTGGGCCAAGTTCCGTCCGATGCTGGAATCGCTGGGCATCAGCCACTAATGCAGCGGGCTAGCGGCAGGCTTTGCCCGGGATACCAGACGGTTGCAGCCGGAGCGGGCTTGCCAAGCGGCTATGTTTAGTTATCCAATAGTGAAACTTAGTTTTCTGTGACGCACATCTCACAAACAGCGTTACACTATTAGCCGTCTTAGTTCCGCATCCCCTGCAACAAAAGGTAAAGAAATGCAGCTCAAGTCCCTCGCCGCGGCCAAACTCAGTGCCAAGGCAGCCGCGCTCCTCGCCGTTGGGGCCCTCAGCCTCACCGCATGTGGCGGCGGCGGCGCGACCCCCGCAGCCACAAGCAGCGACGGCGCCGTGCAGCTCATCAACTCCGGCAAACTGACCGTCTGCTCGGATGTCCCCTACGAGCCCTTCGAATTCCAGAAGGACGGCAAGATCGTCGGCTTCGACATGGACATCGCCGCCGAGGTCGCCAAGGACATGAAGGCCGAACTGAACGTGGTGGACAGCTCGTTCGAAGCCATCGAGACCGGCACGGCCCTGACCCAGTGCGACGTTTCCATCTCCTCGATTTCGATCACGGAACCGAGGAAGGCCGTCATGGACTTCTCCGAGCCATACCTGAACGACGACCTGACACTGGTCGCTGCCGACGCTTCCGGCATCACGAACCTCGACAGTGCCAAGGGCAAGAAGGTGGGCGTCCAGCAGGCCACGACTGGCGCCAAGTTCGCGCAGGAGAAGGGCTTGGACGCCCAGCAGTTTGAGGACACGGGCCTGCTGGTCCAGGCGCTCAAGGCCGGCACCATCGATGCCGCCCTGGGCAACCAGTCGGTCCTCGGCTACGCCATCAAGGACGACCCCAAGTACAAGCGCGTGGAGAACTACGCCACCGGTGAAAAGCTGGGCATCTCGATCAAAAAGGGCAACACCGCCGTGCTTGACCAGGTCAACGCCACTCTGAAGCGCCTTACCGACGACGGAAGCCTCAAGAAGTTTGAGACCACCTGGTTCGGCGAAGCCACCAAGTAGCCAACGCGCCTGAGACCTACGCAGCAGGGGCCCCGTTCAGGATCTGTCCAGCAGTCCGTTCGGGGCCTCAACTGCGCAAAACGATTGTGAGTAGACCATGGCAATGACAATGACCGCACGTCAGCGAGCCAGAGTAAGCCTGTATGTCCAAGCCGGAATCTTTGTAGTGGCCATGGCCGCGCTGATCCTGGCCACTGACTGGAAAACCGTCGGCAACAGCGTCTTCAACTTCGGCAAGATTGGGCCGATGTTCCCGGACATCTTCGTCTCGGGCCTGAGGAACACCCTGATCTATACCTTCCTCGGATTCATCGTGGGCCTGTCCGGCGGCCTGCTGCTGGCCCTCATGAAGCTCTCAAGCTTCCCGCTGTACCGCTGGATTGCCACCGGCTACATCGAATTCTTCCGCGGCATCCCGGCCCTGCTGGTGTTTATCGCCTTCGGATACGGCGTTCCGCTGGCCTTCGGCGTTTCATGGAACGTGACCGTTGTGGTGATGATTTCCCTCGGCATGGTCGCCGCGGCCTACATCGCCGAAACCCTCCGCGCCGGACTGCAGGCAGTACCGAAGGGCCAGATGGAGGCCGCGCGTTCCTTGGGCATGCCCCAGTGGCGGGCCATGGTCACCATCGTGATCCCTCAAGCCTTCAAGATCGTCCTGCCGCCGCTGACCAACGAGGTCATCCTGCTGACCAAGGACTCGTCGCTGATTTACGTGCTGGGCCTGACCGCTTCGCAGTACGAGCTCACGAAGTTCGGCCGGGACGGCATCTCCAGCCTCGGCGCGGGCCTGACGCCGCTTCTGGTGGCGGGTGCGTTCTACCTGGTGATCACCATCCCGCTGAGCCTCCTGGCCCGGAAGTTCGAAAGCCGCTCCGCGCGGACCAAGCGATAGGCAGAGAAGTCAATGAACGACGTCGTAACCAACTCCCGCAACCACACCGGTTCCATCAACGCTGCCGGCGTTTCCATCCAGAACTTGCGCAAGTCCTACGGGACCAACGAAGTCCTCAAGGGCATCAGCCTGAACGTGGCGCCGGGAGAGGTCGTCTGCCTGATCGGTCCGTCCGGATCCGGCAAATCCACCCTCCTGCGCTGCGTGAATCTCCTGGAGCAGCCCAACGAGGGCAGCATCCACGTGGGTGGCTTCGACGCCACGGACCCCGACGTGGACATCGACAGGATGCGCCGCAAAGTGGGCATGGTGTTCCAACAGTTCAACCTGTTCCCGCACCTGAGCGCCCTGCGGAACTGCACCGTCGCCCAGACCAAGGTGCTCAAGCGCTCCCAGTCCGAGGCGGACAAGGTGGCAAAGGCCAACCTTGAGCGCGTGGGGCTGGGGCACCTCGCCGACCGGTACCCGGACCAGCTGTCCGGCGGCCAGCAGCAACGCGTGGCCATTGCCCGGGCGCTGAGCATGGACCCGGAGCTGATGCTGTTCGATGAGCCCACATCGGCACTCGACCCGGAGACCGTGGGCGACGTCCTCTCCGTCATGCGGAACCTGGCCAAGGAGGGCATGACCATGCTCGTGGTCACGCACGAGATGGGCTTCGCCCGTGAAGTGGCCGACCGCGTGGTCTTCATGGACGGCGGCGTGGTGGTGGAGGAGGGCGTGGCCGAACAAGTCATCAGCTCCCCCAGCCAGGCCCGCACCAGGGAGTTCCTCAAGCGCGTGCTGGACCCGACCCACATCGACATCACGGAGTAGGCTCGACGCGCTAGTTGCGTGGCGACGCGCAAACGGTCCGGGGACACTCATATTCGGGTGTCCCCGGACCGTTTCTGCGTCCTGGCACCATTGGCGTGTCCTGAGGAGGACCGACGACGGCGCGGCACCCCCGCCGCCGTGAGCTTGCGATCGAGTTCACCCGGCTTCCAGAGATCGGCCCAGACCCATCGCACGACGTTTCGGCCCGTCGCCCGGATGCGGTCCTCGCGCAGCTTTTCGTCGACCACAACCTGACCAGGGGTCCTGCCGTTGAGGTACTCGGGTTTCTGGTACTTGGCAATCCCGTCGAACTCCCCCACGGTCCGGCTCTCCTCCCAATAGAAGTCCGAGTACCCTATCCGGCCGGTCGAACTGCGCACCTCATACTGCAGGACCGGCAGGGCAAACCCTGCTGCATGGATCAGGCCGCGGCTATAAGATTCGCCGGCAGAGCCAGAGGCCGGGTCCGCAAACCTAACTGTCTGAATGCGGGATGTGACCAGGAGACCGTCCAATTCCTCGGCCTCGACGCGGCTAGGATCAACCAGGTGCCGCCGAACTCCCGCCCGGGATCTCCCACCGCCCCGATAGGTGGTCAGTGCATGAACGGGTTGCCCGCGCAGAATGGTGGGTATCTCCCACGGCGATGCGGCGGAATGATGCGAGAAGATCGTGGGAGCCCAGCACGTTTCGGCCACGGCCTCGATCCGCAGCCTGTACTGCTGCCAGCTGTTGAGTCCCCTCCATGCCGCGGCGTCCGCATAGACACCGTGGCGGATTCGCACCAGGCTCCCCGCCTTAAGAGCGGCGGACAGTGGACGCGGGCTGGCGCCAATCTCGGTCAGGTCCTTGGCCAGGATCAGCCGGGGAAGATCTTTCATGGTGACAAAGTCGCACTAAATGGCTCTGCCGCTGAAGGGCGAAGGGCGGCTATGTGGACAACCCGAAGCAGCCGGCGACACGGTTCTTGCCTCAAGACGCGCATCCGGCCCGGGGACACCCAAATATGCGTGTCCTCCGCCCGGATGCGTGTCCCGGGGCCATCTGGGGCGTCCCGCTACTCGGCCAGTACCCCGGCCACGGCCGCGCTTATGGCCGCCCTGATCCGGCGGTGCAGGTCCCTGAGCCCGTGCCGGTCCGTGCGGACCTCGACGATGGTGCGGCCTGCGAAGGGAACGGTGAGCGCTTCGGCGAGTCCCGCCGTCGTGCTTACCGTACTGTGCCCGACGCCGTACGCTGCCGCGAGTGCCGCAATGTCCACCGAGTGGGGGGTGCCGAAGAGCCGTTCGACGGCGTCTCCGTAGCCGCCTGCCTCGTCCACCGCGCCGTGCTCGAGAAGGCTGAAGATCGCCCCGCCGGAGTCGTTGAGAACCACGATGCGCAGCTGCGGCTGGTCTTCGCCGGCCCCGAGGAGGAGGCCGCCGGCGTCGTGCAGGAAGGTGACGTCGCCGAGCAGCAGGGTAGTTTCCTGGTGGCCGCCGAGGGCGATGCCGGTGGCGGTGGAGATGGTGCCGTCGATGCCGGCGAGGCCGCGGTTGGCGAAGACCGTGGCGGCGGGTTCGGTGCCGGGCTGGCCGGCGAGGTCCACGTCGCGGATGCCGTTGGAGGAACCGAGGACGAGTTGGCCGCGGGAGTGTTTCCAGACGAGGGCACCCACGGACGGCCCGGTCGCCGCCTCATGGCTGGAGAGCACGCCGTCGAGCGCGTGCTGTGCCGCAGCACCGGCCAGCAGCCACGCGTCGAGCCACCCGGCGGAACCTCGGCCGGCGAACTCGGCGAGCTCGGTCAGGCTGGCAACGGACGTTTCGCGGCGGCGGCCGGGCTCGTGCCAGGCGACCGGTACGGGTTCGTACAGAGCGGCGGGAACGTCGGTCCGGGCCAGCAGCGCCGAGACCGGCCGCGACAGGGTGGGGCGTCCGAACACCACCGCACGCTCGATCGGCAGCGCTGAGTCGGGGCCGAAGTGCTCCAGCAGCAGCCGGTATGGGCCTACGGCGTTCGGGCCGAAGCGCGAGTTCGATGACGGCTCGGCCAGCAGCGGAAGGCCGTGGGCCCGGGCGAAAGCCTCGGCGACGGGACCGGCGTCGTGCCCGGCGAGTACTACGGTGCGCCGCTCCGGCAGGTCCGCCGTCGTGTGAGTCAGGGCCATGGTGAGCGGCTCGGTGCCGATGCGGAACGTGCCGTGGCCGCGCTGCTCCGGCAGGCGCTCCCCCGCCTCCGGGACCAGGGGGTCGCGGAACGCGAGGTTGAGCTGCACGGGCCCGGGCGGCGTGTCCTCGAAGGCGCCGGTGGCGGCGGCGAGCGCCGTCTCCACGGCACGCTGCGGACTCACGCCCGCGGGGACGTCGACAGCGAAACGCACGTGCTCGCCGAACAGGTCCAACTGGACGGTTGTCTGGTTCGCGCCGGTTCCGCGGAGCTCGTCAGGCCTGTCGGCGGACAGCACCACGAGCGGGACGGCGGCGTGGTTGGCTTCCATGACGGCCGGAAGGAGATTCCCGACGGCGGTCCCCGAGGTGGTCAGGACGGCCACCGGAGCGCCGGTCACCAGGGCCAGGCCGAGGGCGGTGAACCCCGCGGAACGCTCGTCGATCCGGACCAGAAGCTCCACCCGTCCAGCCGCCGAGGCCTCGGCCAGTGCGTATGCCATAGGCGCGGACCGCGATCCGGGGGCCACCACCACGTACCGGACCCCGGCGGCGAGCAGCCCTGTAACGGCGATGCGGGCGGCCGCGATCGAGGTCAGCGTTCGCTCCGGATCAGTGCCCGGATGGGCAGGCGCCGGGGCTGACACGGCGGGGAAAGCAGGAGGGGAAGGCTTGGTTGGATCCTCGGAAGTCACCGAACCAGTCTGCCACCATCCAGCCCTCCCTCACCTCCCGCCCGAACTGAACAGGAGGTGAGGGAGGGCTGGTGATCCTTAGGCGTCTGTGCGGAAGACCTGGATGACGGACGGGCGCGGCGCGCGGGCCTGGCCGCTCTTCACCGGGGCTCCGGCGCGCACGTAGTCCGGGAAGTACGAGTTCGGTGCCTCGAACGTTCCTTCCTCGCCCGGGTGTTGGACGGAAACGAACACGTGGCCTTCGGTGTCGTGGACGATCGGCCCGCACGTCTCCGCGTCACGGGGAACCGCGAGGAACTGCTCCACGCGGCCGCGCTCGGCTCCTTCGAGAGTGACCTTGAACAGGCCGTCGTTCTTGCCGATGCCCGAGGGCGCCCCGTCAGTGGAGATCCAGAGGTTGCCCACGGAGTCGAAGGCGAGGTTGTCCGGGCAGGAAATCGGCGAGACCTGGTTCGCCGGGAAGCCGGAGAAGTAGGTGACGTCCCCCTGCGCCGGATCGCCGCACACCATGAGGAGGTTCCACGTGAACTTCCTCGAGGTCTGGTCGCCGATTTCGGTGATCTCGACGATGTGCCCGTCGCGGTTTTCGTTGCGGGGGTTGACCTCGGTGGCGCCTTCCTTGCCAACCTTGCCGCGGTCCGAGTTGTTGGTGCAGGCCACATACACCTTGCCGGTGCGCAGGCTGGGCTCCACGTCCTCGCAGCGGTCCATCTTGGTGGGGCCAACCTTGTCCGCGGCCAGGCGGGTGTACACCAGCACCTCCTCGACGGACATGCCCTTGACCTTCGACTTGCCATTGACCACGAGAGGCAGCCATTCGCCGGTGCCGTCGAACGAACCGTCGGCAGGCACCTTGCCGGACCCGTCGATCTCGGCCGCGGGTGAGTCGCCGGTGAACTTGGCCACGTAGAGGTCGCCCTCGGACAGCAGGGTCATATTGTGTTTGCGGTCGCCCTCGCGGTACTTGCCCTTGGAGACGAACTTGTAGAGGTAGTCGAAGCGCTCGTCGTCGCCCGAGTAGGCCACCACGTGCCCGGATTTGGCCACGATCACGTTGGCGCCCTCGTGCTTGAAGCGTCCCAGGGAGGAGTGCTTTTTCGGGGTGGAGGTGGGGTCGAACGGGTCGACCTCCACGATCCAGCCGAAGCGGTTGGCCTCGTTCTCGTAGCCGGGGTTATTCGTGTTGAAGCGGGGGTCGTCCAGTTCCCACTGGCGTGCGGTGGGCTTGCTGGTGAGGCCGTAGCGCTTGTCCTCGGCGGAGGTTCCGGGGGCAACGAAGTAGCCGTTGAAGTTCTCTTCGCCGGACAGGATGGTGCCCCACGGGGTGGTGCCGCCGGCGCAGTTGCCCAGCGTGCCGTTGATCCAGCGGCCGTCGGGATCGGCAGTGGTCTTGACCAGCGGGGAGCCGGCAGCAGGCCCGGTGAGTTCGTAGCGCGTGCTGTTCAGGTAGCGGCGGTTCAGCTTCGCGCCCTGCACGTATTTCCACGGCGAGGTCTTGTTCGCGCGCTCCAGTTCGACGACGGAGAGCCCGTGCGCTGCCTGGCTGACGGCGCGGACGTCCGCGGCGGCCATGGACGGCGGGAACATGATGGCGTCGTTCGTGTACTCGTGGTTGGCGAAGAGCACCGCACGGCGGCCCTTGCTGCCGGGGATTTCCAGGATGTCCGTGTAGTCGTTGTTGTAGCCGAACTGGCGTTCCTGGGCCGCGGCAGTCTGCTTGGCGAGGTCGAACGCGGGGGCATCCTGGAAGATGGGGTCGCCCCACCGGATGACCGGCTGCCAGGTAAAGCCGGCGGGCACGGTGACGGCGTCGACGTCTGCCGGGACTGAGGGGATGGCGGTGAACTGCAGCTTGGAGGCGCCAGGGATGTAGCCGCTCTTGGCGGCGTCCGAAAGGCCGGTTCCGCCGTCCGCTACCGCAGTTTCCGGGGATGCCAGGGAACCGCCGAGGACGACGGCGAGGGCACCGGCGGCGCCGAAGCCCAGGGCGGCGCGGCGGGACAGCGTGGTGGATGCGATGTCACGGAAGTAGCTGTTGGAGCTGGTGTTGCAGACGTCGCCCGAGCAGGCGTTGTCGCACTTGAGTGCGCAGGTGACAGGGCTGCGCTTGCCTTTGGTATGGCCAAGCATGGGCAGCAGGGCAAACTTGCGCCCGGGGGTTTCAGACATGGAGGGACCTTCCAAGGGGTGTGATGCGGTCCCGCCCACCCTGTCAGCGACACCTAAAGACGAGAGGTCACTCCGGTTAAGATCCCGTGAACTTACAGGCCTGTAAGTTCACCCTGCCGACACCGGAGGATGCAGGCCCTGCGCCAGCTCCGCGTAGACGCGGCGCAGCCGGGCCAGCCACCACTCCTTCCGATCGGCGGGAGCGGCATACTGTTCCAGCAGGCCCTCGTCGGCGACGGCAGCCCGCAGCCGGATGGCGCCGTCGTCGGGCACGAGCGGATCGGCAGTGACGTCCCCGGCGAGCAGCGAAACGGTGCCCAGACCGCAGGCGAAGGGCAGTTCGGGCAGCGCTGCGGCGAGCGCCAGCCCGGCGCGAATCCCGACGGATGTGTCCAGCGCGGAACTCACGACGGCGGGCAGCCCAGCCTGGGCCACGATGTCCAGCGCCCGCCGGACTCCGCCAAGCGGCGCCACCTTCACCACGATCAGGTCGGCGGCACCGGCACGGGCCACCCTGAGGGGATCGTCCTCCTTGCGCACGCTTTCGTCGGCCGCGATCAGCACCGGAACCCCGGCCCGGCGCAGCTGCCGGCGCACTTCCGCCAGGCCGTCGATGTCCGGCACGGGCTGCTCCGCGTATTCCAGCCCCGCACCGGCCAGCCGGGTGAGGGCTTCCACAGCTTCCGGGACGCGCCAGCCTCCGTTGGCGTCCACGCGGATGGCGGCGTCCGGCAGTTCGGCGCGGACGGCCGCGACCCGGGCGGCGTCGTCGTCGAGGGATTGCCCGCGTTCCGCCACCTTGATCTTGACCGCATCCACCCGGCCAAAGCGGGCCAGGATTTCCGGCACGCGCGCAGCGGGGACGGCAGGCACCGTTGCGTTGACGGGGATGCTGGTCCGGAGCGGCTCAGGGAATCCGTGCCAGCCGGCCTCAATGGCGGAGGCGAGCCAGCGGGAGGCCTCCGCATCGCCGTATTCCGGGAACGGGCCAAACTCGCCCCAGCCGGCGGGCCCCTTGAGCAGCAGCGACTCACGCTCCAGGATGCCGCGGAACTTCACGCGCATCGGCAGTGCCACCACGCGCGCGGCACCGAGCAGCTCCTCGACCGGCGGCAGACTACCCCACAGGCTCTGCCCGGAATGCAGGGTCTGCCGGTAAGACTCGGACTGCCCTGAAGACGGCGGAATCTGGGAAGCCACGGGAGGCGGTTCGGCAGGCATGACTTCACTGTACCGGCGCCTGCACACCCCGGCCGGCAGGAGTTCGGCTATGTGGACAACCCCGCCCAGGCGATCAGTCAGGACGCGTGGCATGCCCCAGAATATGCGCCACCGGCGGGGCCAGCGCCTGGGGCGCGAAACCGAAGCGCTCGTTGTCCGTCACGTGGAATCCTGCGGCCCGGACCGCTTCCAGGGTGTCTCTGTTGGGGTGGCAGCCGCCGGCCATCCGCTGCCAGACCGGCGCCATCACATCCTCCGCTGCGGCGAGCAGGCGGCTGGCCGAGCGGACATGTTCGTAGTACGCCAGCGTTCCCCCGGGGCGGAGGACCCGGAAGATTTCGGCGAGCGCCTTGCCCTGATCGGCAACGCTGCAGAGAACCAGGCTGCAGACCACTGCATCTGCGCTGGCATCGCGGGCCGGGATCCGCTCGGCCGAGCCCGCCGCCACCACGACGGGGACAGGGGCCGACTTGGCCCGGAGATCGGCCAGGCTGCGCAGGTAGTCATCGGGCTCAATGGCCAGAACGTCCGTCACCGCGGCGGGATACAGCGCGAACGACGATCCCTCGCCGGCGCCGACCTCAATGACGTTGCCCTGCAGACCCGACAGCAGGCGGCGACGATGTTCAGCGCCGCCGCGGCGGTTCATGCCGACCACGGCGCGTGCGTAGGCATGGGCGAATCGCGGATGCTGCAGTGCGGCGGGTCCTTCGGGGCTCTGCGGTGACGTCACGGTGTGCTCCCTTAAACGACGCCGGCCCCTACGTCGTTGGAGGGGCCGGCGGTATTGGGGGCGGCGCCTTGGGGCACCGCCGGTTTTGTCATAGAAGTCGGGGCGGCGGACCGCCCGGACCTGTTCCTCCGTTCGCTAGCGTACCGGCTGCGGCACTTCAGGAGCTCCGCTGAGCGCACCGATGCCCGAAGGCTGGCGTGAAGCGCGTCGTGCACCGCCGCGGGGCTCGTCGTCGATCTGGTCACCCTCGATCCCGCCCCCGAACCGCGCAGTCACTGTTGTGCCCTGCCCAGGCCTCGAGAGGACCTGCAGGGATCCGCCGGCTTCACTGATGGTGTCCTTCATGATCCGCAGACCGAAGTGCCCCTCAGGCGATCCGAGGCTCTGGTCAAAGCCGCAGCCGTCGTCCGAGATGCGTATTTCAGACCGCTTCCCCTGCTGTCGCAGCAGCAGCTCCGCCCTGGTCGCTTTGGAATGCTTGGCGGTGTTCGCCAGGGCCTCCCGCGCCACCCGGTAGAACAGGGCGGCACGGTCGCGGTCCAGCTCGAACGTGGGCGGGAGGTCCAGGCTGAGGCTGATCCCGCGTTCCTCCAGCGGATCGCCCAGCCTCGCCAAGGCACCGGACAGGCCCAGCCGGCTGAGATCTGGCGGGTACAGTTCGCTGGTCATCGCGCGCAGGTTCCGCACGTTGTCCTGGAGGATACGCCGGGCTTCCGAGAACAGCCGGCGCTGGCCCACAGGGCGGTGCAGTTCCTCGGATTCCAGCACGTACGACAGTCCGGAGAGGTCCTGGATGACTTCGTCGTGCAGGTCGCGGGCGATCCGCTGGCGTTCCAGCTCCGAGGCTTCGATGGCACGGTGGAGCAGCCGGGTCCGGCTCGCTTCATAGGCTTGGATCCTGCGGGCCAGCCGCACTGCCGGCAGGAGCTGCGCCAACTGCAGGACTGCCAGCGCCAGGAGGAACGGCGGAGCCATGTCCAGCAGGACCGCGGCCTGTTCCTGGCGGACGGCGTCGTCGTCGTAATACGCCTCGAAGGCGAGGCGCTCCCCGTTGGGCGCCGTGACCGGTACGTAGACTTCCACCAGCTCGCCCGTGTTTACGCCCTCCTGCACCTCGTCCGCCTGCAGTTCCAGCGTGGCTTTGACGGGCTTGCCGGCCAGGACCTCCAAGGCGTCATGGGGCAAATCGAACTTCTGGCCGATGAGTTTCTCGTCGTCCGAGTAGACCATGCGCCCGTCCGCATCCCAGAGCCTGATCTCGAACACGGACCGTTCCCCTACCCAGGGGCGGAGCCGCTCGTCCAGCCGTGCGATGCCGGCCGGATCCCCGGACAGCGCCGCCTCGTCCAGAAGCGGCGCCACCACGTTTTGGGCCAGGTGTTCGGTGGCCAGCTGCGAGTTCTCCAGGGCGTGGTGCTCCGCCTCGGACCAGATCCAGAAAGCCACCGGGGTGGTAACCACTACCAAGGCCGCGAGACCCATGACCAGGAACTGCCGCACCGCATTGAAGACCTCGGAACGCTCGGCCTGCGCCAGATCAAATGGGTTGAACAGGGCTGGCCTCCGGAATGACGGCCTAGCCATCGGACGGCTGCTCGAGCATGCCGCGCCGTGAGGCTTCCATGACCGATTCGAGCTGCGAGTGGGTTCCAAGCTTGGCGAAGATCGCTTTCACGTATCCCCGGCAGGTGTTGAGCGAGATGTCCAGCTTGCTGGCCACTTCCTTGGATCCGTGGCCGCCGGCCATCAGCCGGAGGACATCCAGCTCCCGCGGGGTAAGGACAGGACCGCCGGGCTCCACTTCCCGGACGGCAGGTGCCGGCTTCGGGGTGCTCATTCCCAGCTGTGCCACCAGGGACGGGTGGACCACCATGTTCCCGGCCCGCGCGTACCGGAGGGTGTCCAGCAGCGTGGACAGCGAGCCGCCCTTGGGAAGGAAGGCGCAAATGCCCATCGAGGCGGCAGTGCGCAGGGCTTCCGGAGTCGGATCTCCCGTGAGCATCACGATCCGCGTCTGGGGGGCATCCGCCAGGATCCGGGCGGCGGCGGTGAGGCCGTCGCCGTCGGGCAGGTGGTAGTCCATGATGACGACGTCGGGCTTGAGCGCCATGCTCTGTTCCACGCCGCTCTTCGCGGTGGTGGCCGAAGCGACGCTGCGGAGGTCCGGCTCGCGGTCCAGGGCGGCGGTCAGCAGTTCCGTGAACGTGCTGTGGTCGTCGATGGTCAGGATGCTGATTTCGCGCATGCTTTGTGAACTAACGGGAGGAAGCGGTGAGTCGGTGTCTGACAGGTCGGCCGCTTCGTCGTCGCTGGCGGCCGTGGCCTGAAGCAGCCTGGCGTGTGCGTCGCGGAGCGCCCGGCCGGGAAGGCAGCCGATCTCCTGGTCCATGACCCGGCGGCACCGTCCGTAGGCGCGCAGCGCCTCCATGTACTGTCCGGATTCTTCGAGCCCGAGCACCAAGGCGGTCCAGGCCCGCTCGTTGATTGGATCGTCAAGCAGCAGCTCGCTGGCCAGGGCCACGGCGCGTTCCGGCTGTCCCACGGCGACGGCGGCTTCGGCGGCGCGGGCCTTGATGCCGGCCACGCGGGCTGCATGCAGTGCCCGTTCCTCTTCGGCCCAGCCGGCCAGGAGTTCGTCGCCGAGCAGCGGCACGGACGCGATCTCCAGTGCCTTCTCGAGCATCTTGTAGGATTCCTGCGGGCTGGCGTGTCCTGCCTGCTTGAGGAGGTCGTCGAACCGGTCAAGGTCCAGGTCAACCATGCTGCGGTCCATCATGTAGCCGCCGGTGACCGTCCGGAGGGCGCCGCCCTTGCCGGAGCCGGGCTGCAGGTGGCGGCGCAGTACGCTGACGTAGCTTTCGAGGGTGGAGAGCGCCTCGGCCGGAGGCTGCCCGTTCCAGAGGACGTCGATCAGGTGGTTCTTGGAAACCGGTGTGCCCAGCTTGAGCAACAGGATCTCCAGCACCTGGCGTGGTTTGGGGCCGCCCAGCTCGTGTGATCCGATAACCACGTTTCCGCGGCGGACCTTGAGCGGACCCAGGATGCTGATGGACAGCTTCGTCGCCGCTCCACCTGCACCATTTGTGGCTGTCGGGAGGAACTCGTCGTCTTGTGCCCTGCGAGACCAGCGAGTGTCCTCTGCAACTGTCTGAACCATGTGTGCACCTACTATCCCCATAAACTGCATTCCCCATGAATGGCTTGACCCTCATATTTGTCACTTGTGCAAGTACGGGCACGAGTAGCGAGTACTCGATTTTTCGGGGAAGGACTACTTGGATGCGTCGCAGTTCGGGGCAGCCCGCCCGGCCCGCCGGCCCGGCGGTCATGCCGCGCCACCCCTCCAACCGCGGGGACGAAGCCCCATCGACGGAGGACATCACCAAGTTTTTCCCAAGAATGCAGGCCTATCTTGGTATTGCCGCAGTTCCCAGCGGCTTTATGCGATCCTCGCCCCCCGGAGGACCGCCGGATAAGCATGGAATGAGTGACCCGATGAGGCGGAGCGTGGCAGTACAGGGTGCAACCAAGTACTCCGAGTACCCCGCTGTGAGTATTGGGGCCGGCACGTCCGGGAACCAAAAATTTTTTGTGGCCGGCGGGAAAATGTGTGCTGCGTTACACGAACGGTGTCGGAACGTGGGGCGGACAAGACATCTGCGACGGGCAAGGCAATGAAGTCTGCCAGTGTCCTGCGGGCGGAGCTGCGGAGTGAAATCCGTTCCGTCCGGTTCCGGGTGCTGGCCACACTCCTTATTTTCATGGCGGTGGGCCTCATGGTCTCCGGAGCAGTCACCTATGCGGCCCAGCTCAGGAGCCTCGATGACCGTGTTAATGAGGAGCTGCAGCAGCCGAGGAAGAACCTGAACGCCCTCGCTCAACCGGCCCCGGGTCCTGGGTTCAGGTCGCTGGACGAACTGTTCACACTGTTCCTGAGATCAGAGACGCCCGGCGGGCACGAGTCGCTGATAACACTGATCCGGGACGGCAACACGATCCTGCCAGGCGGCCAGCAGGCCACCAACCTGCGCACGCTGGCGGTCAGGGAGCAGATCTGGGCCTGGAGCCGGCCTGACCGGACCGTGGTGCAGGACACCGTGATCGATGGCCGGGAAGTGCGCCTGTCCATCACGCCGGTGAAGCTGCAAGGCAAGCCGCAAGAGGGGCTCCTGGTGGTGGCCAATGAGATCGGCCGCCAGCGCGACCAGATCGTCAATTCCATGTGGACCTACGCCTTGGCGGCCCTGGTGACCCTCGCCATCGCCGGTTTCATGGGGTACGTGTTCATCGGGCGGCTGCTCAGCCCTATCCGGCGCTTGCGGGAAGCCACCCAGAACACCACGTTCGAAGACCTGACCAAGCGTGTGGACGTCACGGGGAGCACGGACGACGTCGCCCAACTGGCCATGAACTTCAACCACATGCTGGAGCGGCTCGAGTCCGGTTTCGAGAATCAGCGCCGCTTCGTCCACGACGCCGGCCATGAACTCCGCACGCCCATGACGGTCATCCGCGGTTATCTGGAACTGCTGCGCGCGGGCGACCCCGAGGACGTGGACCAGACCCGCGTCCTGCTCCTGGACGAGCTGGACAGGATGCAGGTGCTGGTGGAGGACCTGCTGATCCTTGCCCGCAGCGGCCGGCCCGACTTCGTGTCCCCGGAGTGGATCGAGGCCGATATCTTCCTGGAGAACATCCTGAACCGCATCAAGGTCTTCGCTCCGCGCCGCTGGGAGCTGGAGGCCAAGCCGGGCGGCCTCATCCGCGCCGATCGGCACCGGCTCATGCAGGCGCTGGAACAGCTCGCGGTCAACGCCGTCAGGCATACGGCGGAGACGGACCGGATTTCCGTCGGGGCCGCCTGGGCAAAGAACGACGACGGCGGCGCACCTTTGGGTGCGCGGCCGCACCAGTCGACGGACCTCGAAATCTGGGTCTCGGACACCGGCACCGGCATCCCCGCCGAGGATCACGAGCGCATCTTCGAACGTTTCGCGAAGGGCCGCAATGCCGCGGGATCGTCCGAAGGCTCCGGACTGGGCCTCTCGATCGTCAAGGCGATCGCCGAGGCGCACGGCGGAACTGTCCGGCTGGAATCGACTGTAGGCAAGGGAAGCCGGTTTGTGCTGACCATCCCGGCAGGGGGTGGGGACAGCGCCGAGGAGGACTCACCCGGCGCGGCGAAAAGAGCCGCCGGCCCGCACGCAAAATCGCGGCTGACCAAGCCGTCGTCGGGCACTGCCGTCCTCTCAGGTCACGGAGGCAGCCTGTGACCCGGATCCTCATCGCCGATGACGAGCCCCGCATTGCGGCCTTCCTCGTTAAGGGCCTCACGGCGGCGGGATACACCACCACCCAGGTCTCTGACGGCGTGAAGGCGCTGGACTATGCCACGTCCGGCGAGTACGACCTCCTCATCCTTGATATCGGAATGCCCCGCATGGACGGGCTTACCGTCCTCCAGAACCTCCGCGCCATGCACTCCGCCATCCCGGTGATCGTCCTCACCGCCGCGGACAGCCTGGAAAGCACGGTATCCGCGCTCGAGGGCGGCGCCGATGACTACATGACCAAACCCTTCAGGTTCGAGGAACTGCTGTCGCGCGTGAAGCTGCGGCTCCGGGGCACGTCGCCCGTCACGGCAGCACCCACGCTCGTCTGCGGCGACCTGACGCTCGATGTCAACCTGCGGACCGCGCAGGTCGGCGGACGCGTCATTGACCTTTCGGCCAGGGAGTTCGTCATGGCGCGGACCCTCATGGAGAACGCCGGCCGGGTACTCAGCCGGGAGCAACTGCTGAGCCGGGTGTGGGGCTACCACTTTGAAGGGTCCTCCAACGTCGTGGACGTCTACGTACGATATCTGCGGCACAAGCTCGGCCAGAACCGCATCCAGACAGTCCGGGGCGTGGGCTACCGCCTCGTGTGCCTGCCCGAAGAAGCGACCCCCGCCGGCGACGCTCCGGACAGCCCCCGCAACGGGGACCCTAACGGCCAGGAGCCAGCCCCGGTCTGAGCCGTCTTGGACTAAACACGTTCTGGATTGAAGCACCGGCACCGTGCCCGCCGCGGGCTGGATGAGAGGATTCTCATCCACGTCTCATTCTTGCCTCACCTTCGCGCCTCACAGTGGAATCACCAACGAGGGAAGGCATGCCGGTGAAGAAGTTATCCGTGCTGAGCGTTCCCCTGATCGGACTTGCCGGTCTTGCAGTCTGGACACAGTCGCTTGCAGGGGCGCCTACGGACCAGCCTGCCGGTGTGGTGGTGGTCGATACCGTCCGGCAAGGCGCCGTTCCCGGGACGAGCGACGCGGCGTCGCCCGCCGAATTGTCCCCCCGCAGCAAGCCCCTGACGACTGCCGAGGCCACGTCCCCTTCGCGCAAGACCATGCCCCTCAATACTGCCGCTCCCGCCAGTTCAGCGCCGGATGCGCCCGGTTCGGCGCTGAACTCCCCGCCGGTCCAGATGGCCCAGACCCAGGCCACCGACGCGCCCGCCGGCGTTTCCGTCGGCGAGGACCCGGGCGCTGTCCAGCACGTCGCACCGACGCAGGTGACCTCTCCCGCCGTGGCAGCAACAGAAGAAGATTCCTCATCCCCGGTGAAGCCCGACGACAAGGGCGGCCTGGACGTCAGCGGAGATGCCAGCGATGAATGAGCGCCAGCGTGAGAGTACCGCCCAGGTTTCCCAGATTTCCCCAAAGAAGGAGTCCGTGATGCACAGGAACTTCCGTGACCTGCATGAACCCATCCCGCCGGAACGCCGCGGTTACACAATCGGCGTGCCGAACAGCCAGCCCTCCACCATCACCATTGACGATTCCGAACTGCACCAGCAGGTCCTGGACATCATCCAGAGCGTGCTTACCACGGCCGACCCGCGGTCAGAAGTGCGGCGCCGGCTGCTCCGGCACCTTGCGGAGAACCCCGGACATCCCGAGCAGGCGCTGCTGGATCACCTGAAGGAACGGAACAAGCGCAGCGGCACTCCACAGCCGGCACGCGGCCACGCGGTCCGGCCCAGCCCGGGCCATTAGCCGGGCCTTTAGAAGGAGTCCGCCAGAGGGGACCGTTAGAAGAGCAGCAGCACGAACCCGCCCACCGTGCACAGAAGCCCGAGCCCGGTGAAGATCCAGCCGAGGATCAGGACGGTGTTGTCGTGTTTGGGAGGCTCGAGGCCCCAGCGGGAAGGGTGGCAGAGGTCGTAGTGGAGTTTCACTTCGTTGCCTGCCACCAGTCCGCGCGCCACCTCCGCGTCAACGAGTGTCTGCCGGGGCACGTTTTCCTGATCGATCCAGCGGAATCCGGTGAAGCCGCCGGCCGTGTACACCTCGCCGGACGTGCTCGTCCACTGGCACCGCCGTTTCCTGATGACCAGGCCCCACACGAGCAGCGGCACGCCGGGAATGAACCCCACCCAGGACATCAGTTCCAGAACGGGGCCAAGAACATCTGCGAGTCCGGCCATGCTCAAACTCTATCCGCCGGCGGGCCCCTGGATGGTCAATATGTCTTGGCACGGAACGCCGCTCAGCTGCCGGTTTCCTCCGGGTGTTCCCGGGTCCGTTCCACTTCGGGGGTATCGCCCTGCTGCGGAATGAAGTCGGGGTCCAGTTTACTGCTCAGGTCGCCTGCGGGAGAGCCGTGGGCGGCCTCGTCCTCGCCGCGGCCGGGTCCATCATCTTCGCGGGCAGTGCCGGTGTCTTCGCGGGCAGTGCCGGTGTCTTCGCGGGCAGTGCCGGTGTCCTCCGGGTTTTCAGTCATACGCCCAAGCTAATTCGCGCCCGGCGCGCTGTCGAGGGCCGCTGGCATGCACCCGGCAGTCAGGCGGCTCCCAGCAAACTGTGACACCCTTTATACGATGATTTCTCAGCCCAGGGACCCCAGACGCAAGCAGCCCGCGGGCCGGATGCGCCTCGCGAGGGGCACCGGCTTCCTCTTCTTCGTTGCCACCCTGGCCTGCATGGCCGGGCTCGCGGCCACGTACTACTACTTTGTCCGCACCACCACCGGCCAGTTCATCGACGAGTCCGCCCTGGTGGAGGCCGTGGAAATCCATGGACCTGCAGGCAAGGTCACCACCCGGTTCCTGGACTGGCTGCCCACCATCTCCTTGGTGATGGCCGCCGTCGTCGTTCTGTTTGTCACGGTGATCCACCGCCGCTGGCGGGCGGCGGGCATCGCCCTGGCGGCGTGCGTGGCGGCGAACATCGCCACGCAGGTTCTCAAGCAGCTGCTGCCGGTGCGGCCGGACCGGGGCGTGGAGACGCTGGAGCTGAATTCGCTGCCGTCGGGGCACACCACGCTGGCGGCCTCTGCGGCCGCCGCGGTGTTCCTCATGGCGTCGCCGCGCTGGCGGCCGCTTGCGGGATTCGTGGGCGGCAGTTTTGCGATCGCGTCGGGAATGTCCACGCTGGTGAACCAGTGGCACCGGCCCGCGGATGTGGTGGCCGCGTTCCTGCTCGTGGGCTGCTTCATGATTCCCGCCGGCTGGCTCATCATCCGCACGGGCACCCATGAGTGGAATGTGTGGGACGGCTTCAACGGTCATTGGGCCTCCGCGCGGTTGTGGCTCGGACTGCCGGTGGCGATCGGCCTGGCCTCCGCCGCGGTGGCTGTGTTTTCGTTGGTCACCATCGCACCGCCTGGCCAGGAGGGCAGCACCACCAATTACTTCTGGGCGGGAATTTCACTGATCGTGATCGCCGGATACCTGGCTACCGTGGGGACGACGTCGCTGTTCGCCTACGCCGCCCGACGCCGGAAAGCACCTGCCAGGTAGCGGCTCCTTCTTTACAACCCCGGCACCGAAGCCGAGAATAAGTCGCACCACAGCCTCCACTGGGCCAGCAGCGGGCTGTCCATGACAACCTGCACCGGCAATGATGCACACACGCGGAGGGGTTCGGATGAATGACAAGGATGCAACCACGGCGGATGCCACCGCGGACCGGGCACTCAAGGAGAAGCACCGGGCCATGTGGGCACAGGGGGATTACCCGGCCCTCGCCAGCGAACTCATCCCCAATCTCGGCGCCATCCTCGTTGAGGCCTGCGGCATCAAACCGCGGCAGCGGGTGCTGGATGTCGGCGCGGGCGCCGGCAACGCCGCCATTCCCGCGGCCATGATGGGGGCCCAGGTGGTGGCCAGCGACCTCACCCCGGAGATGTTCGACGCCGGCCGTCACCAGGCAGCCGACCGCGGCGTCGATCTGGAATGGATGGAAGCGGACGCCGAGGCCCTTCCGTTCCCCGACGGCGAGTTCGATGTGGTGATGTCCTGCCTCGGCGTCATGTTTGCCCCGCACCATGAAAAGAGCGCCAGTGAGCTGCTCAGGGTCTGCCGCCCCGGCGGCACGATCGGCCTGCTGAGCTGGACGCCGGAAGGGTTCATCGGGCAAATGTTCGCCACCATGAAACCATTCGCTCCCCCGCCTCCCCCCGGCGCCCAACCCCCGCCGCTGTGGGGCAGCGAGGACCATGTGCGCAAGCTCCTGGGCAGCAACGTCACCGACATCGATGCCCGGAAGCAGACGGTCACCATTACCAGCTTCCACCAGCCCAACGACTTCCTGCACTACTTCAAGTCCCACTACGGCCCCACGATCTCGGTGTACAAGTCCCTTGGCGGGGACGAGGAAAGAGTCAAAGCCCTGGACGAGGCCCTCACGGAACTCGCCGCGGCCTACAGCGATGCCCACGGCGACGCACCGTCCCAGATGGACTGGGAGTACCTGCTGCTCACCGCCAAGAAGGTGCGGCCAGGTGCCAACACCGGAGGCGCGCAGTGATGGACTCCGCTGCATCCCGGCGCGCGCTCAGCGTCGCGTCCATCCCGTCCTTCCAGCGGATCAGCGCGTTCCTCAACGACTCCACGTACTCCCGGCGGCACCTTCTGCCCGGGGTCTGTGACTTCACGCTGGGCAATCCGCACCAGATGCCCCAAACCGCGTATGTGGACGCGTTGCGGGATGCGGTCAACCCCCGTGACGACCAGTGGTTTGCCTACAAGTCCAACGGCGCCTACCCGCGGGAGGTCGCCGCGGAGTCCCTTCAAGGACTGCTGGACGTGCCGTTCGCAGCCGAGGACCTGTACCTGACAACCGGCGGATTCACTGCGATCGCCATGGCGCTGAAGGCGGTGGCCGATCCGGGTGATGAAGTGATTTACAGCCTGCCGCCGTGGTTCCTGTACGAGCCGCTCGTCGTCGAGGCCGGTCTTGTCCCCGTGAAGGTCCGGATCAACACGGAAACGTTCGACCTTGACCTGGAGGCCATCGGGGCTGTGATCACGCCGCGTACCCGGGTGGTGATCGTCAATTCGCCGAACAACCCCACTGGCCGGATCTACCCGCCGGAGCTCCTGCAGCGCCTCGCCGACCTGCTGGAGGACGCCTCCGCGCGCATCGGACGCCGGATCTATCTCGTGTCGGACGAGCCCTACAACCGGATTGTGTTCGACGGCGCCCGTTTCCACAGCCCTGCCGAGTTCTACCCCCACACGCTGCTGGCCTACTCGTACGGCAAAACGCATCTGGCACCGGGTGAGCGGATCGGATACCTTGCCCTTCCTTCCACCATGCCTGACCGGAAGGACCTCGCACCCGCCATGGGCGCGCTGCAGGTGGCGATGGGCTGGATCTATCCCAACGGCACGCTGCAGCATGCGCTGCCCAAGCTGGAACGGTTCACCATCGACGTCGATCAGCTCCAGCGCAAACGGGACTGGCTCGTGCGGGAGCTGCGCGGGATGGACTACCGGCTGCAGCCTTCCGAGGGGACGTTCTACCTGTTCGTCCGCTCCCCCATAGCCGACGACGAGGCCTTCACCGAGGCCCTCAGCCAGGAGGATGTGTTCGTGCTGCCCGGCACCCTGTTCGAAACGCCCGGTTTCTTCCGCATCTCCCTCACCGCAAGTGAAGAGATGGTGGAACGAAGCCTGCCCCACTTCCAGGCTGCCATCGAGCGCGCCGAGCAGGACCGTCCCGAGGACTCGGAGTACCACCTGCCCACCGGCCTCATTCCGGTGATTCCGGCCGCTAAGGCGCACCCGCCGGCACCGTAGCAGCAGCCGTCACTGTAGCTGCGAGAGGAGCAGACCCTATGCGATGAGCGCCACCGCCATGACCATCGGCAGCGAGACCACCGAGGCGATGGAGGTGACCATCGTTAGCGTCTTGAACGTCCCCTGAGTCGACAGTCCGAGCAGCGACTTGAACATCCAGAAGAAGTTGCTGTTGACCTGAAGAGCGAACATCGCGCCCGAGGCGATGGCGAGGCCGATGGCGATCGGTGAGACGTCGATCGAGCCGAGCACCGGACCGATGATCCCGGCAGCCGCGATGGCCGCAACCGACACCGACCCGATCGCCAGGTGCAGCACTGCGGCGATGAGCCAGGCGAGCAGGATGCTGAGGATGACCGGCGCCCCTGCGTCGGCAGTGAAGAGGTCGGCCAGGATCGTGTCGAGCCCGGTCTCCCCAATGACGGCGCCCAGCGACCCGCCGATGCCGGTGATGAGCAGGATCTCGCCGGTGGTGTGGAAGCCCTCGCTCATTGCCGTGTCCGTGCCCTTCGAACCCAGGGTGCGCCGGCAAAGCACGTAGGCGCCGAGCAGGCCGACGAACAGCGCGAAGTTGGCGTCGCCGAGGAAGGCGATGAAGTCGTTGGAGAACCCCAACAGGTCGGCGAAGGCCCCGAAGGCGATCATCACCAGCGGAACGAGGATGGGCAGCAGGCAGACGAACAGCGGGGGCGTCGCGGTGTCCTCCTCGACCAGCTCGGTCGTCTCCAACTCGACCATCGCCTCATCGACCTCTTCGTCCTTGGCCGCTTTCCAGTAGCGGCCCCGCAGGAGCAATCGGAAGATCAACGTCGTCGCGATCGCGGTCAATGGCCCGAGCACGAGGCCGTAGATGAGCCAGATGCCCAGTGGGATGTTTAGCAGGCCCGCGATGGAGACTGCGGCCAGTCCTGGAAGCACGAAGACGTAGCCGGCGAAGATCCCCGTCCCGAGCGCACCTGCCATGTGCGGCAGACCGGTCAGGCCGATGAAGGGCCCGGTTGAGCGCGCCACCGGAGAGGCCAGCACGACCTGCACGTCCACGTAGATTGAGGGGAAGATCGTCGACATCGCTGCCGTCAAGGCATACGGGAGCCGGCGCGCACCGACACCGTTGACGAGCATCGTCACCATCTTCCGGAAGGCGCCCATCGCATGGAGCATCGCCCCGATGAGCACTCCGAAACCGATGAGCAGGCCGACCTCGCCCATGATTTCGCCGAAACCGGTGGTGATCGCCATGATCGTCGCCGTGAAACCGACCCCGGTCGCGAGGCCGAGGTAGAGCGAACCGATGATCAGCGAGATCACCGGGTCGACCTTGACCTTGATGATGAGCAGGATGATGACCACGATGGCTATCACGGTGTGAAGGGCGATCATGGCCTGCTCCTTGAACACTGCGGTGTTCCCGCCGGCTTCTACACGGGAACCCGTTTGGTATGCCTCAACTCCAGTTGCCCCAGTTCATACTGGGAGGTCGGCACTGTCAAGGGCGGGCGGCAGCCACAAGCTGTTTGCTGTGCCCGTGCACCGGGTTCGCAAAGAAGTCGGTGGTGCGTGCCAGTTCCACGAGGGCGCCCTGGTACAGCACGGCCACCCGTTGGCTCATGTACCTGATGACGTTCATGTCGTGGGAGATCATAATCAGGGACAGCGGGCGGTCGCTGTGCAGGCGCAGCAGCAGATCGAGAATTTTGCGTTGCGTGACCGCATCCAGCGCCGAGGTGGCCTCGTCGCAGATCAACACCGCCGGCTCCAGAAGAAGCGCCCGGGCAATCGTCAGCCTCTGCAGCTGGCCTCCCGAGCACTGGCCCGGATACCGGTCCAGCAGGTCCGGCTCCAGCTCAACATCGCGAACGGCCTTGTGGATGAGCTCCCGGCGCTCGTCCGCCGTGCAGTCCCGGCGGCGCAACAGCGGAGCTTCCAGGCTGGCGCGCAGTTTCATGCGCGGATCGAAGGCATCGTGCGGTTCCTGGAAGACGAGCTGCACCTCTGTGCCGTCGGCACCGGTGCGGCCCTCCCCCGTGCGGAGCGCCCGGGTGACGCTGCCGCGGTCCGCGGTCTCGATCCCGACGAGCAGTCGGGCCAGCGTGCTCTTCCCGCAGCCCGATTGGCCCAGGACGCCAAGAATCTCGCCCTCCCGAAGGCTTAGCGAGACGCCGTCCAGAGCCGGACGGGCGCCGCGCCCCTTGGAGGGAAACCGTTTGGTTACATCGTCCAGCGCCAGAATTGTGCGCGGCTCTGGGGCCTCGGCTGCGGGTGCTGCGGGCTTGCGGACCGGAATGCGGACCGGAGTCCGCAGCGACGTCCGCGGCGCCGGCGTCCGGCCCGGAATGCTGACCGGAATCCCCAGCGGCGTCCCTACCGTCAATGTCCGCACGGGAAAACGGACTGGAATTCGCGCAGGAGTCCGGGCCGGGGTCCGGGCAGTCGTGAGGGCCGATGCCGCCAGGAGGTCTCTGGTGAACGTGGTCCGGGGCGCCTCGAAGACGGTCCTGGCCGGTCCTGCTTCCTGGACGCGGCCGCAGTCCATCACCACCACCCGGTCAGCGAACGCGGAGACGGTGGCGAGGTCGTGGGTGATGTACAGGACTCCGAGGCCGTGGTCGCGCCGCTGCCTGTCGATCAGCGCCAGGATTTGTACTTCCAGCACCTTGTCGAGGGCGGAGGTCGGCTCATCGGCCAGCAGCAGTTCGGGCTGGCCGGCCATGGCAACGGCCATCATGGCCCGCTGGGCCATGCCGCCTGAGAGCTGGTGCGGGAACGAGCGGGCACACCGGACCGGATCCTCGAATCCCGCCTCCGCGAGCAGCGCCAGCGCCTGTGCCCGGGCGGCGCGTCCGCGCAGTCCGCGGTGAAGCTTCAGCGGTTCGGCCAGGTGCCCGCCAATCGTCATGCGGGGATTGAACATCCGCTTGGGCTGCTGGTACAGCATGCCGATCCGGCCGCCGCGGACCCGGTTGAGCTCCTTATCGCCGGCCCGGATGAGGTCGGTTCCGCCCAGCGTCACGGACCCGGACTCGACATGGATCTGCGGCGGCAGGAGCCCCATGACGGACAGGGCCGTCATGGACTTGCCGCTCCCCGAGGCGCCCACCAGGGCAACGAACTCCCCCGGGGCCACGGAGAGGCCGACGTCGGAGAGGATCGGGCGCGAGTCAGAACGGTCGCCGGAGGCGGGGCGGCGCCTGGCCAGGGGTGCCCGCTGGCTCACGTGCAGTTTTTCGATGAACAGGCCCTCAGGCATGGGTGACCGCCAGGTCAGGGGACGCGGCGAGCATCAGGCGGCTGCTGGACATCCGTGCCAGATGCTGGCCGATGAGGGTGACGCACAGCGCGACGGTGAAGATCACCAGGCCGGGGGCGAGGATCGTCATTGGCGCCCTCAGGGCGTAGGGCTGGGCCGCGGCGAGCATCGATCCCCAGTCCGACTGCGGCGGCTGCACCCCCAGTCCCAGGTAGGACAGGGCCCCGACGTTGATAAGGAACTGTCCGAACCGGAGCGTGGCCTGGCCTAGGAGGGGCCCGGCCAGGTGGGGCAGGATGTGCCGCAGCACAATGAACGACGGCGGGCAGCCCACCACGCGGGCTGCCTCGATGAACCCCCGCGCTGAGACGTCGTAGGCGAGTGCCCGGGCCAGCCGGGCAAAGGGTGTCCAGCCCGTCACGGTCAGGGCCAGCAGCAGCGTCGGGTATCCGGTTCCCAGGGCGGCGACCAGGAACAGCGCCACAACCATCTCCGGCACTGCAAGCAGGACATCGTTCGTGCGGGTGAAGAACTCGTCGAGCCAGCCCCGCCGGCGGGCGCTGAGTACGCCGACCGCCGTGCCAATTATTGCCGTGAGGACGGTGGCCAGCGCCGCGATGGTCAGGGAGAAACCTCCGCCTTCGAGCAGCCGGCTCAGGGTATCGCGGCCCAGGTGATCGGTGCCCAGCCAGTGGGCTCCGCTGGGCGGGGCCATCCGGGCGGCAAGGTTTTGTTCGGCAGGCGGATAGGGGGCGATCCAGCCAGCCAGGACCACGCACAGCAGGATGATGCCCAGGACCGAGGCGGCGGCCAGGACGTGCGGAGGCAGCTTACGCATGGAGCATCCTCACTTGGGGGTTGAGGAGGCCGTGGATGAGATCCGCGGCCGTGGTCAGCAGAACGGCGAGTCCGACCACCACCACCACCGCGCCCTGGGCGAGCGGAATGTCACTGTTCAGGACGCCGTCGAACATCAGCCGTCCCATGCCGGGGATGGCGAAGATGACCTCGACGATGACCGATCCGCCCAGCAGGCCCGCGAACCACACGGCTGCCAGGGTGGTTAGGGGCAGCAGCCCGTTCGGGATGACATGCTTCCACACGGCCTGGGCGCGGCTGAGTCCGCGGCTCCGGGCAGCGACGACGTGCTCGGCGCCGAGCGCCTCGAGCATTCCCTCACGCACGGCGGACAGGAAATGACTGGTCGGTCTCAGGGCCAGGACGGCTACGGGCAGGACCGCGGAGGCCGGGCCCTCCCACCCGGCTGAGGGCAGCAGGGAGAGCTGGATCGCGAAGACCAGCACGAGCATCGGCGCGAGCCAGTACTCGGGGATGGCGATCAGCGCCTGGTTAACCGCGGTGATGGCCCGGTCAGCCAGCCGTCCCTCGTTCAGGGCTGCCGTGATGCCCAGAACCACCGAAACCGCGGCCGCCACGGCCAGGGCCAGGACCACCAGGCTGAGCGTGATCCACAGGGCGGGCAGCACGTGGTCGACGACGGGCGTGCGGCTCGTGTAGGACAGGCCCATGTCGCCGCTGATGAACCGCCCCAACCAGCGCAAGTACTGCAGCCACAGGGGGTCCTGCAGGCCCAGCTGAAGCGTGAGCGCTTCGACGGCGGAGTCATCGATCGCGTCTCCGGTCACCCGGGACCGGATGATTTTCCGTACCGGATCCCCGGGAGTGACATAGGGGATGAGGAAGACAACGAAAGACGCCAGAAGAACGGCGACCACCAGGGCCGCCGTTCTCCGGGCGAGGAACAGCATCATGCCGGGCCCGGCCGAGGCTGGATTCCGTCGGGAAACGTTACGCTCACGATCCCGGCTTTGCCGTTTCCGCCCGGAGCACGTACCGGGCGAGGGGGTCCTGGACGTGGTTCTGAAGGTCGGACCGGACGGCGTCGATGGCCTGCTCGTTGACGAGCCACACGTTCACGGCCTGGTCCTGGAGGATCTGGCCGGCTTTGGCGTAGAGCCGGTACCGTTCCGCGGAGTCCGCGGTCGTGGAGGCCTGGGCGATCGTCTTGTCGTAGTCGGCGTTGCAGAAGTGGCTCAGGTTGTAGGTGCCGTCGCAGGTGTAGTCCGCGGTGAGGAAGCCGATGGGGTCGGCGATGTCGATCAGGCGATTGCGCTGGCTCAGCACCATGTCGTAGTTGCCGGACAGCAGGTCCGGTTCAACCGCGGCATACTCCTTGGTCTGGATCTTCACCGGAACGCCCACGGCCTTCAGGTTTTCCTGGATGACGGCTGCCACGTCCGCGAACTCCGCGCGCTCGACGATCGCGATGATCTCCAGCGGCCGGCTGGCGGTGTAGCCCGCGGAAGCGAGGAGCTTCTTCGCGCCCTCGACGTCCTGCTTCGGCGCCGCAGCACCCTCAATGGCCCAAGGCTCCGAAGGGGCAAAGGGGCCGGTAGCCGGGAGGGCGGCACCTTCATAGACGCTTCCGGCGAGCGCATCCAGATCGAGAGCCGAGCGGACCGCCTTGCGGAAGTCGACGTCGTCGAACGGCGCCCTTTTGTTGTTCATGTACAGCGTGGCGGTCCGCGGCGAATCGGCTTTGAGGACCTTGACCTTGGAATCCCCCTCCAAGGTGGCAAGGCCGGAGACGGGGATCGACATCGAAACGTCAGCTTCGCCGGTCTGGACCTGGGTGGTGCGGGTGGCGCCGTCGGTGATGAACCGGACCTCGGCGCCGGCAAGCTGCACCTTTCCGCCCCAATAGTTCTCGTTGCGGTCCAGGGTCAGGGACTGCTTCGGCTTTTCGGATACGGGTTTGAAGGGGCCGGTGCAGTGGCCGAACGGGTCAACGGATTCACCCTTGAAGGCGGCCGGCGACAGCACGCCCGTGTTGACGCTCGCCAGCCGGTAGGGCACCAGCGGGCTCTCCGTCGGAGTGGTCACGCGGACGGTGCGGTCGTCGAGGGCCTTGACGCCGCTGGCCACCTTTGGGCTGAAGGCGCGGGCCGGGACCTTGGCGTCAAGGACGGTCTGCAGGGAGCGCACCACGGCCTCGGCGTTCAGCGGGGTTCCGTCCTGGAACTTGACTCCCTCACGGAGGGTGAAGTCCCATTCGAGGGCAGAGGCCTGCTTCCACTCGGTTGCCAGCGAGGGCACGATCTTGCCCTGCGCAGCGTCGTAGCGCGTCAGGGTCTCCAGGCATCCGGACAGGGACAGGATGTACGCGGCGTCGCTCTCCAGGGTCCAGCCGGCCACCGGGGCGCGGAAGTTGTCAACGACGATGCGCTGGTCGGTGTCGGCCGCTTGGTTTGTTCCTCCTCCGGACCCGCTGAAGCCGCAGCCGGACAGTGAAAGAATCGCCACGAGTCCCAGGGACACGGACGATGGGAGCGAAATGCGCAACGGAACCACCTAGATTAAGCGCCTGCAACCTTGCAGACGCAGTGAAACGGCCGGAAAGACACTGCAAAGTGTAGGCTTACCTAACTTCCCCGTTCAAAACGGCCGTTCCCGGGTCACGTAATATACCAGCCGGTTAGCAGGTGAGGCGGCTGGGTGGCGCGCTAATAGTTCCGGCGGTGCTTCAGTCTGGGAAGAACGACGGCGAACACGGCTGCCGCCGCGAACCCCAGACACTGGCGGCCATTCCGACGACGGCCATCGCCAGGGCGAGTAGCCAGAGTCCGCCGGGAATCACCGAGAACAGCCCCGCGGCCAGCAGCGCCAGTGCCCCGACGGCCGCCGCCCCCACGATGGACCAGCGCTCACCAAGCTTCAGGGTGATCATCGAGGCGGGCAGGTTGAAGAACCACGAGCCCAGCCCGATCAGCGTGACAATCAAGGCGGCAACGGCCACGGAGGCCCCCAGCCCTCGGGCGGACAGCGCCACCACAGGGAGGACCGCCCCCTCCCCCACACTGAACAGGAGCGCGGGCCCGAACGCCGGTACGGCAACACCGCGGAGATCTATTCAGCGATACGTGTAGACAGACGGATCGGAACTACGTAGATTCTAAAGAGGAACCGGCCGCGTTAATGCCGGACCGAACCCCCTTTCCGGTTGCGTGCACGGCCGGGAGACTCGCTGCTGTAGCAACATGGCGGCACATGATGCACAACGCGGAAAGAGCCTGATAATGGCCATCTCGCACGTGGAAAAGTTCCTTGACCAAGCCACTTCCTTTGACCCTGACGCAGACTTCCCCTTGGGACGCGACTGTCTCTACGGTCTTTACACCAGCTGGTGCCTGCTGCACGGCCATGATCCACAATCGGACACCGCCTTCTGGGCGGGCATGCGCCGGTGCGGTATCGACCTGCACAACACGCGCCTGCGGATGAAGGGGCCGGCTGCGGCCGACTACATCCTGTCCAGCTACCCCGCCCTGGTCTGATCATGTCCATCAGTTCCAACGCGTATGTTCCAGGCGGCGCGCATGTCCCGGGCGGAAAGCCGCTGCGGTGCACGGCGTGCCGGAACGACACCCATCTGGTCATCAGGTCCATCGAATCCCGTCAAGGGCCGGCGGATGCACTCGTGGACGTGTCCTACTCCTGCACTGCCTGCGGACGGTACCACGCCCAGGCGGCCGACGTCGCCGATGTGGCATTCGTCCTGAACCGTCAAAAGAATGTGTCGGACGTCTTGCTGTTCGGCGGACACTACATTCACTGCGGACGGCCGATGGAACGGGCAGGGCACGAGCTCCGCAGGCTCCATGCGTCCGTAAGCAGCAGCCGCCCGGACGGCGAAGCATTGGACGTGTACTTATCCACCCGCGTGATCAGGTGCGTCTGCGGTTTTCAGATGGAGCTTCCCGAATAGCGCCGCCGGGCAGGAAATCCTCCGAGTACGGCGCCCGTGGCGGTGGCGGCAGTTCAAAACTCTCCGGCTTGACGACGTACTTCGACGAATAGCAGCCTTCGTCCAGTCCTAGTTACTGACTCCTGTTGCGTCGTGGGCTTCACCCACGGGTTTGGATTCCGGCGACCCCCGCTGGCGCAGGTAGACGCTCAGGATGACCATGGACCACACGGCGAGGAACTCCGACTGCCAGTTCTGCAGGGTGCGGTTCCAGAATTCAGGGGAAGCCACATATTCTCCCCAGCTGCCCGGGTCCTGCAGGTTGGTGATCTGTTCCTCCGCGTAAGCGCTGAAGCCCGCTACGGACTGGACCAGCCAGGACAGGACGAAGACTGTACCCATGACCAGCCCCAGCGAATTGGCGAAAATCCAGGTCTTCATGCCGCCGGCCTTGGCCCATTTCGGGGATTCGGGCTTGGCGAACTGTCCGATCAGCTGATCCTTTTCAGACCCGTGGCCGCGCTTTTCAATCGCTTTGGACTCAGGCGAGCCCTTTTGGACCAGCCACACGGTCAGAACGATAAAGAGCAGGAACTGAAGGTACTCTGACTGCCAGTTTTCGGCCACGTCCACCGCAAAGCTCGAGGACGTCACGTATTGCCAGAAGCTAATTCCGTCCAGATTCGCCGCCATTTGCTGTTCATTGAAATAGGCGAGCCCGCTGAACGCCTGGCCCGTCAGTGAGGCAAAGAACAGGGCAGCGAACGTTATGCTCAGGCCGTTCGTGAGCCACGGGTTGTGCTTCATCGGCCCATCACCCCTATGAGAAGCAGGTATGCCAGTCCGACGGCGATGACTCCAAGACAAATCCAGAAAGCCCAGCGCATGTCAGCTTCCATCCACATCACAGTCGTAGGGACGTTCACCCCTGGAAGTGCACCCCGCCGTCGTGATCTTCCAACTGTCCCCGGACTTGGTCAGAAACACGGTGTCTTCATCCAGGAAAACCTGCGCGCTTGAACCAAAGGCTTTGGCCTCGGTTGACCGTGTTGCCGGCGGCAAGTTCAGGGCAGAGAGCTTCTCGCCGCAGGTACCGGCGGAGCCGTTCTCAAGCTTCTCCACAACGGCCGGGGCCAGGAGGCCGCAGCCAGCCGAAGGATCCCCAGCGGACACCATCTTGTGGAATTCCACGGCGACCTGGGCGGCACCATCCGCTCCCGCGTTGGAACCTGAGCATCCGGTGATTACAAGAACCGTGGATGCCAGCGCTGCCGCTGGCAGCATGTGGGCCTTCCCTGTCTTTCTGAAGCGCATACGCAAAGCCCCCTTACGAAAACTGCCCTCAGCCTATACAGGCGTTAAGAAAACATTAAGATCCCGCGGATTACCCGCTGATGCTGTCTGAGCCGGTGCTACGGTCTGGTGGTTATCCTGCCAGTTCCCTGCAGCCCAGAAAGACACGTCATTGACGGCATCCGCCCAGTTTTCAATCCCAGCGACCGTTCCAAAACCCGCACGGGAAGCTGAGCCCGGCACTTCGCTGGTCAGATGGCTGCTGGAACACCAGGTCCACCAGCCTGTCGGGCCGGAAACAGCCGAAGACCACGCACCCCAGCAGAGCTGGTGGAAGGTCATGTGCCTGACAGGCGTGGACTACTTCTCGACCCTGTCGTACCTGCCCGGCATCGCAGCCCTCGCCGCGGGCGCACTATCCCCGCTGGCCACCCTGCTGATCGTGGTTCTGACCCTGCTCGGCATGCTGCCGATGTACCGGCGCGTGGCCAAGGAAAGCCCGCATGGGCAGGGATCCGTGGCAATGCTGGAAAACCTGCTGCCCTTCTGGCGCGGCAAAGTCTTTGTGCTGGTCCTGCTCGGCTTCGTGGCAACGTCCTGGATCATCACCATCACCCTGTCCGCTGCCGATGCCACCGTCCACCTGCTGGAGAATCCTTATCTGCCGCCGTTCCTGGAAGGCCAGGCAGTCGCTGTCACAGTGGTGCTCCTCCTGATCCTTGGCGGAGTCTTCCTGCTCGGTTTCACCGAGGCCGTTGCCGTCGCCATCCCGCTGGTGGGGGTTTTCCTCCTGCTGAACGCCGTCATCATCGGAGCAGGAATTTACGACGCCGTCACGCAGCCTGGTGCCTTGGCTGACTGGAGCGCTGCACTCACCTCGTTCGGCGGAGGTTTCGGTGACATCGCAGGCCCCGCACTCCTGGCGTTCCCGCTGTTGGTCCTCGGACTCTCCGGTTTCGAGACGGGTGTCAGCATGATGCCGCTGGTGGCAGCGAAGGGCGCCACGCCCGCGGAACAGCTGGCGAGCAAGATCCGGAACACCCGCCGGCTCCTCACCGCAGCTGCCGTGATCATGAGCGTCTACCTGATCGGCAGCAGCTTCGTCACCACCGTCCTGATCCCGGCCGAAGCGTTCCAGGAGGGCGGCGAGGCGAACGGCCGGGCCCTGGCCTACCTGGCCCACGAACGTCTTGGGAACGGCTTCGGCTCCGTCTACGACGTCAGCAGCATCCTCATTCTTTGGTTCGCCGGTGCCTCCGCCATGGCCGGGCTGATCAACATTGTCCCGCGCTACCTGCCGTCCTACGGCATGGCTCCGGACTGGTCGCGCGCAGTGCGGCCCGTGGTCCTCGTCTACACCGCCATCAGCATCCTCATCACCATCGGCTTCAACGCGGACGTCAATGCGCAGGCCGGCGCCTACGCCACCGGAATCCTCGCCATGATGGTTTCCGGCGCCATCGCTGTCACCATCTCCGCCATCCGGAAGAAGCAGCGCGGTCCCGCCATCGGATTCACTGTACTGACTGTGGTGATGCTCTACGCCCTGGCCGCGAACGTGATTGAAAAGCCGGACGGCATCGCCATCTCGGGGTTCTTCATCCTGGGAATCGTCGCGGTTTCCCTTGTCTCCCGGGTGAGTCGGACCACTGAGCTGCGCGTGCACCGGATCGAATTCGACGAGACAGCCCGCCGCTTCATCACCGACACCTTGGACTTCGACGGGCGGATCAACCTCATCGCCAACCGCCCCCAGGCAAGGGATGCGGCGGAATACGCCAGCAAAGAAGCTGCCCAACGCCAAAACAACCCGGTCCCGGGCACGGCCGACGTCATCTTTCTGGAAATCGACATCACCGACCCGTCCGGTTTCAGCGAAGTGCTTGAAGTGCGGGGCGTGGAAGTGGACGGACACCGCGTCCTGCGTGCGGAAAGCCCGGCCGCGCCTAACGCCATCGCAGCCATCCTCCTTGCCCTCCGCGACGCCACGGGAGTCCGCCCTCACGCCTACTTCGAATGGTCCGAAGGCAATCCTTTGGCCCACCTCATGCGCTACTTGCTGCTCGGCCGAGGCGACACCGCCCCGGTGGTCCGCGAAATCATCCGCGAGAACGAACCGGCCCCGGACCGCAGGCCGGGCATCCACGTTGGATGAGCCGGGAGGCGACCCGGATGAGGCCCAGGACCGAGGGCCCTGACACAGGCAAAACGCTCAAAGTTGCGCTGCAAGTCGTCCTTCAGAACGGCAAGGATGGAATGGCTAAGAAGGAGAGCGCGGTGCGTCGCGCGCTCTCCCATCCGGTCCGTTCTGTTCCCCTGGCGTTCCTCTCCGTCATCATCGTCGGCGCCGGGCTCCTGGTCCTACCCATATCCCGCATCGGCAGCGACCCCGACGCTCTGCTGGCCGCACTGTTCACTTCCGTATCCGCCGTCTGCGTCACGGGCCTGATAACCGTGGACACCGCCACGTACTGGACGCCGTTCGGCCAAGGCGTCATTCTGGGGCTCATCCAGGCCGGCGGCTTCGGCATCATGACCCTCGCCACCCTCCTCGCGCTGCTGGTCCGCAAGAACATCGGCCTGCGCGGACAACTCGTCGCCCAGTCCGAGACCCACACCCTGAACCTCGGCGATGTCCGCAATGTGCTGTTCAGGGTCGCGAGAATCATGCTCATCTTCGAAGGGTGCACGGCCGCCGTTCTCACAGCCCGATTCTGGATCGCCTACGACCAGAACCCTGCCACGGCCTTGTGGCACGGCGGCTTCCATGCCATCTCAGCCTTCAATAACGCCGGCTTTTCCCTGTACAGCGATAACCTCATCGGCTTCGCCGAAGATCCTTGGATCATCATTCCGATCTGCGCAGCGATTATCGCCGGAGGGCTCGGGTTCCCGGTGATCATCCAGCTGATGCGTGGCGAAATCAGGGCGAGGGACTGGAGCGTCCACCTCCGCCTGACCGTCTACGGCACGTTGGTGCTCTTGGCCGTCGGCATTAGCCTCTTCGGAGCCTTCGAATGGAACAGGAACGAGACCCTCGGCCAGCTCTCCCTCACCGGCAAGCTGCTGGGGTCCCTCGCCGGCGGCGTCTTTCCCCGGACGGCAGGATTCAACAGCATCGATTACGGTGCCGCGGCACCGGAAACCCTCATGGTCACCAACGTGCTGATGTTCATCGGCGGCGGCAGCGCAGGGACCGCGGGCGGCATCAAGATCACCACGTTCCTGGTGCTGGGCTTCGCCATCTGGAACGAGGTCCGCGGCCGTGACCAGGTCACCATCGCTCACCGCTCCATCAGCTCATCTTCACAGCGCCAGGCACTGTCCGTGGCGCTGCTCGGTGTGGCCGCCGTCGTCAGCGGGACCATGCTCTTGCTCATGTTCACCGACTACAGCCTTGAAAAGGTACTCTTTGAGTCCATCTCCGCCTTCGCGACGGTCGGGATGAGCACCGGCATTACCTACAACCTGCCCCCGGCCGCGGAATGGGTGCTGATGGCCCTCATGTTCATGGGGCGTATCGGAACCGTGACTGTCGCCTCCGCACTCGCCCTCTCCTCACGCCCGCGCCTATACCGGCTGCCGGAGGAACGGCCGATCATCGGGTGAAACCGCGTCGCTGTGCCTCGGCGTGGTGCCCGCGGGGGAATCATGTAAACGAAGGTGACAGTTCTGCCGCCCTAACCCTCCAGTTCAGCCCTTCGGAACCGCAGCTCACGTTGGCTGCCGCGCACTACGGAGCCGCTGAACGGGAGGACGTCGAGATCCACCCCGGCGGCTGCCGCCAGGGCGATGGCCTTGGCCGACGAGGCAGCGCGAGCGGGCAAGCCGATGCTGTCCGCGAACTCGGCCCAGTGCCGCGATCGGAGGTTCTTGGTCTTACCCGCGAGGGGCAGCGCCATCGTGTCGTCCCCGTACAAAAGCGTGCACGGGACGTCGTAGACCGGGGCGGCTGAAAACCCCTTGGTGCGGCTGCCCAGAACGGCAACATTTTTCGCGTGGAGGTCGCCATTGCCGGTCAGCCAGGCGAAGAGGAACTGCAGATAGAGGTTGCGCACGGCTACGAGGGGCGCCTTGCAGTGCCCGGCCAGGGCCAGGACCACCTCCTCCGAGTTGATCGCATACTTGGAGGCCGGCGGAAGGCCAAGAACCTGGGTCCCGTCTTCCAGCGGCAGGCGCAGCCACGCGCCGTCCGGGGCCTGGGCGCGATCGAATCGCTCGACGAGCAGGCCGGGCAGGCCGTTCCTGTCGGCAATGACCGAGCTGTCCGCCACGGGAATCTTCAGCGCCTTCGCCGCCGCCAGGTGGACGGCTTCGTTCTCCACCAAATGCGGATGCTCCGGCGGATCGAGCTTCAGCAAATACCTGCGTCCCCGAATGGTCAGCGGCGTGGTCATCATCGAGGCGCTGGCTTTTGTCTGGACTCCGGGCAGGCTGTGCTGGTCGACGGCGTTGGCCAAAGCCGAAAAATCCAGCTCGCCGGGCTGCGAGGGGTCCGCCAGCGCCGGGGTGTCTTCCGGAACTTCGCCTGCGGGAACCACCTGGACGTCGCCCGGAACGTCCGAGCCGACCGCCAGCAGCAAGGTCATTTCATCGCTGAAGCTCGTCTTGGCCGCGTTCTTCAGCACGGTCAGCCGGTGGCCCTCAGGGAGCAGCCCCGCGAAAAAGGCGGGCACCGCACCCGCAGGGGTCTCGACGGCGGCATCGGACAGGGGCAGGGAAAATGCCACCGCAGCGTGGCCCCGTGCCAGGTACTCCGGCAAGTACTGAAATGCCACGCCTCCCCTCTCAGTGCGCGTCAGACTCCCGGCCAGAACCCCGTCCTTATATACGTCCGCGGCCTTGATGAACTTGAGGTCCTGCAGGTCAGCGGCCATCAGCGCACCGCCACATGCAGTCCCAGGACGTTCGCTGCCGCAACAACCGCCTTCAGTGACGGATTGCCGGTGCCTGTTTCAATCGCCCTGACAGTCCGCTGGGACGTCCCGGCCAAGTGCGCCAGATCCTCCTGGGAAAGCCCTGCATCCTTTCGGGCGTTCCGAATGCCGGTACCTATTGAGGCGAAGTCGTCCACGGATCTCCTTCCGGCAATATCCTGCCGTTACTGGCCTAACTCCCACCAAGGATCCCCGAAAGGAGCGCTTTAGGCAATATCCTGCCGGTTGACCCGGTTTCGCCTCCTGCGACGCGGCGGGAGGGGCACTATCGGCAATATATCGCCGATCCCTCCCGCACATCAGGTGCAGGAGGGATCGGCAGCACGCGGCAAAAAGTGCGGGAGGGTTGCAGCTGCCGGCAGGCCTTACTCGCCGCGAGCGCCGAGGAACGCGTCCAGGGCGGCGAGGTCATCGGTGTTGATGTGGTCCACTCCGGCATTATGCAGCTCCGTCCAAATGGCTTCCCGGGCAGCACCCGGCTGGTCCGGAGTGGCCCAGAAGCGCACCCGGTAGCCGATGGAGTGGGCTGTTTCCACGTAGGCCCGGAGCTTGGCCCGCTCGACTTCCGGCATGGGGCCCACTCCCTGCCAGGTGAACAGCTTGGTCCAGTTGTCGCTGACCAGCGGCATCAGCTCTGCGGGAGTGCCCGAAGCAAGGTCGACGGAGCGGCCGTCGTAGAACCCGAATCGCTTGTCCGCGGCCTGCATCGTGGCCAGCGGGCGGTTGCCGCTGATGACGGCGGTGACCGGCCCCTCGGTGACCTTGCCCTTCGCGTACCGGGTCATGAGCTGGGGGTGTTCGGCCAGCTCCTGCTCAACGGCCGCGTACGTCGCCTCGCCTTCGCTCTTGATGTCGATCAGCAACTGCAGGCTGCCGTCCCACCCGGGGTAGACGCTTCGGCCTTCCTGCCGCACGAGCGCGTCGAGTGGATCCAGGTACAGGCTTTCCAGCGTGACACCGGCGCGCGTGTCTTCCAGGTCGTGGGCAACACGGAGCTCGCCGTCCACCAGCCAGACGTCGGCCTCCACGCTGGTGAATCCGTGTTCGAGCGCGTCGAGCAGCGGACGGCGGTGCTCGTAGTCGTTATGTGCGTGGGCTGCAGCCCGCGGTTCCCCGAGGACGACCTGGGGTGCCTGGGTTGCCGAGGACGGGGCGGCGGTTCCGGCCAGGGCCGTGAGGGCGATGAGCGCGGTGACGGTGCTTTTGAACAGCACAGGGTTCTCCTTCAGTGCGGGTTTGGAATCGCCGCCGGGCTTCCCGGATAGGTAACGTCCGACGGCGTTGCCCCACCACACTGCCAAGCGGCAGCTAACGCCTGCCCACGGGAGGCTGACGCCCCGCTGAACACGAGATGTCCGCCGCCGCCCAAAACCCAACCCTCCCTCACATCGAACCGCCCTCTTCAAGAAATGAGCGAGCGTCCCACAGAAAGCGACCAAAAATGCGGGAGCGTCGGGGTGAACCGGCAGGAGGTGAGGGAGGGTTAGGAAAAATGGTGGCGAAAAGTGCGGGGGCGTTGGGATTCACCGGTGGTAGCGTGACGCGTATGCAGGACGTTCCCGGCCGCAAAGCCCGGCCCGCCGCCTCCGCTGCCGGTGGGGGCGGGCGGAACTCCCGCGGAGTTGTCGGCCGCATGGGCCTGGGGAAGAGCTCGAAAGTCTTCCCGCGCATCCTCAACGTCTTCGCCCCGCAGCACCCGGCGCAGGTGATCGTCCTCGGGTTCGCCGCCGCGATTGCCGTGGGGACGGCGCTGCTGATGCTGCCCGTCGCCAGGAACGGCCCAGGCTCCGCGCCCTTCATGGATGCCCTGTTCACGTCGACGTCGTCGGTGTGCGTGACGGGGCTGGTCACCGTTGACACGCCCGTGTATTGGAGCGGCTTCGGGAAGGTGGTGATCCTGGCCCTGATCCAGATCGGCGGGTTCGGGGTCATGTCCTTCGGCACCCTGCTGGGCGTGCTCCTGGCCCGCAGGCTGGGCCTCCGCTCCCGCCTCGCCGCGGCCGCCGAGTCGCAGGCGACCGGCCTGGGCGCGGTCCGCCAGGTCATCCTGGGTGTCCTTGCCATCAGCCTCGCCGTGGAAGTGATCCTGGCCGGGCTGCTGGCGGCGCGGTACGTCGACGGCTACGGGTACTCCCCCAGCCGCGCCCTGTGGCATGGCATCTTCCACTCGGTGTCCGCCTTCAACAACGCCGGGTTCGCCCTGCACTCGGACAGCCTGATGGGATTCGCGGGCGATCCCTGGGTCTGCCTGCCGATTGCCGCCGCCGCGATCATCGGCGGCCTCGGCTTTCCGGTGCTGTTCGAACTGCACCGGCAATACCGCCGGCCCATCCACTGGAGCATGAACACGAAGCTGGTCCTGGTGGGCACCGCCGCGCTCCTGGTCGGGGGCGCCGGCTTCCTGACCGCCGTCGAGTGGTCCAACCCGGCCACGCTGGGAGGACTCAGGCCGGGTGAACGGGTGCTGGCCGGTTTCTTCCAGTCGGTCATCACCCGCACGGCCGGCTTCAACAGCATCGACATCGGGCAGATGCATCCTGTGTCGTGGCTCGGCATGGACATCCTGATGTTCATCGGCGGCGGCCCCGCGGGCACGGCAGGCGGCCTGAAAATCACCACGTTCGGCGTGCTGTTCTTCATTCTTGTCACCGAGCTGCGGGGCGGAACGAGTGTGAACATCTTCGGCAAGCAGCTGCCCCGCGCGGTGCAGCGCCAGGCGATCACCGTGGTGCTGCTGTCCATCGCCCTGGTGGTCGGCTCCACCGTTTTCCTGATGCTCATCACGGACTTCGGCCAGGAACGGATCCTGTTGGAGGTGGTCTCGGCCTTCGCGACGGCGGGACTCTCCACCGGGATCACGGCGGCTTTGCCGCCGGCCGGGCAGCTGGTCCTGGTGCTGCTGATGTTCGTCGGGCGCCTCGGCCCGGCAACCCTGGGCGCGGCTCTGGCACTGCGCGAGCGCCCGGTCCTGTATGACTACCCGAAGGAAAGGCCCCTCATTGGCTAAGAACATGTTCTCCCGCAGCGGCGACCGGCCAGCGGTGGCGGGCTCCGTCGTCGTCATCGGCCTGGGCCGCTTCGGCGGCGCCCTGGCGCTGGAACTTGAGGCGCAGGGCACCGAGGTCCTCGGCATCGACGCGAACGAGGAAATCGTGCAGTCCTACAACGGGCGCCTGACCCACGTGGTCCGGGCGGACTCGACCAAGGAGGAGGTGCTGCGCCAGCTCTCCGTGCACGAGTTCGACCGGGCCGTGGTGGGCATCGGCAGCGACATCGAGGCGAGCATCCTGACCACGTCGCGCCTCCTCACGTTCCGCAAACCGCAGATCTGGGCGAAGGCCATCAGCGATCCCCATGCCGAGATCCTGGAGCAGCTCGGCGTCAACCACGTGATCCGCCCGGAGCATGACATGGGCAAGCGCGTGGCCCACCTGGTCCGCGGCACCCTGCTCGACTACGTGGAGTTCGAGGACGACTTCGTGATGATCCGCACCAGCCCGCCGTCGGAAGCGCAGGACCGCCCCCTCGGCGTGCTGGGGATGCGGGACAAGTACGGCATCACGATTGTGGCGGTCAAGCGCCCCGGCGGCATCTGGGGACACACCACCGCCCAGACCGTCCTGTACGAGGAGGACCAGATCATCGTCCAGGGCAGCAAGACCCAGGCCGAATTCTTCAGCAACCTCCCCTGACGGTCACCCTGCCTCGACGAACGCCACCTGCCGCCACGCGCCGGGGCCCGGCTTCGGCACCGCCGGCTCCTGCTGTCCGGAGGCAGGACCGGGTTTCCCGACGACGGCGGTGGCCCCTCCGGCCGGTACCCGCCGAACGCTGAGCTGCTCAAGGTCCAGCAGTCTCCGGGCACCGGTCCGGGCATCGATGATCCAGAACAGGTTGATGTCCTCCAAGGTTCTGCTCACCCTTCCCCGGTGGGCGAGGCGCCCGCGGTGCCAGGCCTCGATTTCGTCCCCTGCCGCAAGCTCCGCCACCGAACGTACCTGAAGATCCCCATCCTCACCCATCATCGGGCCCCCTTTCACGAAACTGCTTCAACAAGGCCAGCCTGCACCATGGAGTTTTCTGCAGCGTTTCAGGATGGTGTTTCCGACGTGTCAGTCCTGTTTCCTGTTCCGACGGAAAACCGCACCGCCTGCTCTGTAGGCAGCCGGCGGGCCTGGTCAGCCGATGAGTTCGGCGCGTTCTTTGACGGCGTTGATGTATCCGGTGCAGTCCTGCCCCATGGCCGGCCTCCACATCAGGTCCAGCAAGGGGCCGCTGAATTCCTCCGTCACGCGCAGGTGAGTCTTCCCTCCGTGAGGTGAAAGTGTGAACGTCCGGACACCCCTGAAAAGGCCCAGAGGCAAGCCGCCGGTCCACGTCATCAGTTCTCCGGGGACCTGCTGGACACGCAGCCGGAAGGTTCGGTTTCCGCCGGTCCGGGTCCGGATTCTGATGGTGCCGCCGTTGCGCACCTGGCCTTCGATGCGGGTGATTCCGGAGTCCCAGACGGTGTAGTTGCCGTCATCGGTGATGATGTCCCACACAGTGGAGGACCGGGCGTAGATCGTTGCCTCTGCCTCAAAGAATTTCATAGCCGACAGAGTACGGCGCGCAGTTGACGCCGGGCGGCTGGGTTGGAGGCGGCTGGGTGAACATCACATGTCATATGCGCACTTTGGGGCTGGGGATCCCGGAGCGGGTTCCGGATCAGTGAGCGACGCGACTTTTTCGGACTTCGTATTGCGCCCGGGCCAACGATGCTCCACACTGACTACAGATCCGCAGGAAGGTGCTTCCGCCGATCCAGCCCGCCGGAAACCACGGCCGGCACAGCCCCATCAGAAGATGCCGGGCACCCCCTCTCGAATCACCGCTTCCGCCTCCCCGGCCATGCCCGGACCCGGAAGCCTGTGCGCGCTGAGAGCCCGTCACATCCCGTTGAGAAAGAGACCACGATGATAAAGCGCCACTCGGACCTAGTCCTGGAAATCACCGCCCACGACCCCGACACCGTCGAAAATGACCTGAACACCGCCGTCGAGATCGCCCGCCAACACGCCATGGAGGAACGCCGCCACGGCATCCTGGTCACGCAGCATGGCTACACGAGCTACACCGTCGCGGTCAGCCGCGATGTCCCGTACGGTCAGACACACGAACGGCGCGAACAAGCGCAGAACTGACCGAGCAAGACCGGGCCGCTGAGTACCCGCGGGGCGTGAAAACCCCGCGGGGCTCAGACGGTGACGGCGATCTTCCCGCGGACCTTGCCGGCGTCGAGATAGCGCATGGCGTCCGGAACCTGGTCAAGCGGGTAGGTCCGGTCGATGGCCGGGGCGAGGGACCCGGCGTCGAACAATCCCGCAAGGTGCTCAAGGTCCTCGTGGCCCTCGCGGGCGGCGAGCATGGTCAGCCTCTGGCTGATGAACGGGGACAGTGCCAGCGCCCGGAGCTGCCGGTCCAGGCCGCCGGTCAGGGGGCCGCCTTCCTCCCCTCCCGCAATGACGGCCGTGCCCGACGGCGTGAGTGCGCGGCGCAGTCGCGCCAGGGAGGGATTTCCGGCGAGATCCAGGATGACGTCGTATTGCCGGGTGCCGTCGGCGAAGTCCTCCCGGGTGTAGTCGATGACTTGATCGGCACCGAGGTCACGGACCAGATCCATCTTCGACGTGCTGCACACCCCCGTGACCTCCAGCCCGGAGGCCTTGGCGAGCTGCACCGCGTAGCTGCCCACGCCGCCGGAAGCACCGAGGATCAGCACCTTCTGGCCGGCTTTGATCCCGCCGGCACGGAGCCCCTGCAGGGCAGTACTCGCGGACACGGGCACCACCGCAGCCTGTTCGAAGGAGAGGCTGCGGGGTTTGTGCGCGAGCTTGTCCTCCCGCGCCACGGCGTACTGGGCGAACGAGCCACTGCCGATGCCAAACACCTCGTCGCCGGCGCGGAACCGGGTGACGGCCGATCCCACCGCTGATACGGTCCCGGCCATGTCGACTCCGGGGACGGGGTTCTTGGGCCGGCGGATGCCGAAGAAGAGACGAAGGAGGTACGGCTTGCCCGTCATCAGGTGCCAGGTGCCGCGGTCCAGTCCGGCGGCGTGCACCCGGACGAGAACCTCGTTGGCCTTCGGCGTGGGCCTCGGAATGCTCGCCGGCCGCAGGACGTCAGCCTGGCCGTAGGCGTCCTGCACAATGGCACTCATTGAAGTCCCGCCGAAAGAAACATCCTCCGCAAGTTGGAGCTCTGTGACGCGCTGGCCGTCAGAATCCATGACCGTTTCCTTTTCGGGTAGGGGTGCAGCCGAACAATTCGTACGCTGTACGACAAACGTTAGCGTACAGTGTACGAAAGAGCTAGAGCCGGGGGGATAAATTGTCGATGCCAGCGCAGGACCGTCCGCCGAAACGCGTTGTCCTCAGCCGGGAAAGAGTGCTCCGGTGCGCGCTGGACCTAGCGGACGAGTCGGGAATCGCCGCGCTGACCATCCGTTCGCTGGCCGAGCGCATGGGAACGAAGGCCATGTCCCTGTACCACTACGTTGCCAATAAGGATGAGATCCTGGACGGCATCGTGGACCTGGTCTTCAGCGAAATCGCCGCTCCCTCAGCGGAGGGCGACTGGCGGGATGAGATGCAGCGCCGGGGGCATGACGTGCGGGGCGCGCTGAGGCGCCACCCGTGGGCTGTGGGCCTGCTGGAATCCCGGACGTCCCCAGGACCTGCAACACTGCGCCACCACGAGGCCACTCTTGCCACACTGCGCGCCGCGGGTTTCTCCGTACAGATGACAGCCCACGCCTACGCACTTCTGGACAGCTACATCTACGGCTTCGCGCTGCAGGAAGCCGCCCTGCCGTTCACAGGCCGGGACACCGCCGCCGAGGTCACGGCGCCGATCGTCGAGAGGTTCTCCTCCGGCCAGTACCCGCACATGGTGGAGATCGCCACCGAGCACGTCCTGAAGCCGGGCTACGACTTCGGGGACGAGTTCGACTTCGGGCTGAACCTCATCCTCGACGGCCTCGGCCGCCTGCGCTCCGACAGTGACGACGAGGCGACCTGACGGCGAGGAGACCTGACCGCGGTGTGCCCTAGTTCCAGCCGCCGCCCGTCCGGATCCTTGGTAAGCCAACCCGCCAGCCCCCGCGCGTGTGCACTTCAGTGCATTTCGGTCTCCTTAGAGGCGCACCCGCAGGTTCAGTTTTAAGTGGTTGAGAGTGGCACTTTGCGCTCAGACGCGAACGCTCCCGTGGTTGACCAGTCGTCACGGGGGTGCCGCGGCACCCCCGTCACCACTTCCTAACCGTGTGCCTTCCGGGATTGCACTCCGCTCCTCAAGAGCACGGCCGCAGCCACGCCTGCGAACAGGCACGTCACGGCCGCAAGCCACGCGGGAATCCCGGCGCCAGGCTCACCTCCGGCAGCTGTCTGAACGTTGTAGCCGACATTGCTCGCAGCAATCCCGCTTCCTGTCCGTGCTACTGGCGTGGCCGGCGTCATCACCGGGGCTACGGGTTCAGCCAGGGTGGCAGCCGGTGGCACTGCCGGAGTCACGGGTACAACAACCGCGGCAGCCGGCGGCACAACCACCGCCGGCGCCGCCGGGTCAACTGCCAAATCGACTGCCGGGTCAACCGGGTCCACCACCGGGTCAACCGGATCCACCGGATCCACCACCGGATCAACCGGCACCACCGGGTCAACCGGATCCACCGGATCCACCACCGGGTCAACCGGATCCACCACCGGGTCAACCGGATCCACCACCGGGTCAACCGGATCCACCGGATCGACCTGATCAACAGGGTCAACTGGGACCACCGCCACGCAACCGTTGTTGAGGAGCGCGATGTTTTCCGGTGTCAGGTTCTGCCCGTTGGGCATGTCGTTCCCCGAGTTTGCTGGAACAATATCTTCCGTGTCCCCGACGTGTGCCGACAGGGCGCTGACGCTGATGGTCTCAGCGATATATGGGTTCGTTTCTGAGCTGGTGGCGTGGCAAATAGTAATCTTTCCAGGCGGTGCAGCATTCGCCGAGACGGTCGCGCCCAGCAGTCCAAGGCCCACCACCCCCAGAGCGGCAATGGTTCGTTTCATTTCGGTCCTCCATCAAATATCCGATTCAACTGATCAGACCGCGCGGAGTAACCTTTGAGACCCGGAAGAAACTGGTTGAGACCTCAATCAGCGAAAAGAATGGTGACAGTTACTCCCCACGCAGTGTCATCAGTTCGCTTGCTTGTTCAGGCTAGAATGCCGTCGGGTCTTAAGCTCGAGTACCCGGTACGCGTTTACTGGGCTCCTCTCTTACCTGTTCCACAGGTAACTACCCCAAGCAACTCGTCCCTGGACCGGGAGTCCAAACAGGCAGCCGGCCCACCAAGCTAGCGATTCAACGGGCACAGGCAGCACCAGACTGAGCAGGCCGTCGCACCGCAGTGCCCTGCGTTTTCTGCCTTTCCATTGAGGCAACTGTGATGCCCCGGACCGCGGTTTCCGCTCACGGCGGTGACTCTGCGTTAGGGATGGCCGGACGCTATTGGGGAATGCAGCGGGGCCGGGCTGCCCTGTTCCTCGAAGACGGTTGACTGGCTACCTCGGCGCGGGGACACCGCCCAGCCTCGCCGATATGGCTTGGGAAAGGCCCAGCTTCCGCCGTCAACCGGACTCATAGCGCACAACCCCCTTTTTAGGGGCCTGGGACTCGAACCGGCAGCTGAACTGAACCAGACAGGGTTTCACCGGCGAAGCGGGAAGCCGTTTCGCACCATGGCGCCCCGGACGACGGCAGCTAAGAATGGATTACCGAAGGCCTCTAGTTCCAGCCGCCGCCCATCCGGATCCGGCCAGTCAAGCCCGAGGCGCCGTTGCCGGTGTACAGCCAGAGCACACCGGCCGTATCGACGGCCAGGAGGTCGTTGCGGACGTCGCCGTTGAAGTCGCCGCGGCCGGCCATGACGGACATGTAGTTCCAGCCTGTGCCCATCTTCGCCCTGGGACCCCAGCCCGAGCGCCCGTTTCCGGGGTAGAGCCACAAGTTGCCGCTGGTGTCTCGCGCCATCAGGTCGGCTCGGCGGTCGCCGTTCATGTCGCCGGCACCGACGAAGGCGGTCATCACGTTCCAGCCGCCGCCGGCGGGGATGCGCGGCAGCCAGCCGCTGCGCCCGTTACCCGGGTACAGCCACAGCATCCCGCTGGTGTCCCGCGCCAGCAGGTCCGCTTTGCCATCGCCGTTCATGTCGCCCGGACCCACCATGGCCGTCATGGTGTTCCAGCCGCCGCCCACGCGGATGCGCGGCAGCCAGCCGCCGCTCCCGTTGCCCGGGTACAGCCACGATGTTCCGCCGGCGTCACGGGCCAGCACATCGGCCCGGCCGTCACTGTTCATGTCGCCGGTTCCGACGACGGCGGTCATCCCGTTCCAGCCGCCCCCCACGCGGACGCGCGGCAGCCAACCGCCGTTCCCGTTGCCCGGGTACCGCCACAGGGTTCCGCCTGAGTCACGGGCCAGGACATCCGCCTTCCGGTCGGAGTTCAGGTCTCCGGCCGCGACGATCAGGTTGATGCGGACGCGGTCCGGCAGGACCGCGGCCGCGGCATCCACCAGGCCGGCACCGCACCCGAGGAGGCATCCGGCGGGCAGGGGCCGTGCCGTGGCCTTGAGGCGTTCCTCCACGGCGGCGGGATCTGCGGTCGGTCCAAGCTTGGCCATCAGCAGCGCGGCTGCGCCGGCAACGTGCGGGGCAGCGGAGGATGTGCCCTGGGACGGGTAGTACGTGTCCGCTGCCTCCGTGGTATCGCCTTCATTCGACGCCGAAAAGATGCCGTCGTAGCCGCTAACGGTCATATCTCCCCCCGGCGCCGTGACGTCAACGGCTGGTCCGAAGTTGGAGTAGTAGGCACGGGCTCCGGTGCGGTCGCTGGCCGCGACGGTAATGACGTTCTGGCAGTTGGCGGGTTCAGACTCCGAAGCGGGGCCGTTCTCGTTCCCGGCAGCTACTACGACGACTGCACCCTTCCGATAGGCAGTGTTGATCGCCTGCTGAAAGGTTGCCGAGCATGGAAAAGTGCCACCCAAACTCAGATTTATGACGCGGGCGGGGTTGGGGTTGAGAGGCAGATCGCCTACTTGCTCCCCGACCGCCCAGAGAACGCCTTCGGCAATGTCCGTGAGCTGCCCCTGACCGCACGCCCCGAGCGCCCGTACCGGGAGGATTTTGGCATTCGGAGCCACACCTGCGATACCTTCCCCGTTCCCGGCGAATGCAGCGATGATCCCTGCCACATGAGTGCCGTGCCAGGACGACGGAGAGCCCAGGTCGCAGAGCGCAGGTTCGCCCCAGTCTCCCTTGTCGGTGGGATCGGGATCGCGGCCGTCCTCATCACGCGCGTACGCGGGTTCCTCGATCATGTCATAGCCCGGAAGCACGTTCGATTGCAGTCCGGATGCCAGGTCGGGGTGTTCGATGATGCCGGTGTCCACCACGGCCACCACCTCACCTTCGCCGCGGGTGACGTCCCAGGCTCCAGCGGCGCGGAGGCCGGCCGGTTCTTGGAACAGGTTCCACTGGTAGGGCGCGCCCGGATCGTTCGGCAAGGCAGCCTGCGCCTGCAGGATGGTGTCCGGTTCGGCATACGCCACGGCGGGGTCGGTCCGCAATGAGGCCAGGAGCTTTTCTGCGTCGGCGGCGCCCAGCTTCTTGCCGGTGCGCAGAATGCGTGCGCCGCCAACGGTAGACCGGACGTCCTTGACCTGGGTTCCAAGCCTAGCGGCAGCGGGGCCGAACGCCTTGGCCCGGTCCGCAGGAGCGGCGGCCCCGTCCTTGTACTTGACGATGAACTGGTCAGTCGGGACCGCGCTGCGGGCCGGGTTGAGTGCGGCCCGAGCCACCTTCGGCGCAGCAGGGAAGGGTGCGGGCTCATCCTGAGCCGCTGTGGCAGGCGGCGCGATCAGCACGGCCGCTACCAGGGCGGCCACGCCTGTCAGTGTCAGGGATGCGCGGAAGTGAGATTTGCGCGGGTGAGGCATTAAGACCATCCTGTGCTGCATGCGTCCGGCCCTAAAGGCTCAGACATGATTAAGGCGCGACCCCCCGCCGCGTCCGAGACAAGTCTACCGGCGGGTGTGACATCCGTCGCTCCGCAGGTGCAGGCCGATGTTCGCTTGATCCAATCCTGAGCAAGTGCTGATCGAGGATTGATTGGAAGCAGACGTTTTCCTGAGCGGCGCCGTGCATCGTAGCGGTGTCAGAAGAAAAGGTCTCTAGAAACGGAACAGTCCCCATGGGCACGTCAGCCAGTTCAGATACAGCCGGCTCAGTGGCAGGAGCACCTCTTGCCGCCGCCCGGCGCATTCTGGGCCTGGTCGTCGGCACCGTCATCACGGCCGTTTTCCTGGCTGTCTGTGTGGCGGCACCCCTGCTCCACATCGGCTTCTCACCGGTGCTAACCGGCAGCATGCGCCCGGCTTTCGCCCCCGGCGACCTGCTGATCACCGCGCCGCAGACTGTGGCCGGCCTGCAAACAGGCCAGGTGGCCGTCTTCACCCCGCCGGGCGAAACCGTCCCCTATGCCCACCGCATCACGGCCCTGGGCGGCACCAACCCGGACCGCCCGCTGCTCACCACCAAAGGCGACGCCAACCCGGCTCCGGACCACTGGCGAGCCACGCTGAACCAGGACCAGGTACCCGTGGTCGTCGCCACCGTCCCGCTGGCAGGCAACGCGCTGCTCTGGGCACAGAATCCGGTCCAGCGTGCCATCTTCACCGCGTTGTTCGGGCTGTCTGTCACAGCCGCCAGCGTGGTCTGGATCCTCCGCACACCACCCACAGTTTCCGGGCAGCCCAGCCCGGCGCCCTCCCCCTAACTCAATACCCAACACCCAAGTAAGGATCTCCAATGTCCGGTCTCTCAGCCCGCCCTGCCCGCCGTCCAAACCCCCGCCTGCTGGCCGCCTTCGCAGTCGGCGCCGCCGGCCTCGCCATCACCGGCGGCGGCGTCTACGCAGCACTGAACGCCACCGCCTCCAACACCACCGCCCAGGCCGCCACCAGCGGCGTCCTGAGCCTGACCATGGCCAACAACGGCACCGGATTCAGCCAGGGCGTCTCCAACCTCGCCCCGGGCGATATTGTGAACCGCTACGTCACCCTGACCCAGGGCGCCGACCTCGCCGGCAAGGACCTCACGCTGGCTGTCGCTGATGCCACTCCGACCGTTCTCACCACGAACGCCACGAAGGGACTCCGCGTCACGGTCACGCAGTGCGTCGGGGGCGACTGGACCGTTACGGGCGCCGGGACCTGCACCGGCGATGGTTCCAGCACCGCCGTTCTGGCCACCAGCGTGCCCCTGAGCACCCTTGCCACGACGCCGGCCGCACTGGCCAGTACCGTCGCGGCCGGCTCCACCGTGAAGCTGCAGCTCGCACTTTCCCTGCCGGACCAGGCCGAAACGACGGTCAACGGCGCAGCACCCGCCGGCACGGTCCAGGGCCTGTCCTCTGCCCTGACCTGGACCTTCGGCGAAACCCAGCGTACCGCCAGCACCACCGGAAGCTAAGTGAAGTGAGTGTGCACTCTCTAAGCAGCAGAGCGGGGGCCGCAGTGTCGGTCACCGCTCTGCTGCTGTGCACGTCACTTGCAGTGGCTGACGCTGCCAGCAGCGCGCAGGCCGCATCGGCGTCGACGATCGCCAGCAGCGCAAGCTGGGGAGCAGTGGCAACCACGAGTACGGCGGCGCCGTACAGTCCAGGTCCCCTTGTACTGACGTTCCCGATTGGAGCAACAGGGCACGGTAACGGGTTGAGGGAACCAGCCCAGTTCTTCACTGTCGGGAACTCGGGAACCCTCACCCTTTCCGCGGCCACGTACACCGTGACATCAGTGGCAACAAACTCCGCACCGGTGGCGTTCAGCGTGGACTACTGCAGCACCGGATGGAACGAGTCCGCCAATACGTGCTCCGTGCCCTTTGCTGTAGTGACAAGCACAAGCGCCCCAACATTATCGGCCGTCGCACCCTCTGCACCTGGAACGGGACTCCGACTGCGGGCCCGGCTAACGGGCACCAGCTCTAGAAGTACTGCTGTCACCATCAATCTGGAAGTCGCCAGGGCCCAGGTCCGGTCGGCCACCACCACAGGAAGCTGATTCCACGCAAGCGGGACATCCTGCTGCGGATACGCCAAGAAGAAAGGAGCCGCCATGGCCCGGAAGGCACTGCCGCAGTCTTCTCCTCCACGCCCTTGCTTCGCCTCGCCGAGGACATCCAGAACAGCACGGCCGCGGCAAGCTACGCGGGCGATTTCCTGCAGCTGTTGCCTGCCAGGGTGAAACGCATCTGCAACGCCCTGCGGGACCAGGACACTGCAGCGGCTTTGGATGCCGTCCTCAGCCTGAAAGTGAATGCCCACATGGTCGGCGGGCTGGCGGTGGAACGGGACTGCTGCGCCCTGGAACAGTGCCTGCCCGACGGCGACGCCTCCGCCGCGGTCGGCGTCGCCCGAAATGTTGCCAGGGACAGACCCAGAGCGGAAGCAAGTTCGCTCGGGCTCCGCGGCTCCAGGTACAGGAGCGTGATGATCTTCTGCCGGGCGGGACTATCCAGCACCGGCGCAATCACTGCCTTCATTCCCCTACCCCGCCGCTTCAATCGCCGGCCGGCCCCGGAGCTCGTAGAGGTCCACGATTCGTCCGAAAGAACGCCCACGCGGTCAGCCCACTGTGCCCAGTCGGCGAGCAGGGACTCGGCGAGGGCCAGTGGATGATGGACGGCGCGGCGATGCCGCCTTCGTGGGTCCACTTCTTGTACAGCAGGAACGGGGTGCTGGAAAGGTTTGCCCACGCCCGTCCGTAGCTGGAGTAGGTGTTTTCCGGCCCGGGAACGATGCCGGGTTCGTTGTCCAGCTGGACGGGTTCGCCGTCGCGCGTGTGGGAACGGAAGATGTCCTTGCGCTTGACGAACGTGTCCCGCTCGAGGTGCAGGATCTCCTCCAGGGAGGCCCGTTGTCGGAGAGGAAAATGAAGACGGTGTTCTCGAACTGGTTCCTGGCCTTGAGCTCGGCAATGACCCTGCCGATCCCCTGGTCCATCTTGTCGACCTGTGCCGCGTAGGTCTGCATGCGCCTGGCCTGCCAGGCTTTATCGGGCATGTCGTCCCAGGCGGATTCCCCGGGATCCCGAGGGCTGAGCTGGCTGCCCGGCTCCACGATGCCCAGCTCTAACTGGCGGTTGAAGCGTTCCCGGCGCAGCTGGTCCCAGCCGGCGTCGAAGCGGCCCTCGTACTTGTCGATGTCGCGTTGCGGGGGCATGCAGCGGCCAGTGCGGCGCGGTGTACGCAACATACGCGGTGTACGCATCATAAAGGAAAAATGGTTCGTTGTCGGAGGAGGTCGCACGGCCGAGGAAGCTGACGGCTTCGTCAGTGATCGCGTCGCCTACAGCAAGGGGACCATGGGCACCCGGACCATCCTCAGCGGAGGCTGGGGCAACTACAACATCCTCCGTTGCTGATCCCGCTCCATGTACCGGTTCCCCATGAGGCTGACGCTGGGCGGGAAACCTTGGATCATTCTTGGGACGGCATGGGACGGAGGCGTCAGCTGATCGCCGTCATCACGTTCCAGCCGCTGCCAATACTCCTCCTGGGCCCAAACTCACCCCTGCCGTTTCCGGGGTAGAACCACAACACCCCGCTGCTGTCCCTGGCGATTATGTCAGCCCAGCCGTCGCCTACCCACCCGCTGACTTCACGCCGTTCGCTGTTAAAGTCCCCGGTGCCGACAATCGCCGTCATGCCGTTCCAGCCAGTACCAACACGTAGCGGGTATTGCAGCCCGCCGGCACCGTCACCTGGGTAGAACCACAACACACCGTTCCGGTCCCTGGCGAGAACATCCGCTCTGCCGTCGCGCTTGCGATCCTCCCCTGGCGCGATCGCCGTCATGGGGTTCCAGCCGCTGCTGACCTTGGCCCGGGTGGGAAAGCCGCCTTTGCCGTTGCCTCGATAGGACCACATCACACCGGTTCGGTCCCGGGCCAGCAGGTCGGCCTTGCCGTCGTCGTTAAAGTCCTCAGCGGCGGCGAGCGCTGTCATGACGTTCCAGCCGCCGCCAATCTTCACCCGGGTTCCGAAGATGCCTTTGCCAGTACCCGGATAGAACCACAACACCCCGCTGCTGTCCCTCGCCACGGCATCAGCCTTGCCGTCGGTATTCAGATCCGGGGCGCCGGCAATCGCCGTCATGACATTCCAGCCGCCGCCCACCCTCGTACGCGTCAGGAAGCCACCGCTGCCGTTGCCGGAGTAGAGCCAAAGCACGCCGCTGCTGTCACGGGCCAGCACATCTGTCCTGCCGTCGCCGTTGAAGTCATTCCGCATAGCGGGGTATCCGAAGGCTGGTCCTCGTCCCAAGTCATAGCGGGCCCAGCCGTACGGGTACGACTCAACAGGATTGCGCGGGTCGTCCCCAACCGAATTGATCCGGCCGGTTGCAACCATGTCCCCGTCAGGTGTCAGGGTCGCATCAGCCATGTAGGCGTCCCCCTCAGGGAACGTGGACATCACCACCCCGTTTGTGCCAAAGCTTCTGTCCGGCATCCACTCTGCGTTGAGCCGAACGAGGGCGTAAGCGCCGGTGCTATGCAGCACTTTGATTCCTGCGAGCAACACTCTGTTGGCACCGTCTATATGGAGGCTGGCGATTTGCATTTCCCGTGGTGCAGCCAGATCTGTCAGGAGAGTCCCGTCGGCATTGTACGCGTTTATCCGCTGGTCCCGGACAACGACGATGCGGCCGTCCGGGTACGCAGCAACCTCGCGGCCAGGTGAGGGCTGGCGAACCAGGCCGCCTTCACCGAATGAAGAATCCAATTGTCCGTCGGGCAGGAAGCGAAGCAGTCGTCCTTGGATACCATCCGCAGCTCCCGCCACAACTACTCGTCCCGCACCATCGAGTGCCATGGCCTGTGGGGTCCAGATGCTGTCGGGGTTTTCAGAATTCACCGGGAACTGGGCGAAGCTGGATACCAGCACTCCATCGGCCGTGTAACGCCAACCTGCTACTTCTTGATTCCAGCGGGCACCGTCGAAAACCGTCGCGGTCCCGACCACCACGATGGTTCCATCCGCAGCAGTGTCGAAGTAACTGAATACGTTGTTCTGTTGGAAATTGCTGTCGCCGCTTGGGCCAGGAGCCACATATCCTGATGCGCCAAAGGTTTCGTCCAAAGCACCGTGCTCATCCAAGCGCATCAACTGGCGTTGGCTGAGCACCAGGACTTTGCCGTCATCTTGGACTTTCACATCCGAGACGTCCGGGTGTACAGATAGCGTCCCGTCATCTCGGACTTCTTCGTCTGCAAGGTATGGGAGTTCGCGGAACGCCGCCACGCCGCCTTGGCCGAAAGCTAGATCCGGTACCCCGGTCTGAAGAAGGCGCATCACCTGCAGGAAATGGTGCGAGTTTTCATCCTGGGGCAGGCCTACGGTCACGGTGCGCCCCTGCAGATCGACGTCGACAGCAACTGCATTCGCGCCTTGCCCGCCGAAATCAACAACTGCCCTGCCGCGCTCCCCGAAGGCAGGGTCCAGGTATGGTGTGTCTGCTGCTACAGCCTGAGGCGGGGCCACGAGGACGGACACAATCAGCGCCCCGGCGTACGTTAGGGCGACAAGGCCCTTCCTCAGACCCTGAACCGCCGACTGCGAGTCAGAAGTGATCATGCCGTCCCCCAGAGCATCCCCAGTTTGCTATACGAGAACAGTAGCAACGATGCAGCCCGGCAACCATGGCTGGCAGACGCAAGTACATGCAGGCATCCGCAGGGCCTGCCGGCATCAACGCGGTCGACGATTCCTCTAGTACTCAGACGCACCGAGTGGGACAGTTTTACGTAAGCGGGACGACGAGGATTGGGGCTGTCATGATGCGCACGGAGGCACACGATAACCACCGCGGCAGTTGGCTCCCGCTGCACCCGCCGTTCCTAGTTGTCATCCTTACGCTCCTGCTGCTGGTGCCGTCGGCCGTGGCCGTTCCGGCCAGCCGAGCCATGGCTGCCCCGCCGCCAGGGACGGCTTCACCGAAGGTCCTGGCGACGTTCCCCTTGGGGTATCACTTGAGGGACGCCGTCGTCAGCCCTGACGGGAAACGCCTGTATGTTCTTGACAGCGGCAACGTTTTCCCCGAAGAAGAACCGTACACGGCCGGCGTGCACGTACTGGACACGGCGTCGAGGAAAGTCGTTGTGAAAATCAACGTGGGACTGAATCCCGTCAATATCGTCCTCAATCGGGCGGGAACACTGGCCTACGTGGTGAATTACGGTTCGCACACCGTCTCCGTCATTGACACGCGGACCAGCACTGTCATCCGAACCCTTCCCGTCCCGGTGGGGCCCACGCAGATCGTCCTCAATGCAGCCGAGACCCTCGGCTACCTCGCCACTGGGAGCACATTGGACGGAGTGGTGCTTCTGGACCTCAAGACGGGCAAAATCCTGACACGCATACCCGCGGGCGGGGACATGTACACGTTGGCCGTCAATGCTGCAGAAACTCTCGCATACACGGTCAACGTCTCCGCCGGTACGTTGACGGTGGTCAACCTCCGGGCACGAAAGGTCAAGTCCATAATCTACGTTGGTTTCGCGTATGGCGTGAGCGTCAATCCGAGTGGAACGCTGGCCTACGTCAACGGCTTCAACGCTGTGGCGGTGGTCAATGTCGCAACGTCGAAAATCGTCGCCACGATACCCCTGACCGTGTCACCTGCAAACCGGGTGCACCTCAACAAAGCGGGAACGCTGGCGTTCGCCGTTGGGGGTCATGACGGGAAGGCACCGGCCGGGGGCATCCTCCACGTCATCGACGTGTCGACGAATACAGTAGTGGGGACGGCGCCGGTACCGTTTTCGGCGTCTTCCATTGCCTTCGAGCCCTCAGGACTCAGGGCCTATGTGCCGGGCGGCGCCAGTGAAGGCACTGTGGCTTGGCTGCAGATGCCCCAGTAGCCGGAGCTTCAGGCCCTGGCACAGTTCACAGCTGAGGCCCTGTTCCGGGAGCCTGGCCTCTGCTGCCCGTGACCCACTAATCCAGAGGCGGCGCGCCGCTTGGCAAGTTTGCGGCGGTGGACCTCCGCGACGAGCAGAGCCACACCTAAGGCCACGCCTACCCAGAGGGTGGAACCCAGAATGCCCTGTTTACAACAAGGCTGATCCCACGCTGGCCGCCGCAGCGGTTGCAGCCAGCCGGACCTGGCGCCGTTGCCGGTACCCTTCACGGCCAGCAGGCACAGACAGACAACAAGGAAGCTGACGCTCAGGAGCAGGGTTGAAGAGTACTTGAAGAAAAACACCAACCCCAGGCCCAGACCCATCATCCACAGCCCCCGCACGCTGGATCCCCTCAGCACATGCACCAGGCCAAGAGTCATGACCAGTGCCGCAGACAGCGTGGGCCCCTCAGCCAGCAGAGCCAGGCCATGGGGCAGGCTGACCGGCAGTGCGTAAAAGGCAATCTGCGCCAGCACGGCAGGAATGAGCGCCAAACCGGCCAGCCGGGCCAGCTTCACCATCAGCAGCCCGCTGACGGTCGTGGCGGCGACAGCCACCAGCTACAGGCCTTCCCGGTCACCCAGTAGCCGCATGAACGGAATCGACAGCAGCGGATAACCTATCCGCGGCGAGAAGATCTCCTGGTACTGCGGATTCCTGTCAATCCACCCGATGATCGGGCCCCGGCCGGCCATGGTCGTGGTGACGCAGTTATCGAGCGTGCCCCGGGTAGGCCAGGGAAGGGTGCATGCACCACAGGGTGTAGGCGTCCAGCCATGCCCGTTCTACCGGTACGCCCTGGAGGACATAGGCAATCCGCAGGTACTGAACGGTGTCGGCCCAAACGACGCCCGGCCCTATGGCGGCGGCAAGGGCAACGACAGCCAGGGCAACCGCCCACGGTGTGCCTTTAAGCCAACTTTTGGGAATTCGGCCCAGGCCTCTAGCCTCCGCGGACGGACGCTCCTCATGGGTCATCCCGAGCCCAACAAGAAGAAACTCGGGATTCGGAAATTATCTGGGTGTAAAGGGACGCGACCGCTGTGTGGAGAAGCGCCATCATAAGTTACTGAACTGCGGGCGCTCCCAGCGCCTCTGCCCGCGCCGCGACACGCCCGGTTCTCTTCCCCCGGAGCCCGTCATGCTCCACACTATGGGCAGGAGTCGTTCTTACCCGCGGAAGGCAGGTCAACCATGGTTCCTCTCATCTCCCTTGCAGCTCTCGTCGGCCCGCAGGAGCACAGACCCGGAGCAAGCATCCCCCGGCCCGTGGAGTCCACGGATCTTATGGAACTGACGGACCTGTATCTCCGGTCCTATCATCCCGAAGCGGACCGTCTGGACGCCGAGAAAGCTGCCGCCAAGATCAGCAGGATCTTTTCCGGGGCGCACGGAAACCCCATCCCCCAGGCGTCCCTGGCAATCGTCAATGCGGTCGGGCAGATCACCGCGGCCATCCTGGTCACGGACCGCAGTGTCGGCAGCGCCGCACCGGGAACGGCGTACATCGCCGAGTTGTTCACCCACCCCGACCACCGCAGGCAGGGCCTCGCCGAAGACCTCCTGCGCCGTGCCATGGATGTGCTGCACACGCTGGGACACAGGACCGTAGCCGTCACGGTGCACAGCGCTAACGCCCCCGCCATGGCCCTGTACCTCTCCAGGGATTTCCGCCGCCTCACACAGCGGGCCGGGGACGACTAACCGGATATCCAACTTGGCGGCGGTTCACCACCGCCGCCCAGTCATTCAGTGCCGGCGGCTGGTCCACTTTCGCGGGAAAGGGGAAGGTCCATGAACTCGTACAGCTCCCGCCATAGGTTATCCAGCCGCAGTTCAGCCAGGACGAGCTCCTCTTTGCCCGGCTTGCCTCCGGCCTTGGCGCCCTCCCGCAGCGCAACGACTTCGTGATAAAGCGCGTCAACGCTGTTTAACAGACTCTTGAATTGGTCGTCAGCCATGGCAAGAGACTATCCGACAGGCAGGCACATATACACGGTTGAATCCTCTTCCATCACGGGTCTTTCAACGGTGAACACGAATCTTGTGTTGTTCGATCCATCAGTTCAGCCCGCCCGCGTGGTGTTCGAGGCACGTTCAGGTTTCCGGAAACTTACCCGTACGCGTCCTCGCTCACCACAGCGATCTCTTCAAGTCCGCTGCTTCTCTGGCTTCAGTACGTCCGTCATCAGGTCTCCGCCGGTTCGTGCAGGTGCCGCTCTCCCGCCAAGATAGATGCGCCGCATCGAGTGGTGCCAGCGTCCCAGTTTCTGGGTATCGCTCAGGAAGCCACTGACACGATCTACCCGGCCACGGCCCCCCCGCTGGACATCCCGCCGCTGTTCCTCGGTGAAGCTCCAGCAAGGGGCTAGCGCGTGTTGAGGGCCCAGACCGGGGAAATGAGCTCATGGTCCTACGAGGCGGCGGACATCCTCGGGTGAAACGACGTCATGGAAGACGCCCAGGGCGGGTACACGAACAGCGGCGGAGCCGGCGATGGCTACCTCGCCGTTCCTGTTGCCGCGAGCGTCGGAGATCCCGCCTGCCTCTGGCATCAAGCGTGGCTGAAGTGCTGGCCTCTGGCCCGCTGGATTCCACGATCAGAACTCTTGCTGGCCAGGCGCTGGCCCATCTTGCGGAAAGGTTCCTCCACTACCCTGTGTAGAACCTCCGCGAGGGCAATGGTCAGCAGGATCGTAGCTGCGAAGTGCACCCACTGAAGGACAGACCCCCGGTCAACAGGGAGCACGGTCTGGACAACTTTTCCCACCAGCGGGTGGAAGAGGTAGATGGCGTAGGCACGCCGGCCAATGTAGGTCACCCATGGGTGGCCCAACCATCCAGTGAAGCGCCCGTCGCCAAACAGCAAGAACGGGAAAGCCAAGGCAAAAGCGAGACCGCCCATAACCTGCGTGTGGCTCTCAGGTGAAAAGACGACGGACAGCAGGATTAGCACGGCCATCAGGATCCCCGCTGGAGGCGAGGCAAGTCTGGCGACCTGGCGGTATCCCCGCCGTGAGTTTGCGATTACGGCCAAGACACAGCCAGCGATAATCGGAGCGTACATCCCTACCAGCCGCTGCCTGGTGCGATTAGCCCTACAGCGCACGTAGCGGTCAGCAATGCCCAGGCAATCATTCCCCGCCGCCGTATGGCGAACGGGACCACGAAGGCCAAAGCCGGCCAGCGGAGATAGAACTTCTCTTCGATGGCGAGTGACCACGAGTGCTGGAACGTACCGGCCCCGACAAACTCGTTCATGTAAGTCAGGAAGTACGGGAGTCGGTCCCAGTAGTTTGTTCCCTTGTCGCCAAAGCCGAGTATGACGGCAAGCGTCGTGAGGGCCAGGGCGACGTAGTAGAGCGGCAGGATTCGGAACGTCCGACGAATGTAGAAGGCGCGGAGCGAGACTTTTCCGTACTTCTCTTCTTCACGCAGCAGCAGTGTTGTGATGAGAAACCCGCTGATGACGAAGAATATCGTGACACCTACTCGACCGTTCAAGGCCACGAGACCGGTCACGCTGCTGTGGTAAGCAACGACGAGCAGGACGCTTCATGCACGCAGCCCGTCTAGCCGCGGAAAGTATTTGGCAGCCTTGAACTGATCGAACGTCTGCAGCGGTCCCCCCAAGAAGTGTTTGCCCTAATCATAAGGGTTCCATAGGGCTGGTTAAGTTCCCCTGCCATGAGGAGAGAGCCAGCCGCCCCGATATACGGCTGTCCGTCCGATCAGACCGCCGTTCGTATTATCCGGCAACCGGGAGTCGGCCTAGCCGTTCCCGCGTCCCCTACCGGTACCCGTCGACAACCGCTCGTTTCCGGCTTCAGCACGTCCAGGGTCATCAGGTCCCCGTCGGCCACTCCTCCTGGCAGCGCGGCGGCGATGGGCTCGCTGCACATCCCGGCGAGATGCTCCTCGATAGCGTCCTTGTCCACGCGACTGGCCACCTCATCCTTATCCGTGATCATCGCGGTCGCCAACTGGCGTCCTTCAGACCAACTGTGGCGCAACCGCGGCGGGGAAGAACGCCGACCTCGCCGCGAAGGCAGAAGCAGCAGGGAGTCTTTCTAAATGCGCTCCTGTGTGCTGTAGGCCTCGCCGGTTTCGCTCGACCAGGATAAGTCTCCGGAACAGCAAGTAAGCCGGACAAGCTGGAGGTCGAGGCGCTCAAGGTTCCTTCCCGCGTAGCCAGAAATCTATTTGCGAATAACTGAGTACAGATGGTTTCCATTACGTGCTCGCCAAGAATAAAAGCGCGTAGCCGCTACGGTGGTTTGTGCCATTCCAAGGAAATAGCTTCTAGAGACGACAATTTATGAGTTTTGGAGGCTCAGAATGTTGACTCTTATACCAGTCCAAAGAAACGGTGGAGTGACAGCCACGCTCGTCGGCACCGTGCCGTCGTCTCTGTTGTGCGGTTCCGTTAGGTAGCGTCGCAGCCATGGCCGGGGAGACTGAAAATACGGATCATGCGGCGTCCCAATCCGACGCCGGGGTAAAGCGACGCGGGCTGCTCAGATCCGGCACCCTAATAACTGCGCTAACGGGTGCTTCCGCGATTTCAGCTATTGATTCCAGCAGCGCCGAAGCCGCCCCGGGCGATAAAACCCCGCCTACCACGTATATTCCCACGTTCGAAAAGGGCGCTCCGCTAGGTGTGGCAACACTAGACATGGAATCAAAGATTCCGTCAGCCCTACTCCCAGACCTTTCGGCCAAGTTTGCCGGGAAGGACGAGACCGCCAAGGCGCTGGCGCTCCGCGCCCCCATCGTCCGTAGGGGCACGCTCGCCGCGCGGCCAGCCACGCCCGCCGCCGGTACGGAATGGATTCAGACCGACGCGGCGGGCGGAAACCTCGCCGGCACCCGGACCTACTTCGACGGCGGCGTATGGTCTGCGCAGACACCTGGCCAGATTGCAGTGGTAGGGTGCCAGTCCAACAATTGGTTCACCACCATGCCTGACCCAAATCCGTCCATCGCCACTATTGCGGTAACGGCGCACCCCGGCGGTGCCGGTGGCCTGATGCTCCAGCTCTTCCGACTCCGAAAAGACATTACAGTGGCCTCCCTCGCACTCCGCAAGGGTGGCGGGACCGCGAACTACACGCAAGCCCTGTATCGGCTGGACGGCACGATCCTGACACGGGTGGCCACGACAGGGGACTTGGCTAATCCCAACGTGGACAACAACATCAGGCGGGACCCGCTGCTTGCCCCAATTACTCTGACCGCTGGCACGACGTACTACTACGCCGTGACCATCGGCAATGGAATCTTCCAGTATTACACCCGAAGCCAGGGGTCCATCCACTCGTTCAAGATAATGGGCGCAGCTTTCGGGGATGCCACTGGCCTCTACCAGGCTGGGGCATTCCACCCCGCCCCGGCAAGCGTCAATACCACGGCCGGAACATGGTCGTACCTACAGAGCTCCCCCCTGCATTTCGGCCTGGCGGGCGTATGATTCCGATTGGCGTCCACGCCCTCATGCACCAGCGCACACCCGCGGACCGTCCCGGTACTGCCGCGCGCATCGTGTCCGGTGTTGGCCCGGGTGCCTACTCGCGGGAAGAATTTGTTTGGTCCACCATCCAGCCGGCCTCCCGTACCGCGTGGAGCTGGTCCGGGATTGACGCATGGGTTAAGGACTGCGCAAGCGCCGGGCTGCGAATCTTCGGTATCCTCTGCAAACCGCCGACATGGGCAGTGGGAGGCGCGAACACAAGCGAGTCATGGCCGCGGCCACCGGCCACCCCACAGGCCATTGCCGACTATGCCGCTTACTGCGGACAGGTTGCGGCACGGTACGGGCCTGGCGGCACGTATTGGGCTGCTAACCCGTCCGTCAACTACCTGCCAGTGACCGAGTTTGAAATCTGGAACGAACCCTATATGTTCGCCCCGTGGAAAGACTCGACCGGCGGGCAGTTGCCGGGCGACACCGACCTGTACGCCCGTATCGTGCTGGCCGCCGCGGCGGCGATCCATGCGACCCCCGGCTGCAAGGTGTTCGCTGCGATGGACACCGGCACGAACAACGCAGCCGTTGCCCCTGCCCCCTACACTGGACCGTTCCTCGCCTACCCGGGGACCATCAACGCGATCGACGGGCTGTCAGTTCATCCCTACGCCGACCGCTGGTATCCGGCGGGATATGACCCGGCCGGCACGCCACGGGCTGTCCCGGACATTGAGTGGCGACGCAACTTCTACCACACGGCGAAGCTAACGGACTTCCGTGCCCTGCTGGCAGCCGCCGGAAAGCCTGATCTGCCGGTCTGGATCACCGAAATCGGATATCCCACCCACACCGCCGGCACCGGCACACTGCTCGGCACCACGCAGGCGCAGGCGGAACAACAGCAGGCCGCACGAATTCATGCCCTATTTGCCTACCTCCGCCGCAACTACGGACTGGTCCAAGGGCTGATCTTCTACACGTGGCAGACGATGCCGTGGCAGGCTGACATCCCTGGTTCGCCGAACTTCAACGCCGAGAACCCGGAAAACTTTTTCGGGCTGGTTCACAACGACGGCGTCGACGGCTATGGCGATGGGACGACGTGCACGGCGAAGCCGGGCTGGGCGGCATTCTGCGCTGAAGCTGCCAAGGGCATATGAGTCCGCATCCGTCCATAAGGGGACTTTCAACGCTGAACTCGCATCTTGCGTTTCCAATCCACCAGTTCAGCCCACCCGCGTGATGTCCGGGCCACGATCACGTTTCCGGACCTTACCTATACCCGTCCACAATCGCAGCAGCAATCTCTTTGTAGGCCCGCCGCGTCTCCGGCTTCAGCACATCCAGCGTCACCAAATCCCCATCTGCCACTCCCCTGTCGTGCGGGACGGCGATGAGCTCGCGGCACATCCCGGAGAGGTGCTCCTCGATCGCGTCCTTGTCCACGCGGGAGGAGACCTCGTCCTTGTCTGTGATCACCACAATCGCATTGCGGGCCAGATCCTCGTAGCCGTGGCTGGCGAGCCACTGCAGGGTGCTGCGGGCCCGTTTGGCGCCGCTCACCGCGTAGCCGGCGGCAATGATGAGGTTGTCCGCTGACTGCAGGATCCCGCTCATCGCGTTGTGCGTCACGCCTGTCCCGCAGTCGGTCAGAGCCACCGAGTAGTAGCTCGCGATGACCTTCCGGATCCGCAGATACTCCTCCGCGGTGAGCGAGTCGGAAACCTCGGGGTCCTGTTCCCCGGCGATGAGATGCAGCCGGCCTGAGTGGTGCATGTAGCGGGACAGGCCGGTCAGCGAATCGATGGCATCGATGTTCTTGAGCAGGTCGGTAATGGTCCGCGGCGTGGCCTGCTGGTAGATGCCCTCGCCCAAGGCGCGCTCCACGAGGTCGCCGGAGTCCGGGTTCGCGTCGATAGCGCACGGCGGATCGCCGCGGAATTCGGCGAGGGTCAGACCCACGCCCACGGTGGTGGAGGTCTTGCCGATGCCGCCCTTGAGGCTGAGCACGGCGGTGTTGAAGCTGCCCTGCAGCTGGCGGGAGATGCGGCGGGCGAGCTCGTCCTCCTCGCGCTCCTGCGGGCTGGGGCCCATGTTCCAGGAGCCGCCGGTCACCCGGTACACGAAGCCGCGGAAGCCACGCTTGGGGCGGGGCTTCTGCTCGCGGACGAACGACGTCGGCAGAGCGGTGGCGTCCGCCGTCGGCAGTTCCGGTTCGGGGGCAGCTTCCGGGCCGGACGAGGCCGGTGCTGCCGCCGGCCTGCGGGCCGGCGCGGGCGGGGCGGCCGGTGCCTCCGGTGTTCCAGAGAGCGCGTCGGCCGTGGCCGCCGCCTCGGCCCAGGATGAGCTGCGGACCGGGAGTACGGGGACGGAACTGGTGTTGGGTGTCACAGCGTCAAAGGATCCTGTCCAGTCGTCGGAGTCGCTGCCGTCTCGGCGGCGGACACGGCGGCGTCGCAGCTCGGGCTGCTCCGTGTCGGTGTCTGCTTCGGCCATTTGGTTTTCCACCGGTTTGGGCATGTTTGGTCCCCCAGGGCTCACAGCAATATCCCGCTGCGCTTCTCGATTGGATAGGTTCAAACAGTAATTCTAGGCGCTGGCGCACCTGACGCTGTCATCAGCCCCGCAGGAGTGCCGCCGCGACGACGGCGGCCGTGAGGAGGATGAGTATCCCAAGGATTACGTAGCTCCACCACTTGGGGCGGCTGCGGTGGGGATTGATGTCGATGTACGGCACGGCTACTCCACCCGTGCCGGGACGGGCTGGGACACGACTGGAGCCACCGCACGGCGCTTCAGGCGCAGCAGCCCATAAAGGCCTGCGAACGGAACCAGGAGGCTGCCCAGCACGGCGGAGAGCGCAAAGATGAAGTCGGGAAATGCCACGGTGAACCTCCGAGACGGTGAGACCTGCGACGCAACCGCATTAAGGTCTGGCAACGGCGACAGTAACTGGCAATGAGATCCCCCATAGATCTGCGGTCAGACTACTTAGCAGTCAACGTGGCTGTCCAACTGGACACGCGGTCGACACGAATTGTCTCTGCGTCAGCATGGCGCAGCAGCGCCCTCTCCGGGTCTATTTCTGGAGCGCGAGCACCACCACGGTTGCGGTTCCCAGAGCCAGACATGCCAAGCCTACGTAGGCCAGCGCCCGAAGATGACGGCGGCGGCTCTCCCGCAGCCTATCCCTGCCGTATCTGTTGCCCCGTAAGCACTCATGCCGGCGACGCTAGCGGCACAAGCTCAAGAAAAGCTCAAGTCACACGCAATGTGACGCAGACACGGCACCGCCCGTCAGATCTTGTCACTCACCTCATCCAGCGAGCCGATGGCACGATGGACACGCGCAGCCCGCCGTCCCTTCAGCCTGCCGAAGGACTGCAGGTGCGGTACTGCGCTGTGCCGTCCAGGGAGGGGGGCCAGCGGAGCCCCGGGCAGCCCGGAAACGGGAGCGTCTATGCTCCGCTCCCGGCTGGGCAAGTCCTGCTGGTCTAGCCAGGACCGCTGGGGCAGAGGGTCGTCGGCGATAATGTTCCGCTCGATAAACTGGCGGATCGAGTCGCGGATTCCGGTCTTCATGCACTCAAAACTAGAGCGAGTGCGATCGGGGCCCCAGAGTAGCTGGTACCTGTTTTTCGGGCCGAGCCTCTACGGTGTGTACTCAGCCTCAGTGTTGCGGCCGCGTCTCCTGCAGGCGCTTGATGAACCAGCGGGACTGCTCCGGCCCGTACGGCAAAACAGGAATGGCCTTCGTGGCGTCGGACGGCGTATCCCGGATCGACTGGCGTGCCTGCCGGACGGCGGTAGACATGGTGTCCGCCATGGTCCTGACGAAGCGGTCACTGCACGGCTCACCGTGTCCGGGAATTAGGAATTCGTAGCGGTGCCGCAGCGCCGAGAGGTGGCGCAGGGCGTCGGCCCATTCCTCCGGATACGAGTCTTCGAACGAGGGGTGCGCTCCCTGCTCCACCAAGTCTCCCGCGTACAGCGTTGTCGTGGTACCGGCCAGCAGGTCGCCGTCGGTATGCCCGCGGCCAAGGTAGAACAGTGTGGCTGTCTGTCCGCCCAGATCCACCAGGACCGGCTGGTCCCGGACAAGCGCATTGGGCACCACCAGTTCAACGTTTGCGCCTTCACCGGTGGCCATTTCCGGCTCCAGTTCAGCAACGGCGGGCCGCTGGGCATCCCCGTTTTCACCGATTTCCTCGGCGCAGTTCTCGTGAGCCCAGAATTCGGTGGCGCCGTCCTCGGCGAACACTGCGTTACCAAAGAAGTGGTCGTAGTGCGCATGCGTGTTCACGACAACCAGGGGCAGCTGAGTCTTTTCCCGCACAGCGTCAAGAATCTCGCGCCCTTGCCGCGGCCCGCATCCAGTATCGATCACCATGGCCCGTTCCGTGCCGATAATCAGGCCGGTGTTGAGCTTTGAACCTTCCGTCGTCAGCACGTAGTTGTCCGCGCCGACCTCGAGCCATCGTGACATTCGTTCTCCGTAAATCTTGGGAGCATCTGCGGTCTTCAGGCCTCGATTCTACCCAGAGGGAGTCCTCGACCGTCGGCGAACGCCGTGGTCGGAGCCAAGAAAAGTTCGGGTAGGCGCCTTCCGCACTCTTTGGTCGGCAACCAGAATTGCTCTGGCATTCCTACAGCGGCGTATGAAAGTTGAGCCAAACGAGTATTTGCAGTGTATTCCGCTGTGGCTACGAAACAACATGTCAACTATTGCGACCAATGTGGGAAGAGAACAAACCATGTAACGTCCTACCAAAAAAGAGGGATCCGCTCTTGTGGCCATGGCTAAGTGGGCCGAACACGGAGACTAGCTCGATGACATGGCACGCTCTACCAGCGCTTACGATAAATCCCGTGACTAGCAACCAGACCAATACTTTTGACCTTTCAGCCTCGTTCAAGGCGTATGACGTCCGCGGCATCGTGGGCGATTCCATCACCGCTGAAATCGTCGAAGCCGTGGGGGCCGCCTTCGTTGACGTGCTGGAACTGGAAGGCCAGACGGTCCTGGTCGGCGGTGACATGCGCCCCTCCTCCCCCGAGTTCAGCAAGGCCTTTGCCAGCGGCGCCGCCACCCGCGGGGCAAACGTCCAGCTGCTGGACCTCATCTCCACGGATGAGCTCTACTACGCGTGCGGCGCCCTCAACGCGGCCGGTGCGACGTTCACGGCAAGCCACAACCCGGCCGAATACAACGGCATCAAGATGGCCAAGGCAGGCGCCGTGCCCATTTCCTCGGAATCAGGGCTTAAGGAGATCCAGGCCCTGGCCGAGCAGTACCTCAACGCAGGCTCCATCCCCGCCGCCGCGAACCGCGGCCAGATCGGCGTCCAGGACATCCTCAAGGGCTATGCCGAATACCTGCGCACGCTCGTGGACCTCTCCGGGTCCCGCCCGCTGAAGGTCGTGGTGGATGCCGGCAACGGCATGGCCGGACTCACCACCCCCGCAGTCCTCGGCGACACCCTGCTGCCGAAGCTGCCCCTCGACATCATCCCGCTGTACTTCGAGCTGGACGGCTCCTTCCCGAACCACCCGGCCAATCCCCTGGAGCCGGAAAACCTGCGCGACCTTCAGGCCGCCGTCGTCGAGCACGGCGCGGACATCGGACTGGCCTTCGACGGCGATGCCGACCGCTGCTTCGTCATCGACGAAAAGGGCCAGCCCGTCTCGCCGTCGGCCATCACCGGAATGGTTGCCCGCCGTGAGATCGCACGCGCCAAGGCCCAGGGTGAGGAAACACCCACCATCATCCACAACCTGCTGACCTCCCGTGCGGTGCCAGAGCTCGTGGCGCAGGAGGGCGGCCGGGCCGTCCGCACGCGCGTGGGCCACTCCTTCATCAAAGCCGTCATGGCCACGGAAGGCGCGGTGTTCGGCGGCGAACACTCCGCCCACTTCTACTTCCGCGACTTCTGGAACGCAGACACCGGCATGCTCGCCGCGATGCACGTGCTGGCCGCCCTGGGCGAGCAGGACGGCCCGCTGTCCGAGCTCGGCCGCGAGTACGAGCCATACGTTTCCTCCGGCGAGATCAACTCGGAGATCGAAGACAAGGCCGGCGCCGTGGAGCGCGTCCGCGCTGATTTCGCCGGGGAGGACGTCACCGTGGACACCATGGACGGCAGCACGTTCACGGCAGCGGACGGCAGCTACTGGTTCAACCTTCGCCCGTCCAACACCGAGCCGTACCTGCGCCTCAACGCCGAAGCCACCGACCACGCCACCATGGAGCGCGTCCGCGACCGCGTGCTCGCCCTGGTCCGGTAAAGGCAATACACGCTTCTGTGCGCTGGCACCCCTGTTCTTCCCGCTAACCCTTGTTCGGGTTGTTACAAGTCAGCCAGCACAGAGCCGGGCTTCTCGATAGCGTCTGCAACGAATCGCAGGAATCCGCCTGCAATTCCGCCATCGCATACCCGGTGGTCGAAAGTCAGTGTCAGTTCTGTGACCTTCCGGACTGCGAGTTCGCCGTTGACTACCCACGGCTTGTCGATGATCCGGCCCACACCGAGGATTGCCACTTCCGGATAGTTGATGATGGCCGCGGAGCCGTCCACGCCGAACACACCATAGTTGTTGAGCGTGAAAGTGCCGCTCCCAAGTTCAGCAGGTGTCGCCTTGCCGTCACGCGCGACGGCGGTGAGCCGCCTGATCTCGGCGTCGAGTTGGCGGGAGCTGAGCTTGTCTGCGTTGCGGACCGACGGAACCATCAGGCCCCGCTCAGTCTGGGCCGCAAAGCCCAGGTTGACGCCGTCGAAGGCCACGATCTCCTGCTGTTCGCCGCCGGACGTGTCCTCAGCCGTGACGATTCTCGTATTCAGCTCCGGATACTTTTTTAACCCGGCCGTGACAAAACGGGCGATGAACGCCAAGAGCCCGGGAGTGTTGTGACCGTCTTTCTTCTTCAGCTCGGCCCGCATCTCAACGAGAGCCGTGGCGTCGACATCCACCCAGACGGTTGCTTCGGGGATCTCCGAGCGGCTCCGGCTCATGTTGGCGGCGACGGCCTTGCGGACACCGCGGACCGGCGTCCGGCTCACGATGCCAAGGCCGGTACGGGGATCGGCATTGGTCGTGCTGGATTCGACAGGCCCAACCAGCGGTGATGGCTTGGTTTCAACAGGTTCAACGACCGGGGTTTGCGTGATGGCGGCTTCGACGTCGCGGCGCATGATCAGGCCACTTTCACCCGAGCCCTGAACATGTCCTAGGTCCACGCCATGCTCCTTAGCCATCCGGCGGACCAGCGGGGAAATGACCGCCCCCAGCTTGCCGGGAACCCGGGTGCGCTTCAGGATGAGGTCGTCGGCGGCAGTGGTCAGCTTCGGCTGGGTGCCGGTTTCGGCGGTCCTGGTTTCGTCAGGCTCAACCAACGAGAGAGTGCGGCGCGGGCGGGTCCGACGGACCGTTGTCGCACCGCCCGGAGTTCCGTACCCGATCAGGACGTTGCCGGAGCCCGCCTTTTCTTCCTCGCGGTAGGTTTCGGCCGTCACCTCAGCAGGCTGCTGCGCCATCGAGCCACCGACAGGTGTCACCGAAATCAGCGGCTTGCCCACGTCCAGCGTCTGGCCCGGTTCGCCGTGCAGCTCGGCGACGGTGCCGGCGTAGGGTGACGGGACCTCCACCATGGATTTGGCGGTCTCCACTTCAGCGATGGGCTGGTCCACGCGGATTTCATCGCCGACGGCCACGAGCCAGTTCACGAGTTCGGCTTCTGTGAGGCCCTCGCCCAGGTCGGGGAGGAGGAATACTTTGGTTTCGCTCATCTGATCAGTCTTCCCACTGGAGGTCGTCCACGGCGTCGAGGATGCGGTCCACGCCGGGCAGGTAGTAGTGCTCGAGTTTCGGGGCCGGGTACGGGACGTCGAAGCCCGTCACCCTGCGGATCGGCGCCGCAAGGTAGTGGAAGCAGCGTTCCTGAACGCGGGCCACGATCTCGGAGGACACGGAGGCGAAGCCGTGTGCCTCGGCGATGACCACGGCCCGGCCGGTCTTCCGGACGGAGACGGCGACGGTTTCATCGTCGAACGGCACGATGGTGCGGATGTCGATGACTTCCAGGGAGCGGCCTTCCTCGGCCGCGGCGGCAGCGGCCGCGAGCGCCGTCGGCACGGACGGCCCGTACGCGATCAGCGTTGCGTCGGTGCCGGGACGGGCGACGGCTGCGCGGCCTTCCGTGGACGTCCCCCGTTCGGCGTTGGCTTCGTGTTCCCTGCGGAGCGCTTCGAGGTCCACCAGGTCTTTGGACCAGTAAAGCTTCTTCGGCTCCATGAACATCACAGGATCGTCGGAGGCGATGGCTTCGCGGAGCATGCGGTAGGCGTCTGCCACCGTGGCCGGGGTGTAGACCTTCAGGCCGGCGGTGTGGGCGTAGTAGGACTCGGACGAATCGCAGTGGTGCTCCACTCCCCCGATGCCGCCGGCATACGGGACGCGGATGACCATGGGCAGTTTGAGCGCGCCCTTGGTCCGGTTGTGCATCTTGGCCACGTGGCTGACGATCTGTTCGAATGCCGGGTACGCGAATGCGTCGAACTGCATCTCGATGACAGGGCGCATGCCGTTGATGGCCATGCCCACGGCCATTCCAACAATGCCGGACTCAGCCAGCGGCGTATCGAAGCAGCGCTGCTCGCCGAAGGTCTTGGTGAGGCCGTCGGTGATGCGGAAGACCCCGCCGAGCATGCCGACATCCTCGCCGAACACCAGCACGGACTTGTCGGCGTGCATGGCGTCGGCCATGGCGGTGTTGAGGGCCTTGGCCATGGTGACGGGCTGGGGGCCGGCTGCCTCGGCGGACGCCGCAGCAGTGGCGGCCGCCCTAGCAGTGGCGGAACTGACGTTACCGTTGGCCTCGGACGAAGTGGTGATGGTGGGGCTCATTCTGCGGCCTCCGTATCGGATGCAGCGCCGGCGCTGGCGTCGCGGGCGAGCTCGTCGGCGAGCAGGGCGGACTGTTCCTTCAGCTGTGGCGTCGGGGCGGTGAAGACGTGTTTGAAGAGATCCTGCGGATCCACGGGAACGTCCGCACTAAGGCCGTTGCGGAGCTGCGCGGCAACTGCTTCCGCTTTGTCCGCGATTCTGGACTCGCCGTCGTCGTCCAGCAGCCCCTTGTCCGTCAGGTACTTCTTCATCCGCGTCAGCGGATCGCGGGCCACCCACTGGGCCACCTCGCTGTCCTGGCGGTAGCGCGTGGCGTCGTCTGCGTTGGTGTGCGCCTGCATGCGGTAGGTGTGGGCCTCCACGAGGAGCGGCCCGGAGCCTTCGCGGGCGAGTTTTACGGCGCGGTCAAGAACCGCGAGGAGGGCAACGACGTCGTTCCCGTCCACGCGCTCTCCGGCCATGCCGTAGCCGACGGCCTTGTGGGCAAGCGACGGCGCAACGGACTGGTGGGCCAGCGGCACCGAGATTGCGTACTGGTTGTTCTGCACGAAGAAGATGACCGGGAGGTGGAAGACGGCGGCGAAGTTCAGGGCTTCGTGGAAGTCCCCCTCACTCGTGGCGCCGTCGCCGCACATGGCCAGGACGACCGTGTCCTCCCCGCGCAGTTTGGCGGCGTGCGCGACGCCGACGGCGTGCAGCAGCTGGGTGGTGAGCGGGGTGCACTGGATGCCGACCTTGTGCTCGGCAGGGTTGTAGCCGCTGTGCCAGTCGCCGCGGAAGAGTGTCATCGTCTGTACGGGGTCCACGCCGCGGGCCATGACGGCCACGGAGTCACGGTACGTGGGGAACATCCAGTCGCCCGCCGACAGGCACAGGGCGGCTGCGACCTGGCAGGCCTCCTGGCCGTGGCTGGAGGGATAGACGGCCATGCGGCCTTGGCGGACCAGTGCTGAGTTCTGGTCATTAACGCGGCGGCCGACGACAAGCTGCTCGTATGCGGCCAACAGTTCCTCGTCGCCAGGCAGGGGGTACTCATGCCCAGGCTCGGTGCCCTGTTCGGAGTGCGGCTTGAGGTTGCCGTCCTGGTCCACCATCTGGATCTGGTGGCGGGCCGGGAGCAAGTAGTCCTCAACAGTGATGCCGAACTTGCGCACGGCCTCGGCAACAGGGCCCTCTACGTGAAGGTCCTCATCTTGGTCCGGCATCTGCCGGTCCTGCGCTGCCCGGTCTCGGGCAGTGTGGTCCGCGGAGATCGTCATTGGTCCGTCCTTCTGTAGCCACTATTCGCTTTCAGTATCATCCCGGACGATGTTTCGTATCCAGCCTCAGCGCGAATCGTGGAGAAGTTTTAGATATTGCCCTACCCTGAAAGACAAATCGTAAGTGTGAGCTGGCTTACCGACGGGAGTAGTAGACAAATGGCAGAAGCCGAGCCTGGGCAGGCCGCGGTGCCGCTGGATGATGTGGACCGCAACATCATCGCGGAGTTGACACGGGACGGGCGGATGTCAGTGACGCAGGTGGCCGAGAACGTCCATATCTCGCGGGCGCACGCCTACACGCGGATCGCCAGGCTGACCGGAGAGGGCGTGCTGACCAAGTTCACGGCGCTGGTGGATCCGATCAAGGCCGGTCTGAAGTCCTCCGCCTACGTGACGCTCAAGGTGCGGCAGCATTCCTGGCGTGAGCTCCGGGAGCTCCTGCGGGCAATCCCGGAGGTGCACCACATCGCGCTGGTGGGCGGGGACTTCGACGTCATCCTGCTGGTGCGGGCCGTGGACAACGTGGACCTGCGCCGGGTGATCTTTGATCAGCTGCAGTCCATGCCCGGCGTGCTTGATACACAGACGTTTCTAGTGTTTGAGGATGTGGATACGCGGTAACTTCTGTCCGGTTGAAGATATTGTCCGATGATCGTGTGTTTGAATGGCAAACCTCTATACGCAGAAAAATCAACGGATGGGTTGCTGCCAGCAGCCAAGGAAGTGTGGCGAAAGATGTAACAGCCTTACATCACGCGCGATCGCGTCGGCGCGGAGCCTGGTGCCTTCATTCGTTGGGCGCGCCGTTGAAGGGGACTCAAATGTGTCGCCTCGGCTTCGAGATTCGAACCCAATTGCATCTGATTCTCGCTTGGCGCGCCCAAGAAGGCGTCCATCCGAATTATCACGAGCAGAAGTAAAGACATCAAGGCAGTCATGGGAGTAATCGTGATGACGCCGTAGCCGGTTTGCAGCGCACCGATGAAACCCAGCACCATGCCACCGGCTGCCACACTCCGCCACGATCCCATACGAATCATCACCATTGCGGCCCATACGCTTACGAGAAGCAGCATGAGGAAACCTGTTCCAGCCACCAGACCGGCCCGATACACACTGGCAAGGGGAGCATTCGCCACCATATTAACTGCGTATGACACGGCCGCATTTCGAAACTCTGGGCGTCCCCAGCCGAGACCCCATAACCAATCGTTGGTCATGATGGACGAAAATTGGTCCAGAGCTTCGAGACGGTCCACAGTCCCTATGTCCTGCTGACCGAAACTTGTCAACAGCCGTTGCCTCGTAACAGGTATCGCAAACACCAGCGCAGTGAATCCACCACTCGCAACCAGAATGCCCGCCCTCCGCCCGAGATTTTTCCGATTGAACACCACAAACACAATCAAAGTCGAAGCGAGCGCGAGCATTCCACCGCGACTGAGCGTTGCCACGAGCGCCGCGAGAAGTACACAGACTAGCCAAAACCGAGCGTGACCTTTGAAAAGTAAGAAAGCAAAAACAACCGCCACAAAAAAGAACATCGCTGCGATGTTGGGATCCACGAAACTGCCAGATAGTCTGGCAGCCACCCGTTCGCCATTTTGCAGAAAATAAGCCTGGCTGTCGTCCGCATTCCGCTGATATCCGATCGCACCCAAGAGGTTTAGAAGGAATGATCCGCCAGGAACGATACTGGCTAGGGCAAAGACCGCACCCGCGGCGGTCGAGACAACGAACGTTCGAGCTAGCCTGCGTATTTCATGTGCAGCGTGGCGAGCTAGAACTAAAACAAGACTGACTGCAATGGCCCATTTCCAAAACTCGATATCGTCGGCAAGGCCGAACTGTCCTCGAGTTGCGATGTACGCCAGGAAGCTTGCAAATAACAACCCGAAAATCGCTATGAGTCCAGGCTTCCAGACCTCTCCAGAGGCGGCTTTCGGGATCAATCCAATGGCGATAGATATCCAATAGATGACAGTCAAAAAGAGAATCAACTGAATCTGAAACCCAAATACTGGCAACGAGGAAAAAGGTGCGACGCCAAGGACGATCATTATGGTTCTGGCGATCAACATAGGTCGACGAAAAATGATGGCGACGGCAATAGGTCCGACGATAAGGGCGAAAGCCACCGCCCGCCACATCCCATCGGCTATGGCTACTACTCCCGATACTAGAATTACGACGGGAAGCAGAATAAGGAAATAGGGGTCTAGCCTATGCCGGCCAAGAAGCTTTTGATCGCTTGGCGGAACGTTGCTGCCCGATATGGATCGCCACATCGCGCCACCTCCTTTCGGTTCCATGATTGAAGTTCAAACTCATGCAACCCGCGGAGAATGCCGCGCGGTGAAGACTCATCGTAAAGAATTCCAGAAACACAATGCGTCACCGTGTCAAGCGCACCGCCGCCTCTGAAAGCAACTACCGGTGTACCGGTTGAGATGGCCTCTGTGGCCACCATGCCGAAATCATCCTCACTCGGCATTATGACCGCGGACGCCCGCCGAAAGATCTCCGCCAGAGCCTCCGAACTGGCTGGGCCGACGAACTTTACGTTGCGAGGCGCTCTTGCTTCCAAGGCATGCCGATCTCGCCCATCGCCGACGACTGTGAGCATTCGGCCCGGGGAGTCGGAAAATGCATCAATCAGAATTCCGAGCTTCTTATAGGGCTCGACGATCCGACCAGCCCAAACGTATTCCTTATGATCGGCCGTAGGTTCAAAAGACGGATAGAAGAAGTCCTCGACAGGGGGAGGAATGATTTCAGAGTCACGGCCATAGTAACTACGGATACGCGCTTGAACGGCCCTACTAGTCGATATGAAGTGGTCCGTGGAGCGAACAGAGTGGAGGTCAAGGCCGCGTACCAGAGGAGCAGCGCCGAATCGCCAGGCAGATCCGACGATTTTACCCATGGATCTGGAATACTCCTCCACCCCGCTCCATGCTTGGCGCAACGGTGAATGACAGTAGACAACCTTTGAACCCTCGCTTCTCAGCATGTGTGCGAAGCCATAGGAAGAGGCCAACAAATTTCCATGAACTCTTGAACGCATTAGGGCATTTAGCGCATGCATGACGGCTAAGGGCCGGTAATTTCCTTCATGGACCCAGCTAGGCGACAAGAATTCATGGCAGTCACCGATTCCCATCCGCTCAACAGTTTCAAAATTCCCAGCCAGGATTTTTACTTTCTCGGTTCCGACAGCGGTGTGCAACTGTGCGGTCACACGTTCAGCACCGCCGAAATGGAACGCAAAGTCATGGGAGATAGTCCAGGGAGAGTTCAATGTCCAACCAGCCAGTCATGAATAACAGTATGCGGAGCCTTTTCGGTCCAGCGATCGGCGTTTACTTGAAATAGAGCCGTCCCCGTTCGCCTGGCGAGTTGAGGATCCATCAACATGGCACGGGACGCCTCGACCAGACTGGCGTCATCGTCATGTTCATCCAGCGGTAGAACATCTCGCAATGACCCCAAGGCAGCCCGCGTCCCCAATACGGGGAGCCCAATTGAGGCCGCTTCGAGTACCTTCACGCGGACACCGCCACCAGTCTGTACTGGTGCAATCAGTGCCCGCGCACTGGATAACAGTCCATCCAGATCTGACACGAAATTCATGTCCTGAACATCAGGCGGCAGTCGCCTGGGCCGCGACCCCTTGGCGGGCTTACCGACGAGCACAAGTTGGGCATTGGGGATTCCCGCTGAGATAAGGGGCCACAATTTCAATGCGCGTTGGGCTGCGTCTTCGTTGGGTGGCCAAGTACGATCTCCGAGAAACACAAGGATCGGAGGCGTCAAGGAACGATCAATCGCCGCCTTGGGCGCGAGCGTCAAATTAAGCCAATAGGGTTTCGCTGCCGGTGAACTCAATGCTTCTTCTCGATCGAAGTAAGCGGTTGATCGCGCCAGCGTAGCAATGCGGTTTTCGTCATTGACAAGCCGGCGGTGTTCAAATTGCATGACTTTCGGTCGGGTATTTTTCCAAACATCGGCTTCAGATACGTGACTATTGACCAACAGGGATTCCCGAGCTTCACTCGGCCTCGCGGTAAGGAATGATTCAGCCATGTAGGCGTGCTCCGCGACGAACCGGTCTGCTTTTGATTCTGCAATAACTCTCGCAAGTCCTGGCGTCTCAAAACGACAGTGAATCAGGCTCTTCTGAGTTTGCATACTTCTAACTAACAATCCAACATTGTTCAGCGGCGGCTTTGGTGTACGCCTGATGCCGTCACTGCTGATCTGAAAGTTGGAGCTCAAAGCTATGCCCCCGACTGCGAAGCTTTCCCGCGCCAGAGACATTACGAGCTTAGTCATGGCGACGTCACCACCATGTTCAGTTGCGGGATCCTTGGATAATAGAAAGTCCACTCTCAATTAACGCCACTTCCCTTACCTACGAGTTCCAGCTCCACCGTCTCGCAATAGCTGTCCAAAATCTGCATTTCTTCGTCTGCAACTGCAGGCATCAAACATGCCTCGACAATCTTCGAGCCAAATGAAAGATATTGAGCACCAAGGGATTCTTCGTCCAACACAGAACATTGAGGAAGCATAGATAGGGCTTCACGTACCTTGTGCGAGCGACTGACAGCGACGACGCGACTGCCGGCTATGGCACCCAATACGCCGGCGTGCAACCTATATCCGCCGACCACGCTTGCTTCTTGTAAGACAGCGTAGAGCTCCCGATAGTTTTCCGGGTGGCTCACAGAGACACGGTTCGATGCAAGCGACCGCTGGATCGAGCACAGGGACCGGTAATCATCAAGAGCTGGCACCGCGCTGGTCTGCATAGCAATAAGCACGACGTCCTTATCGGTTTTCTGCAAAACCTCTGCTACGGCGACTCGAATGACTTCTTCACGAGTCGATCTGAACGATTCATTTTCGATTGCGATCGTGAACACCACAAGTTGTCTTGGTGCCGAGAGGCTTGCAGCGGGCAGGTGACGTCGTGCCAACCATCCGATGTCCGGAATCACCTGTGCAGTGCCACCTATGCGTTCAATATTCGTCTTAGATGGCCGGTCCCTAACGGAAACGGACCGAGCCAGGCCTAACGCGACACGGGCCAACATAGCTCCGAGCCTTGTCTTGAAGCCCTCTACGCCGATCCCAACGAATGAGTGCTCTATCCCCTTCAGGCGGAGCGCAACGGCCAGAGACGCAAAATGCATCAAGAAACCGTGCCCAAAATGATCGTTAAGAAGACCTCCTCCCACGATGAGGAGCCGGTCCCGCCTACGCAAATTCGCGACTATGGCTCGTCGTCCATGAACCGAGTCTTTGGCGAAAGGAAAAAACTCACCAGCGAACACCTTGGGGCGCAGACCCGCAGACTCAAGTGACCTACGGGCGAGATCGCCCAGCATATCGTCCCCAAGATTCCCATTTCCATAGGCACCCAACAACCACACGGTCCCAGCATTCTTCTTCATACGATTTCCCTGGTTCTTGAGCCGATATATGCAGAGACATTCTTGTGCGCTCTTAAATAGACAAGACATAGAAGAGCCTCGCTAATGACTGCAGCCACGGCGGCACCAATGCTGCCTTGCGACACGAAGACAAGCACCAAGCAGAAATCCACCAGCGTTGTGGCAACGGTCGCCAACGTGCGTGTCATGTCCTTCCGCGCCACTGTTAGAGCAACAGTACATACATGATTTATCGCTCTGAGGACTACGAATAGGGACAAGACGGTCAGAGTCGGGCCGAGAGGGTCCATCATCCCCAGCCAGATCAACAGAAGGCCGCTGAACAGCACGACGGAACCTATACCAATGGCTGGGGGGACAACGCGCACCAGACGCGCGCCCGGCCCCCCTGCCCGCAACTCTTTAACATGAGTGTTCGCGTGATTCAGAAATAATCCGGCTGCAGACCACGCGATAAGCGAGGCAATCGAATAGGTCCCCGCCGCTTCCTCGCCAGCCACGACCCCGAGGACCAATACGTCACCTTGCGCGTATCCGGCGCCAGCCAGCGCCCCGAAGCTGAGCAGGATCGATTCTCGGGCCTTCCCGGGCAACCGCGGGAGGGCAAAGCCATATCGCAGAGCGGCAATGAGAATTGCACCCATATATGCTCCGGCATAGAGAAGCGAGGCCATTTCGACACTTGGATCCGCTGCCATGACCAGGTACGCGCCGCCAACAGCAATGCTTAGAGCTTGTCTAACAAGATCCAAAAGCATCACTCGGTCTACTAAACCACCACGAACTGAGTGCGACTTAAGCGCATTCAATGCTATTTCTCCGCCGGCTATCACTATAGCGAACCCAATAATATAGTTGAGTTGAATCAGGCTTAAGCCGGCCAGAACCAAGCACACGCTAAAAGACGTGCGCACGCGTCGCTCACGTTCAAAAGCACGCTCGGAGATTCGAATCGATCTGACAAGAAACGGATTGTCAATTACGCCGACAAATATTCCGGAGGCCGCAAAAGCCATGGCGTATCGACCGTAATCGCCCACATCCAGTTGGGCTACCACCACGACTGTCCAGCCCAAGCCCAAGAAGCGTCCAAGATACATCCAGCCGGAGGCCCATAGGGCGGTTAATATCTTGGACTCACGCCGGAGATTTCGAAGCAACTTTTCCCCAACGTTCCCTGAAAGGCGTCACGGCTTCGGCCAGTGACCGAGCAGCTTGCAACAGAGTTGCTTGTTCCCCAAGGAGTCTCAGAGTAGCGTCGTCGGTTACAGTACTGAATGTGAGCTCTGACAAGAGCTGGACATCGTTCGGCGCGGTGACGAGCCCACCATCTCGCGAAGCCTCCGATAACGTGCCCGACTCGGACGCAACAACCGGAGTTCCGTACGCAAAGGCCCTAGCAGCCACGCCGGAGACCGAAAGGATTTCGCCGTATCGGCTCGTGTTTGCGTACGGCAAAAGTATGGCCCTCACCGAGTTGAAGAAGTCATCCTCGGCCGCGGCATCGACGCCGCCCAAGATGGTCACTCCAGGTACAGGGGCCAACTTCTCCGTACCCCGGCCGGCAACAATAATGTCAACTTGGTCCGGAAGAACCTTCCGAAGCTCTACGAGTCTGTCGAAGCCCTTGCCTTTGTAGGCATGACCAAAGAGTCCAATGGCCAGCGGCCGCTGTTCGACTGGCGTTGATTTCGGTCGCGAAGGCACGTAGTGCCGGGCACTGAGTACTTCACAGCCTGGAAACTTTTGCTGCAATCCGGTCTTACCCAGATCACTAAGAGCAATAAGTACCGTATTCTTCAACACCCGTCGCTCGAGAGCCGCGCTCAGCCTACGCAACGGGAAGTGCAGCCCATGATTAATCCATCTGTTCTTGGCGATCAGTTGTGACCTAAAAGGCCACCAAACGCTAAAGGGCGGATCGTGGACTGTGGCCGTCGTGAGTGATCCCCTTTGCCCGGCCAATAACCAGAAGGGGGCTAAGGAACCAGCAGACAGTTCAAAGTGAAGAACGACTGGTCGTCCGTCGCCTCTCACTTGCTTCAAAACCTGCTTGAGACGTAGGCGGTCCTTTATCAGGTCAAGGATCCCCACCTGCCCAGGGCCACCGGTGCGAATTTCGTGGAAGCTCTGGAAGCCTTTAGCCGCCTCCGATACGAAGTCTTCAGCGTAGTCACCGACTCCACCTGAGTTCCCGCGTGGTGCAACGACTACAAGCGTCGCAGGAATCTGTTCAAGATCGTGGTTGGTGTCATCCTGTGTAGATATCACGGTCACCCTAATAAAATAGCGGCCGGTAGGCTGGATCATAATCGAGTTCGGCCTCTCGATGACCAACCTTCTGAGCTGGATTTCCCACCACGATTTCCTGAGAGAGCACGTCTTTCCGGACCAAGGAGCAGGCGCCGACGACCGCTCGGTCACCAATGGAGACACCCGGAAGTACCGTCACACGACTCGCGAGCCATACATAGGAACCGATGTCCACCGGCTTCATGTATGCAGCGAAGCTCGGAGAGTGGACCTCGTGCGCGGCGGTGATGATTTGTGTATCGCTTGCAATGACGGTCCTGTCGCCGATGACCAGCCCGCCGCGTGAGTCCAGCATGCAACGGAATCCTACCGAGACGCTGTCTCCTACCTCCAGACGGTCCGCCGCAAGCACAGTTGTCCCACGAAAGATCGATGTCGACTGGCCAATCTTCGCTCCAGCTAATCGTAGGACTGATAGGCGCACGGTATGGGACGGAAAGTGCGTGAAAAGGAGGTTGTAGGCCACCTCCATCAATCTTCTGAGCTTTCTGACTGCAACCTTAGGCATGGTGAACCCTTTCAAGCACTGCTGGCTTTCGACATCATCGAACCAGCCGAAGCGGTATTAGCTAATTTGAGCGGAAGCGCTGAGGTGCACGTTCGCTGCCGGGCAGCATAAGTTCCCCAAATTGTGAGGACTGGAGATGGGCTTTATCGGACAAACGCCTGCCTCCAGGGGAACGTCCATCGTGCTGGCTCAACTGAGGCTCTGTCTGGCGAACCTCCTTACGGCTTTCGTACCGGTAGTAGCCGCCATATGCGTAGGCATCAGGACCCTTGGCAGGGATCCGGTTCAAAACTAGTCCAAGTACTTCAGCTTCAACCATTTCGAGGGCCGTGAGCGACTTTTCAAGTTCCGCCTGGCGGACGCCCTGCATCCCAACGACGAGGACGACGCCGCCGACCAGCTGAGAGAGCACCGCTCCGTCAGTCACGGGAAGTAGCGGCGGTGCGTCAATTATGACGGCGTCAAATGTCGCCTCCAACCTCTCCAGTAGTCGACGCATCTGATCTGAGCCCAAGAGCTCACTCGGATTTGGCGGAATCTGACCGGAAGTTAGAACGTAAAGATCATGCGCTCCCCAGCTTTGCAGGAGGTCCTCGACCTCAGCCTGACCAATAAGCGCGGTAGTAAGCCCCACCGTCCTATCAAGTCCCAGGTAGTCTCCCACCATGGGCCGCCTCAGGTCTGCATCTATCAACACGACAGACTGCCCCGACTGCGCCATTGATATGGCCAAGTTCGTAGCGGTTGTGCTCTTACCCTCGCCTGGAAGCGACGAAGTGATGAGCACGGTCTTGCTCTTATTGCTTATATGGGCAAACTGGAGGTTCGTACGCAACTGACGAAAGGACTCAGCTCGTGGACTCAGCGCTTCGACGTGGGTGATAAGAGGCTTCTTAACGGCGTCTGCATCGAAGGTGATGCCTCCGAGGATAGGAGTTGAGGTTACGTTGCGTACATCGACTTCACCGCGGATTTTATTGTCCAAGATGGTTCTGAGTACTGAAGCGGCAATACCTGAGACAAGTCCGATAGCCAAGCCCAAGATCAGATTCAGTTTAGTGTTGGGCGATGTCGGCGCGTCAGGTGCTGTTGCTGGAGTGACGACGGAAAGTCGCACTGGAGATTGCCCGCCATTCTGCGGCTTTTCTAGGCTGTCAACAGCTTTCACCAAGCTGTCTGCCACAGCGGCGGCGATTGCGGCGGATTGCACCGGTGAGTTGTCATTGACCGAAATCGTAATGAGCACAGTATTGAGGTCAGAGCTGGCCTTTATTTCATTAGCCAGTTCGATCGCTGTCATGTTCAACCCGAGCTTTTCAATTACGGGGTCGAGAACGGCTGGCGTCGTCACTGTTTTGACGTAAGACTGAACGCGCGCCTGGCTGAACGTGTTCCCCTGCTGTAGCTCGGTTACACTGCCAGAACTCTGGATGGCAACAAAAAGTTGGGTCGTCGATGAATAGCTTGGTTTTGCCAGAAGGGACGCCGTTCCGCCAGCTATCAAGCCGGCGAGAGCCAGCACCACGATCATGATCCAGTTACGTCTGAGCAACCGAAGGTAGTCACGTATTTCCAAACTCCGAAGTCCCCCCTTGGGCTTGTGCCGAGACCCGCCCGAGGCACGTCAGCAGAACGGCAATATTCGTGCGGTCACAACTATACTAGACGCTCAGCCGCCGCCGATCGCCTGAGAAAACAGGCTGCTTGCCTGGCCCTTCCCCCCGCCCAATCCAAACTGGCGCCAGAAAGTGCCCCGCCGGCGCATCTATTGCTAATGAGCCGTGCTCTGCAAGCTGAAGATAGTCCAAGTCCTAGAAGATCTACCGGATGCCAGCCACACTGCACGGCTGTCACACTGATTAGCCCTAATGGCCTCTCACTCGCTCCTAACTATGAATGGGCAATGAACGCCCACTGGAATGTGACGAGTACCCGGATCGGTCAAGTCAAAAGAACCTGTAATCTGATTCCGATCAGAGTCTGGAACTAGCGGGGTAATTGGGGGACTTGATGGGGCGCACTCTTGACTGGCGACTCAAGTACTCAAGACGCATCGCCGTTGTGGACGCTGCAGTCATTGTTTGGGCGGTTGCTGGCGCATACATCATTCGGTTCGGACTGGAGTCGGAGCAGCGCGGGTCGGATGGCGACTCAATGTATCTCTGGATCTCCGGAGCTCTGGTCATTGGCTGGTGGCTTATGCTGGCGGCTTGGAACAGCCGGCAAAGCCGCATCTTGGGAGCCGGGACCGAGGAATACAAGAGAGTGGCTGCCGCCTCACTGTGGCTGTTTGGGCTCGTGGCCATATTTTCTTACGTGTCACGGATCGACACGGCACGCGGCTATGTCGGCGTTGCGCTACCGGCAGGCTTGCTCGGGCTAGTCCTAGCCCGTTGGCTAATGAGGCAGCACCTCAGCGTTGACCGGCAAGGCGGCAACAGCATGTCTCGACTGATGCTTATCGGCGGAGCCAGTGCCGTGGCCCACTTGTCTTCAAGCCTGGCTCGGGCAAAACACGCGGGATACCTACCGGTTGCCGCCTACATTCCCGGTACCGTCCATACGGAACCGAATGAACCCGTATCCGGTCTCCCCATTTTGGGCCACGACCCTTCTACGTCTGCGATTATGGCTGCCATCGACCTGTGTGAGGCCGACGCGGTGGCCGTGTCTGCAGGCGTTCAGCTTCATCCACAGACTATCCGTCACCTAGGCTGGGAACTGGCCGCGCGCAATGTCGGACTCATCATGGCCCCTGCCCTTACAGACATTGCTGGACCGCGGATCCACACTCAACAGGTCGCAGGATTGCCCCTGATACACGTAACGACTCCGACTCTTGAGGGCGGCCAGCGTGTTGCCAAACGCCTATTTGATGTAATCGTCTCGGGGTTGCTTATAGTGGCCGCTTCGCCCCTGATGGCGGTGATAGCAATCGTGGTGAAGGCAGATAGTCGGGGACCCGCCCTTTTCAGACAGGAACGAGTGGGGATCGAGGGACGTACCTTCAAGATGCTGAAATTTAGGTCGATGGTCGTAGACGCCGAGGCTCGCCTTGCCGAACTAGAACACCAGAACGAAGGTCACGGGGTTTTATTCAAAATCAGGAACGATCCACGCGTCACGCGTGTCGGTAGCTTTCTCCGAAAACTAAGCCTGGATGAGTTACCCCAGCTATTCAACGTTTTTGGAGGCTCCATGAGCCTTGTCGGCCCCCGCCCGCCCCTGGCCAAAGAAGTAGCAGAATATGAGCACGACGTACGACGCCGACTGCTGGTCAAGCCCGGTCTGACGGGGCTCTGGCAAGTGAGCGGACGATCCAATCTCTCCTGGCAGGACTCGGTTCGCTTGGACCTTTATTACGTCGAGAATTGGTCGCTAGCCGGCGATTTTGTAATCCTTCTCCGCACAGTTCGGGCGGTTTTCCGTAGCACTGGCGCATATTAGCCGCCGCAATCATCTTCGAAGAGGTTACTTTTGTCCATGACTGACTTACCCGTATCACCCCGAGGAGACCGAACCGGGTCATCAAGTGACGCCCCTGGCCGATCTCGGCGGTTGTTTCGGTCCCGACTCGTTGCCCTTACCCTCTGGCTGGCCGTTGGGGCAGTCCTCCTTTTTGCGGCCGCAGGCTGGCTGGGCATTAAGGCAAGTGTCGTCAAATCTGAACTAGATGCTGCAGCGAAGATATTGCCTCAGCTGAAAAAGTCAATCTTGGACAATAAGAATCAGGCTGCCGCCGAAGCTGTTGAAGAGATGGCAACCCATACAGCGAAGGCGCGGACTGCCACTGAAGATCCGCTGTGGATACTAGCCGCGGCGCTGCCCTGGATCGGACCAAATTTTAGCGCGACTTCGGAAGTTACGCGCGCCGCAGATGACGTCGTGACCCTAGGGGCAAAGCCGCTTGCAAATGTTTACGGACTTTTGGAGTGGAACAGCCTTTTTCCCAGCGGCGCAGGCATGGACCTCGGTCGCCTTCAACGTGCGTCACCGGCTGTCACGTCCGCAGCTCATGCCGTGAGCGTGTCTGCGGATCGGCTGCAAAATATCGATAAGACGGCGTTGCTCCCGCAGGTTGCTGTCCCTTTATCAAACGCGTACAACGAGCTACGAGCTGTGTCGGCCACATTGGAGGGGTCGGCCGACGCAGCATTGCTTGCCCCCGACATGCTAGGGGCTTCAACTCCACGAAACTATCTCCTCCTCATCCAGAACAATGCCGAGACCCGAGCCACCGGGGGAATACCCGGTGCCTTGGCTGTGATGAAGGTGGATCACGGGAAGGTATCGCTCGACAGGCAGACAAGCGCAACCCAGCTGGGGGCCATGTCGCCAACGATTCCGATCGATCCCGAACAACGTCAGATCTATTCAGGTCGCGTCGGCAAATTCATGCAGGATGTAAATCTCACGCCAGACTTTCCGACGTCGGCGACTGCTGCAATAGCCATGTGGCAGCAAAAGACTGGTGAACGCCTCGACGGAGTTGTTTCCATTGACCCTGTTGCTTTGAGCTACCTGCTGACCGCTACTGGCCCTGTAACTTTGTCCGATCCTCAGGTGCAAGACCTGCTGGATGGCGCATTGCCTAGCGAACTGAATCAAGAAAACGTAGTAAAGACGCTACTTTCAGACGTTTACGCAGAGATACCCGAACCCAGGATGCAAGACTTGTACTTTGCTAGCGTCGCTAAGGAGGTATTTGGGGCGTTGTCGTCCGGCAAGAACGACAACCGAAAGCTAATGGAAGGCATTTTTAGGGGTGTCGGCGAAGGCAGGGTTTTCGTCTGGTCGGCTGATTCCGCCGAACAATCCGTAATCGCTAAATATCCCCTTGGCGGCTCGATCTCTGCCAGCAGCAACTCGCCAGCGCAGTTCGGCGCATACTTCAATGATGGTACTGGCGCGAAGATGGACTTCTACGTCAAGCGGACCGCGCAGCTTATCAAGGAATGCACCACAGACGGCTACGCCCAAGTCAAGGTGCGCATTACCAGCACCAACACAGCACCCAAAGACGCGGCCACCTCCCTTCCCGAATACGTGACCGGTGGAGGTGCATTCGGGGTTCCTGCGGGTAGCGTTCAGACGAACATCATTGCGTATGGCCCCGTGCAGTCAAACGTCGAAACGGTGTTTGTGGCCGGTAAGAAGACAGGGTTCGCCTCTCATAGACACAACGGTCGCCCAGTAGGAGCGGTCACGGTACAGCTCGCCCCCGGCCAAAGCAGCACGGTCGAGTTCAATTTCGACAAGATCGTGCAGCACGCAGAGCCGAACCTGTCCGTTACACCAACCGTTCAGGGGCTCAAGGACGTCGTTTTAGGCACTATTTCCGAGAAGTGCGTTCCGGCTCCACAGCCAACTCATTAACAGTATGTAAAGTGTTTGGATTCACTTTGGTGGCACCCGTACAGGGATGCTAATCTTTGGTGGGCAGGACAACGAGATTCACCCCACGGTCACATGGGGATGGGGAATCTCCACTATAATGTGACATCCGTGTTATAAGGTCTCAGGGGGACATAAATGAAGAAGTCTATTGCTGCGCTCGCGCTCGCAGGAACCATTGCGCTGACCGGCACCGCACCGGCCATGGCCGCCAACTACCCGGCACCGCCCGCCAATGCTGCTGTTTCTGACGGCGTGGTTGGTCCCGGCGAAACCTTTACCTTCTCCGGCCAGGGCTTCCTCGCTGGTGAACAACTCATCATCCGCGTAACGCCGGGCACGCCTCCAGCATCGACTGGCGCAAGCATCGCAGGCGGTCCGAGCCGCTCCGTACCCGGCAAAATAAACGTCGTTATGGCGGCACAGGAGTTCCGCACCACGGCTGACGCCAATGGCTCCTTCGCTTTCCCGTTGTCCATCAGCGAACCTGGCGTCTACACGCTGACTGCTACCGGCGTCACCTCTGGCAAGGTCGCAACCCAGACCGTCACCGTCGCAGGCGCAGCCGGCGGCAGCGGTGCTGGCCTGGCCAACACCGGCGGTAGCGGTGCTGGCCTCGCTAACACCGGTGCTGACTCCAGCCTCGTGCTGTGGTCGCTCGTTGGCGGCGGCGCACTGGCAGCCGGTGCTGCTTCGGTGATTGTAGTTCGTCGCCGTGCCAACGCTGAGGCTTCTGCCTAAGCATTAAGTTCTAACGCTCCATAAGAGGCGGGTGCTTCTCTGGATTTCCAGAGAAGCACCCGCCTCTTTGTTTCCGTCCACTACTCCAGAGAGGAGCCCGGTGCATTCGCACCGGCTCTTTCAAGCAGATTCAATTGATCAGCCGTTGAACGCTTTCATCCAGGACTTCAGGTCCTCACCAAATTCAGCGCGTTCTGAGGCCAGTGTGATCACGGCTTTCAGATAGCTCAGCTTGTCGCCGGTGTCGTAGCGACGGCCCCGGAACACGACGCCATAAACGCCAGAACCCTCCCCCTCCCCTGCGGCGAGGGTCTGCAGGGCGTCCGTCAGCTGGATCTCGCCGCCGCGTCCGGGCTCCACAGTCTCCAGGACATCGAACACCGCCGGGTGCAGCACATAGCGCCCAATGACAGCCAGGTTGGAGGTCGCCTCGTTAATGGACGGCTTCTCCACCAGGCTGTTGACACGGACGTAGTCCTCGCCATCAATCGAGGTGATGTCAGCGCAGCCGTAGGCGCTGATCTGGGACGGCTCCACTTCGATGAGCGCAATCACTGATCCGCCGGTCTTCGCTTGGACCTCCATCATCGTGGTCAGAAGCTCGTCCCGCTCGTCGATGAGGTCGTCACCCAAGAGGACCGCAAAGGGCTCGTCGCCCACGTGCTGGCGGCCACAAAGGACAGCATGCCCGAGCCCCTTCGGTTCGCCCTGACGGACATAGTGGATTGGCCCAAGCCCGGAGGCGTGCTGCACGGCGTCAAGACGAGCCTGGTCGCCCTTGAGTTCCAAGGTCCGCTCCAGTGCAGGAGCGCGGTCGAAGTGATCCTCAAGGGCACGCTTGTTGCCGCCAGTGATCATCAGGATGTCAGTAAGGCCGGCCGAGAGGGCTTCCTCGACAACGTACTGGATGGCCGGCGCATCCACCACCGGCAGCATCTCCTTAGGCATCGCCTTGGTGGCGGGCAGGAAGCGAGTTCCCAGGCCGGCCGCAGGAATGACTGCCTTACGAACTGATTTCCCCAATGTTTTCATGAACGAACCCTACAAATTCACTTGCCCAATACAAAATCTCCGTCCGCTGATTTCGACGCGGGAAGAGAGTCCCGTAGCTTTTCCCTATGGGCAAATGGGAGGACTTCGACGCCGTAAGCGTGGCGCGCGGCCTCTTGGCCATCTACCTCACCGGACTCGCCCTGGTGGCTTATTGGCCCACGCCCGTTGACCGGCCGGTCACCGGCAGGCTGCAGACGGTGCTCTTCGGCCTCCACTCGGCCGGTCTCCCCCAGCTGATCAACTACAGCTTCGTTGAGTTCGCGTCCAACATCCTCATGTTCACGCCGATCGGAACACTGGCCGCGTTGGCATTTCCGGCACTCCCTCGCGGACGGATCATCCTTGCTGCGTTCCTGGCATCGTGCTGCATGGAGGCTGGCCAGTTGCTGTTCCTGCACAACCGGTTCCCCAGTGCAATGGATCTCGTGGCGAATACCAGCGGCGCAATGCTGGGGCTTTGGATTTTGGGCAAGCTGGAGGAGCGGCTTCGACAGGTCGAACCAGCACTGCCGCCGAAACCTGACAGGCCTCCGAGGGTTGGTTAGCCCTTGAACTGCGGCTCGCGCTTCTCCTGGAACGCCCTGAACCCCTCGGCGTAGTCCTCGCTCTTGCACAGCCTCGCCTGCTCGGCGTTTTCCTCCTGCATGGACGCCCACAGGCCCAGGCGCTGGTCGCGGATGTGCGCCACCAGCTCCTTGCTGGCCTTGAACGCGCCGGTCGCCCCGGTTGCCACCCGCGAGACGATGGCCCGCGTGGACTCCAGCAGCTCGTCCGCCGGCATGGCCCGGCTGAACATCCCCTGCGCCACAGCCTCGGTTCCGGACATCAGCTCGGCCGTGTAGATCAGATCGAGCGTGCGGTGCATGCCCAGCCGCTCGGTGAAGTACCAGTGCCCGCCGGAGTCGAGCGTGGCGCCCAGCTTGGCGAACGGCGAGCCGAACTTCGCGTTCTCCGCCACGTACACCACATCCGTGGCCAGCAGCAGTCCCAGTCCCACGCCCAGGCAGGCGCCCTGGGCCGCCGCAAACGTGGGCGCCGGGAACGACGCCATCTTCTGCAGCAGCGGCTGCACCAGCCCGCCCAGGTACGCCTCGGCGTCGTCGCTCTCCGGCGTCACGCCGGAAATGTCCCGGCCCGCGCAGAAGGCGCGGCCCTCTCCCCTGAGCAGCAGCGCCCGCACCTCACCGCGCGAGGCGGCGGCAGCGGCGTCGTCGTACGCCTGGGCTAAATCCGCCAGCGCCTGCTCGTCGAGGGAGTTCAGCTTGTACGGGGCGTTCAGGACGACTTCGGCGACGCCGTTGTCGATGGAGAGGGAGATCATGGGACTCCTTGGGTTGAGACCGGATGTTCGGAAAAGACCTACACGTCGAAGTCGACCGTGACTTCCTTGCTGGTGGGGTGCGACTGGCAGGTCAGGACGTAGCCCTTGTCCAGCTCATCCTGCTCCAGTGCGTAGTTTTCGTCCATGGTCACGCTGCCGGTGACCACCTTGGCCCGGCACGTGCCGCACACTCCCCCGGCGCACGCGAACGGCACGTCCGGGCGGACGCGCAGCGCCGCGTTCAGGATGGACTCGCGGGCGTGCGTGGGGCTGGCCACCTCGCCCTGCAGGCCGTCCAGCTTGAACGTGATCTTGTAGGTGTCCGCCGAGGTGTCCTCGATGACGGGACGGCCGGCGTTGCCCTCGGGCCGGTCCGGCTTGCCTGAGGTGAACAGCTCGAAGCGGATGTGCTCCGGCTTCACGCCACGCTCGGCCAGGGTGTCGCGGCACAGCTGCACCAGCTCGAACGGCCCGCACAGGAACCACTCGTCCACGTCGTCCGCGTGGATGGCGGTGCCCAGCAGCGCCCGGAGCTTCTCGGCGTCGATCCGGCCGCTGAGCAGCGGGGCGATCCGCTGCTCGCGGGACAGCACGTGGTGCAGCGCCAGGCGCTGCGGGTACTTGTCCTTCAGGTCCGCGAGCTCCTCCAGGAACATCACGTCCATGGCGGCCTTGTTCGCGTAGATCAGGTCGAAGCGGGTGCCCGGGTTCGCGGCCAGCAGCGTGCGGGCGATCGCGATCACCGGGGTGATGCCCGAGCCCGCGGCGATCGCCACGAAGTTGCCCGGCTGCCCCGCGAGCTCGCTTGCCATCTGCTGGGGACGGTTCATGGAGTTCATGACGTTCTGCTCCACGGCCTGCCCGTCCCGGCCGTGCTTGGAGACGAACGCCCCCATCGGGCTCATCACCTCGAGGGTGTCGCCGGCCTTCAGCTCGGCGTTCGCCCACGTGGAGAACAGGCCGCCCAGGTCCTTCTTGATGGCCACCCGGATCTCGCTGCTGCCGTCCTCGAAGCTGCGCGGCTCGGCGCAGATGGAGTAGCTGCGGCGGATCTCCTTCGGCTCGCCGGTCTCATCCGGCAGCGTGGTGCGCAGGGCCACGTACTGGCCCGGCAGGTAGTCGAAGTGCCCGGCCAGCTCGGCCGGCACCGCGAAGGTCACCTCAATGGCGTCCTCGGTGAGCCGGCGCACCTCCGCGACGGTGAGGGAGTGGAAGGACGGACGACGGCGGCCGGTGGCCTGCGCCGTTTCGGCGGCAGTCTGGCGGACAACGGGCATGGGGTTTTCCTTACAGGACTTTGAAGTAGTCGAACGGTTCCTTGCAGTCCTGGCAGACGTACAGCGCCTTGCAGGAAGTGGAACCGAAGCGGGTGAGTTCCTTGGTGTTCAGCGACGAGCACTGCGGGCATTTCACCGCCAGGCTCAGACGGACCGGCCCGTTATGGCCCAGCGCCGCGCGGCCGCTGGGCGGGGCGATGCCGTACTCCTGCAGCTTGGCCTTGCCGGCGTCCGTCATCCAGTCGGTGGTCCAGGCCGGGGCGAGCACCAGCTCAACATGGACGCTGGGGTAGCCCTCCTTCTGGAACGCGGCCCGGACGTCGTCCCGGATGGCGTCCATCGCGGGGCAGCCCGAGTACGTCGGCGTGATGGTGACCTGGACAGCGGGCACCATCCCGCCGTCGTCGAACAGCCGGACATCACGGAGGATGCCCAGGTCCTCAATGGTGAGCACGGGGATCTCAGGATCGCAGACGGTGGCGGCGATGGCCCACGCCTTCTGCTCGGCAGTCTCCGCGCGCCGGGTGCCCGGTTCCGATACGTACACGGCAGTCACCAGCTGGCTCCGGGATGCTCGCGGGCCAGGACCTGCATTTCGGCCAGGATGTAGCCCAGGTGTTCCGAGTGCTTGCCGCGGCGGCCGCCGCCGGGCGCTGCCGGAACCTCGGGCACCTCCAGCTCAGCTTCGGCGAGCACCTCTCCGGTGAGGCGGTCGAAGTCGGCCCTCAGGCTGGAAGGCTCGACGGCGGTCCCGGCGTCGGCCAGGCGGGAGGTCAGGTCGTCGTCCACGAAGAGCTCCTCGACGTACGGCCAGATGAGGCGCAGACCGTGGATGATGCGGCGGCGCGACTCCTCCGTGCCCTGGGCCAGCCGGAGGATCCACTGGGCGCTGTGGTCGCGGTGGTAGTCCACTTCCTTGACGGCCTTGGCGGAGATCGCGGCGAGCGTGGCGTCCGTGGACTGGGTCAGCCGGCGGTACAGCTCGAACTGGTAGTAGCTCACCACGAACTGGCGCGCGATGGTGACGGCGAAGTCCCCGTTCGGCTGCTCGAAGAGGTGGGCGGAGCGGAACTCGTGTTCGCGGCGGAAGTAGGCGAGCTCGTCCTCGCTCTTCTCCCATGCTCCCCCGGCGTAGCTGAGGAAGGACCGGGCGTGGCCCAGCTGGTCCAGGGCGATGTTGCCCAGGGCCACGTCCTCCTCCAGCTCCGGCGCGCGGGAGATCCAGTGGCCCAGCCGCTGGGCGAGGATGAGGGCGTCGTCGCCGAGGCGCAGGGCGTACTCGGCCGCGTCCTCGGAGGGCTTTACCAGGCCGGTGCGGACCTCGAGCGCGATGTCCTCCGGGCGGAGCGCGTTGCCAGGTGTGATGCGGGTGGCGCTGGCGGAGGAGTCGCCGCTGCCGGCGACGCCGACGGAGATGTCGCCGTGGCCTTCGGTGTGGGTTTCCGGAGCGGTCACAGGTGCTTCACTCCTTCGCTCTTGGTGTAGTAGGTGGCGTGGCGGTAGTCCTTGCCCTGCGGGGATTCGAAGAACGAGCCCTTGGCATCGGGATCGCTGGCGGCGATGGCGTCCGCCGGAACCACCCAGATGGACACGCCTTCGTTGCGGCGGGTGTACAGGTCGCGGGCGTTGCGCAGGGCCATAGGGGCATCCGGCGCGTGCAGGCTGCCCGCGTGGACGTGGCTGAGCCCGCGGCTGGACCGCACGAAGACCTCCCACAGCGGCCAAACGCTGCGGTGCGCTGAGGCTTCCTCGGTGGTTGGGGCCGGAGTCGCCGGGACCTGAGCCGCGGAACTGTCTACTTCTCCGCCGGAGCTGGCCGGTACTTCCGGGTTGCCGTGGGGTGTCATGCTGCGTATTCCTTCTGCTTGTTAACCTGCTTGGCCAGCTGTTTTGCTGCGTAAGCAGCCGCTGCCTCACGAACCCAGGCGCCGTCGTCGTGCGCTTCCCGGCGGCGTTCCAGCCGCTGGGCGTTGCAGGGACCGCGGCCGGCGAGGACTTCCTTGAACTCCTCCCAGTCCAGCGGGCCGTGCTCCCACTTCCTGGTCTCTTCGTTGAAGCGGACCTCGCTGTCCGGGAGGGTGAGGCCGAGGACCCGGACCTGCTCCATCATCATGCCGACGAACCGCGAGCGCAGCTCGTCGTTGCTGAAGCGCTTGATGTTCCAGGCCATGGACTGCTTGGAGTTGGGCGAATCGTCATCCGGCGGGCCGAACATCATCAGGGCCGGGGCATACCAGCGGTTCACGGCGTCCTGCGCCATCTGCTTCTGCGCGGGCGTGCCGTTGGAGAGTTCCAGCAGGATCTCGAAGCCCTGGCGCTGGTGGAAGGATTCTTCCTTGCAGATGCGGACCATCGCCCGGCCGTACGGTCCGTAGGAGGCGCGGCACAGCGGCACCTGGTTGCAGATGGCCGCGCCGTCAACGAGCCAGCCGATGGCGCCCATGTCGGCCCAGGTCAGGGCCGGATAGTTGAAAATCGAGGAGTAGCGGGCCTTGCCGGCGATGAGGTCGTCCATCATCTTGTCGCGGGACTGGCCCAGCGTCTCGGCGGCGGAGTAGAGGTAGAGCCCGTGGCCGGCCTCGTCCTGGACTTTGGCCATGAGGATGGCCTTGCGCTTCAGGCTCGGGGCGCGGGAAATCCAGTTGGCCTCCGGCTGCATGCCGATGATCTCCGAGTGCGCGTGCTGCGAGATCTGGCGCAGCAGGGTCTTGCGGTACGCCGCCGGCATCCAGTCCTTCGGCTCGATCCGGGAGTCGTCTGCCATGACCTTGTCAAAGTATTCCTGGCCTTCGGCCTCCAGCTGCTGTTGGCGTGTTTCGTCCGCCGCGGCCGCTGCCGGCTGGTCAGGCACTGACTGCAGATTCTGCGCTGCCATGGTTGCTCCTATGCATTCACGTCCGTACTCGGAATTTATTTACCGACCGTTCGTTCAGGATATGCGGAAGCGGCGAAGGGCGTCAAGCACGAGGGGTGGTTATCGCGCGGGAGCAGCCGCGATTCGTTTGTCGAGTCCGACGGCGTAATGTGCGGGCAATTAGCGCATGAAACATTTGCATAATTAGCGGCACTGGGTAATCTTCTCGTTTAGGCGAGCCTTACCTGACTCTCAGGAGCCCAGGTGGATCGCGGCATGACCACGATCTTCTTGAACAGCCTCTGAGTTGCCCAAGTAAGGACCACTTCCCAGGAACCGTCCCCTCTGATGTGGCCGACCCCAGCCACAGTTCGTACCGGGGGCGGCGGTGCCCCCAAGGTGAGCGCCAGCGTAGTCGCCGCCATCTCCTGGGCTCCCCGCAACACCGCAACTCCCTCCCCAACGCTCGCTAACTAAGGATTTACGATGCTTCGTGCCACCCTCGCCACCCTGACCGTCCCGCTTGTCCTCGCTGCACTCACCGGATGTGGCGCCCAGGCCGCCACAAAGGACGATGGTTTCGCCGTCCCGGCCGGCGTTCAGGAGCAGTACCAGGTGCTAGCCACTGAAATCGCCGAAAAGGGTAAAACAGTCGAGTCCGGGGAATGGACCGTCAACCTGATCACCGAGGCTGCCGAACCATGGTTCGACAAGCACGGTGCGCATTTCCGTGCACCGAAGGCTGGGGAGACCCATCACATCGAGATCATTCCGACCGAGACCTCGACCGGCCGAATCGTCCCCAATGTGCCGATCACACTGGAAGTGATCGACGCAAAGGACAAAGTCGTGCAGAAGCTGGACCTGAACTTCTACTACTCGACCTTCTACCACTACGCCAACAACTTCACCGTGCCCGAGGCCGGGACCTACACACTGCGCGCCACCCTCGGCGTCCCGGCATTCAACCGCCACGGCGAGGAGTCCGACACGCCCGCCCTGGCCAAGGGCACGACCGTGGAGTTTACAGACGTCGAGCTGACCAAGGGGTGAAGGCCTAACGTCCTTCGAGGATCAAGGATCATGATGACTTCTTCCACGCCATCGTCGCTTTTCAGGGTTCAGCGCACTGACAGGTCCCCGCGATGATGGGCATGGCACCGGTCCGGCAGGGACCACCACAGACAGAGCGGGCGACCCCGCCTGCATCACTGACACGACGCCAAAAGCAACGCTTGGTCGTGCTCGGGATGCTGTGCACGGCTGGATGGCTGGCTTCGGTGCTCGTCGGGCATTATGTGGACTGCGGACCTGAACTCCATCGGGTCGGGCTTGCCGTTCACATCCTGGCTCTGGTGCTGTCCTTTGGCACCATCCTCGTGGTCGACTGGCTGGGATTGCTGTGGTTGTTCGGCAAGGTAGAGATGCACGCGTCCGGGAAGCTTGAAGCCGCTGCGAAGCCGCTGATCTGGGGCGGACTGGCCCTGCTGCTGATATCCGGCGCCCTGATCGACCCCGACCTGACCAGCCTGGTCACAGTGGTCAAACTCGTTTCCGTCCTGATACTGATGCTGAACGGCCTCAGCATCGCACCGGCCATGCACCGGTTGCTTTCGCTCCCGCCCCGCACACGCTTCACCGAGCTAACCCGCAGACTGCGCTTTCGGCTCGTGATTGCACTCACCGTCTCCCAGACCTGCTGGTGGACCGCCGTGCTCATCGGCCTCATCAACAGCACGCTGCGTCGCTGGACGGGCGCTTAACCCTGGTCACGAGAACGTCGTCGAGAACCGGCGACCGAAACCGTCTTCGTGGCAGCCCGAAACTATGAGTCCGGGCTGCCACGAAGGCGAACTGCGACGCGTCTCCTCACTAGACGAAGAGGCAGCCAGCCTTACGATGTCCGTTTCTGCCGCCCAAGGTTTTTCCAAGGTCCCCGCGCTAACCTTCGCCCATGCATGGGGATTGAATCCAGGCGGAGGCGAAGATGTCTCGACTTGTGTCCGCGGTTGCGGTCGCATCCCTGCTGCTAGGAGCATCGGTGGCGTGGAGCTTGACCGATTCGCAAATGGTTGCCCCGTACGAGTCCCCGGGTGCGAACGGAAGACACCACCACGTCCCGGCAGTGCTGCCGGCCGCGGCCGTGGAGCCGGCCCCCGATCCGTTGCAGCGCGCAGGCTGGACGGTGTCAGCCAGCGACGAGGAGGATTCCGGCGGGAGCGGCCGGGCCGCCAACGTCCTTGACGGGGACCCCGCCACATTCTGGCACAGCAGGAAGACCGCGGCTGCTGCCCCTTTGCCGCATACCCTGACGATCGACACCAAAACAACCCAAACCATCTCGGGGTTCCGCTACCTCCCTTCCACCGATGAGTACGGGCGAATCGGCAGCTTCGAGATCCGCGTCAGCACCGACGGCAGCACCGCGTGGGGCAACCCGGTGGCCCGCGGCACCTGGGCGGACACCGGTGACGAGAAAAGCGTGACGTTCGCAGCGGTAACAGCACGCTATGTCCAGCTGCGCGCCGTCGCCGAGGCCGGCAGCCGCGGACCGTGGAGCCACGCAGCGGAGATCAACCTCGTCGGCCAAACCAGCGGGAACCTGACAATACAGGCGGTGGCGAGCGGGTCAGCGGGATCCTGGAGCCCGACGATTAACTTCCCGATTGTCCCGGCCGCGGCGGCGCTGCTCCCAGGCAACAAGCTGCTGACCTGGGCCGCCTACTCCCCCACCACATACGGCGGCAGCACAGGCCTCACCCAGACGTCCACCCTGAATCTCACCACCGGCGCGGTGCGCCAGGCCGAGGTGGCCAACACCGCCCACGACATGTTCTGCTCCGGGACCTCGATGCTGCCGGACGGGCGGATCATGGTCAGCGGCGGCAGCAACAGCACCAAAACCACACTCTACAATCCGGGAACGAACACCTGGACTGCAGGGCCGGCCATGAAGACCGCCCGCGGGTACCAGTCCAACGTGACCACGTCCACCGGTGAGGTGTTCACCCTCGGCGGGTCATGGTCCGGCGGCATCGGCAACAAGCACGGCGAGGTATGGTCCGCCGCCGGCGGCTGGCGGACACTGCCGATCGTGCTGGTCGACAACATCCTGACCAAAGATCCCGCAGGCGAATTCCGGTCCGACAACCATGCCTGGCTGTTCGCCGCCCCTGGCGGCCGCGTTTTCCACGCCGGACCGAGCAGCCAGATGAACTGGATCTCCACCACAGGCAATGGCAGCATCAGCTCCGCCGGTCTGCGCTCTGACAGCGCGGACGCGATGAACGGCAACGCCGTGATGTTCGACGTCGGCAAAATTCTCACCGTGGGCGGGGCACCCGCCTACTCGAACGCTCCTGCCACGGCACGGGCCTACACCATCGACATCAATAACGGAGTCACCGCGGCCCGGACCGCAGACATGGCCGTCAGCCGGTCGTTCGCCAACGGAGTCGCACTGCCCGACGGCCAAGTGCTCGTCGTCGGCGGTCAGGCCACTCCTGCTCCCGCCACCGACGTTGGCGCCAGGATGGCTCCGGAAATCTGGAACCCGAGGACCGGACGGTGGACCACGATGGCTCCGATGGCTATTCCCCGGACCTATCACAGCGTGGCCCTGCTGCTCCCGGATGCCCGGGTCTTCGTCGGCGGCGGCGGGCTGTGCGGCAACTGCACCACCAATCATCTGGACGGGGAGACTTTCACACCGCCCTACCTGCTGAACGCAGACGGCAGCGCACGTACTCGGCCGCGGATTGTGACCGCGCCGACCGCCGGCGCACCCGGCAGCACCATTGCGGTAACGACCGGAGCGCCGACCACCACTTTCTCCCTGATCAGGATGAGCACGGTGACCCACACCGTGAACACCGACCAACGGCGGATCCCGCTGACCGCAACCGCCATCTCAGGCAACACCGCATCGCTGAGGTTGCCGGCCGATCCCGGCGTGCTGGTGCCGGGCAACTACCTGCTCTTTGCAATGGACCACAACGGGGTACCGAGCGTCGCCACAACCATCAAGATCGGCACCCCATCGGCCCCCGCTCCAATCCGCCCGAGCATCGGCAGCGCCGCTGACATTGTGGCGGCCGGGCCGGACGGCGTGCTGTGGAACTACCCGGCCACAGGCCAGGGCCGCTTCCAGCCCCGGGAAAGGATCGGCGGCGGGTGGGCTGGCCTGGCCAAGGGGTTCGTGTCCGACTGGAACAATGACGGCGTCTTCGACATCATCGCGCAATGGAAGGACGGGCGGCTGACCTACCTCTCCGGAAAGCAGGCCGGAGGATTCGCTGCGGCCCAGTCCCTCGGCGGAGGATGGGGCCCTTACCACCTGACGGTCGGCCGCTGGCGCACGGCGGACAAGTACCCGGGCGTCCTTGCCTACGACGCGGCCGGAACTCTCTATTACTACGGCAACGGCACCGGAAAAACGTTGTCGCCGCGCACCAAAATCGGAACCGGCTGGCGCGGCGTCTACCTCACCATGGTGGACTTCGATCAGGACGGAAAACAGGACATCCTGGCCAAACGCAGCGACGGCAAACTGTCGCTTTACCGCTCCAACGGAACCGGCGGCTTCGTCAACGAAACCAGGCGCGTGGTAGGCGCCGGGTGGAACACCGTCAACAGCATCGCCAAAGTGTCGGCATTCACCAGCGGAAGCCATGGAGTCATCGGCCGGCTGACCGACGGCAGGCTCGCCCACTACCCCTTCAGCAAGGGGACCTGGGGTACACGGACCATCGTCAGCTCAGGCTGGGGCGGCTACAACATCTTCCGGTAACCCACGAGGCAACAAGCATCCCCCAAATCAGGGGGTAAGCGGCGCCAGATGGGAAGGCCGCCGGGTGTGGCGCCTCCGCGGTTGGACGCTTGGCCGTCGTAAAGAAGGTCGATCTGGTGCCGGTTACGGGGTCAGCGGGGCGGTGAGTCCGTCCGTCGAGGTCCGCGGTGCCAGGCGGCTGCCATCGCCCACGGGGAACGGGAAGCCGAGCACCTCGAGGCGGCCGCGGACCTGGTTCTCGGCCTGGCAGTCCTGCACGCAGTCGGTCGGGGAGTTGGCGACTTCCACGGCGTCCTCGCCGGTGACCATGCCCATCCGTCCGCCGCTGGCGACATCCCAGATGGACATGCCGCCGCAGTGGTCGCGGGTCTCCGGGAGGCCCAGGCTGTTGGCGAAGTCCGGGCCGCAGGCAGGCTGCGGAACGCGTTCGGCCACCTGGGCGCTGTCGCGGACGGCAAACTCGGCCGACACGCTGTTGCCGATGTTCACCCGCGGCCGCACCTGGACGCAGAACTGGCTCGGCGGCCCGGTCTGCTCGCTGGTACAGGCAGAGCCGACAAAATCACCCAGCCGGGCGCGGAAGTTGCGGTTGTCAAAGTAGAAGGCCTCGGCGGCGAGGCGGTGCACGACCCGGGTCCGCGTCTCGTCGCCGCGTTCGGGTTCCATCTGGAACAGCCCGCCCTGGGCGCAGTCCTTGGCCTGGATCTTCATGGCCAGCCCTCCGGTGCCCGTCCGGAACAGCGTCATTTCCTCGTCCTTGACCTCCAGCGTGATGCTGCTGGTCAGCGCGAGCCCGCGATGGTCCGGGATCTTGCTGGCATAGACCGGCGTTGCCCGGCCTCCGGTGATGTCGAGTTCGTTGGCGGCACCGGTGAAGGCATAGTTGTAAATCGCGAAGTTCGCCGGGTCCACCTCGAACCTGACGTACTTGCCCTGGACCAGGAACCGGCCGCCCGGCGCAGCAACAGTGCCGTCAAACTCGCCGGCTTGCCCCAAAACCTGGAACCCGCCGCCCACGCAGCCCTTCGACGACGCCGCCTGGGCCGGGGCCGTGACTGTCAGGAATCCCGCGGCCAGGCCCGCCGCGGCGACGGCCGCGGCAGCCACCCGGGCCGCCGGCTTTGGTAATCGGCCTGCCCGCGCCCTGGTTGTGGTGTGCCGGGGTGTGGCATGCTGTGCGGATCGATCGTTGGAAGTCATCTCGCTTGCTCCGTTCCTGAAAACGCGCAAGAACAGACGGGTCCGGCCAGCACCTGCGCTGAAAACAGGTCAACGGCGGCCGCGACGCCGGAAACCGATAACGTTTCGGATCCTACGCCGGCCGACACATCATGACAACACTTGTAAATCCATATTCCGTATGTTCCGCGCCGGGCACGCACAGCCGAAAATGGCGGTCAAATCTATACTCGAGGGTAGCCCTCGTGGCACTCCATCGAGCGGATTCGGTATCCACAGGAAACGCACTATCCTCGGTTATGACCGGCAGGAACAGCCCGGTGCGTGCTGAGTATCGGGGAGAGAATCATGGCTTACCAGACGGCTGCGGGCCTGGAGTACCACCGGGAAATTGTGGACCGGGCCATACGCTCGTCGGGACTGAGCTGGACTGACTGGCCGCAGCTGACGCTGGATGAGCCGCTCGCTCCTGATGCCAGGTTGTCCGCGCTGCTGCTCCTGCTGTCCGCTCCCCGGGACCGGTCGTCCGTTACAGCCATCGACAGGCTGAGGCGGCGCCGCCTGCCGTGGGATGCAGCCACGTCCACGCTTGCCGTTCGCATTGTGGCCGGCACAGGCTTCGACGGCCGGCGAGCCTGCGTGGCCCTGCGGGCAGCAGAGCAGGTGTGCGAGGGCGGCACCGCAACGGAAGGCTTGCTGTCCGCTGTCAGGGATCTCAAAGCTGTCCTCATGGCTGTTCGCCCGCCCTCGGAAATACTTGGCCCCTTGGATTATTGGCAGATGCCAGAGACGCTGAATCTGATTGAGCGGGTCTTGTCCGCAGCCACGCCACCAGACATCCTTGACCTTGCCGTTCTGCGCGATGGAGACGGCTGGGGCCCAGCAGCGAGGGAAACGGCACGCAGTTTTCCGGCGGACGTGATCGCCCCATTGGTCAGGCTGTTGACGAGCCTCGGGCCAGGAAAACCAACCAAGGCCTGGCGCGTAAAGATCGCTTCCTGCCTTGCCACCCCGGAGGCGCTGCGGCTGTTGCGGGAATGGCTTACGCTGGCTGCTCACACCGACGTCGTATCCCCGGACGAACACGCCAAGGTTGGATTCGCCGGTGCGATGCTGTTTGCCATGGGCAATGACGATCTTGCCCGTGCCGTAGTGTTCGCAGCACGGGAGATACCGGACGAGCCATGGGTCCCGGAGCTCTTGGGGATTCTTGCGAGGCGCGGGTCCGCGACAAGCGGCGTCCCTGGCATGACCGGAGCCCTGGCCCTTGGGGTGGCCAGCGCGGCCGTGGACACCTTGGCCGCCCGGGCAACGCCAGACGACAGGGCTGTCTTGGGGGAACTGTTTGAGGATCTCACCCGGCGTGATCTTGTCAAGCGGACAGCCAAGCATCTCGAGCTCGATGAGGACGTCATCAGCCATCGTGACCAGGAGCTCCGCCGGACCAAGGCGGCCAACGCCAGGCGTAAGGCGGATCCGGCGCCGCGTCAGGCACGTGCAGCCATGGATGCACTCATCCGTCAGAATTTCGCCCCGGTTCTAAGGCAGCTCGGCTTCACAGCCACAGGACGGACCTACCGCCGGGTCTGCCCCGGCCGGGTCGATGTCATAGCCATCGGTTCAACCGGGATGGACCGCTTTCACGTCTCCTACGGGACCCGCTTCACCACCAGCTGGCCGGCACGAGATCCATCGGAGCTGACCGAATCAGGGGCGGACATTCGGCGATCCGAATCGCACGGCATCGCCCCCGACGACGTGAGGGCGCTGGCAGACCGGCTGCCCCGCGTCATCGTACCGTTCCTTGATTCCATGGGAAGGTATGAGTTCGTACGGTCCTTTGTGGAGAACGAATCGGGCGCTCCTGCCGGATCCAAGGCAATTGCGGGCCATATGTGTCCCAATACCTGGGAATTCCTCGGACCTCTCGCGCTGTCAGCAGGAGACAGGGAGACGGCTGTTGAGATGTTTACCCTCACGCTCGACTTTGTCCGTGAATGCGCCCAAAAGTACGGCGGATACGAGCTCCAGCTCGAGCTCTGGAACCAGTACCTTGAAACGGCCTCACGCCTGCCTGACGCACCCACGACGGGCGCCGGAAGCAACTGAGCGTCAGCTGGGTCCTCGAGAGACGTCATGAAGAAGATCTGAAACTCCTGCGTTTTCTACTTCTTCCAGGCTTCGAACGAGACAGCCTCGGACGCCTTGCTTCGGCAGACGACGTCGGCCTGTCCGTTCTGGCTCTCTACGATGCTTGGGTAGAAGCAGAGGTAGTCAGCTGTTTCAAGGTTTCGGGCACCGTTTCCGGCTCCGGTCCTTTCCACCCGGGCCAGGACGGCAGTCGCCTCCTCACAGCTGAGTCCGGCGATCTTCTCGTACCGGTACCGGGCACCGAGGCATCCTGCCTGGGCGACTTTGGCCTTGTTGAGCCGCAGAGATGTGATCACCTTGGCGGTTTCCCCGAACGCGGCGGATCCCGCAAACTCCGCAGCGGCGCTGAACAGTTCTTCCTTGCTCAGCGTCTGTACGTCACGCCGCAGCGGAACGAAGCCGCTGAAACTGACGTAGTAGCCCCCCTCGCTCACTTCCACGGCAGAGCGCCCGATCGGTTCGGTGTCGTTGATGCTGCTGATCGCGTACATGGCGCCCTGGCCGCCGGCGGCCTGGCCGAAGACTCCGTGCACCACAAGTTCAACGTCCCTGCCGCCCGGGCCCGTGACGCCGGGAACGGGGCCCCGGAAACCGCTGTCCAGCCCGGCCGGTACGCTGACGTTCGGCAGACTCTTTAGCTTGTCCCGCAGGGTGGCGCGCGTGGCACCTGCCTCGTCCGTCACGGCGTAGGAGCGACTTTGCCCCGCTACTGCCGTGACCTTCCACGTCTGCGGGTAGGTGAAACTCAGGGAGCCGTCCGGCGTGGTGAAGGTTGCCAGGGCCGGCGTGGGCGTCGGGGTGGGGACGGACGACGGCGACGCTGCCGCCGTCGTCGTCGTTTGTGCGGGTGCAGAAGTAGCGCCGCCGGAAGCTGCCTGCGGCTGCGACGCATCCCCGGAGGCCGGGCCTCCGGGGATGCATCCCGCGATTGATAGCGTCAACAGTAAACTGACCCCTACGGCCCCCAATTTTGTCATCCCGCAGTCTAACCCGGTCCATTCATTTCGATGGAAAAACTGCGCGGTGCTCCTTACCGGAAGATGTTGTAGGGACCCCAGCCGCCGCCCTCCAAGGTGCGGGTGCCCCAGATGCCGTTAAGGATGGGGTAGTAGGCAAGCTGGCCGTCGGTGAACCGGGCCATCAGCCCGTATGTACCGGCGCCCTGGTAGCCTGCGAGGGTGGTGATGCTGTTGACGCTGCTCCAGCCCCTGCCGATCACGGGGTGGGTGCCGGGCTGGAAAGTTCCCAGACCGGTTGAGCGGTACAGCACCAGGCTGCCGTCGCTGCGCTTGGCCAGGATGTCCTGCGCGGTGTCCCGGTCGTAGTCGGCCATGGTGAGGTAAAGCCCGCCCCAACCACCACCGAGCCTGGTGCGGCTACCCAGCGTCCTTCCGTTGGTGTTGGGATAGTGCCACAGGACACCCGCCGCGTCACGGGCCACCAGGCCGGGGTACGCGTCAGCCTTGCGCCAGCGGCCCACGATCACCTGGTAGCCGCTCCAGCCGGAGCCGATGACCTGCCCTGGGGCGAATCCTCCTGCTGCGTTTCCCTGGTAGTAGCTCATGCGGCCGTCTGTCCATTGGGCGATCACGTCAAACACGCCGTCCTGGTTCCAGTCGGTGGCGAATCCGTTCTTCAGCCCGCTCCAGCCGGAGCCGATCCTCACGCGGGGCTGGAATCCGCCCTCGCCGTTGGCCGGGTAGTTCCAGAGCACCGCGTCGGATCCTGCGGCCAGGATGTCAGCCGCTCCCCTGATGGAGGGGCTGTTGGCGGGGCCGACGGTGATTGTCGTGGTGCTGGACGTTGAGCCAGCTTCGTTGGTGGCGGTCAGCGTCGCCGTGTAGGTCCCGGCCGCGGTGTAGATGTGGGACGGGTTCTGCGCGGTGGCTGTTTCACCGTCACCGAAATCCCACGCCCACGACGTCGGCGAGCCGGTGGAGGTGTCCACGAAGTTCACCGTCAGCGGTGCCGTGCCGGACGTCGGCGTCGCAGTAAATGAGGTGACCGGGGCGGCCGGATCTGGCGGCGTACCCAGGCTGCGGTCCGAGAACCAGTAGCGCTTGGCGACATGGTCGGTGGCCATGACAACCAGGCCGGTGGTGGCATTCACGCTCTGCTTGGTGCTCGTCACGTCGTTTATGTTGGCGGACGCTTCGTCTTCAATGACCACCGTGCCGCGGCCGGCCTCGAAGACAGGGTTGTCTATCGAGGCGGTTTTTTCGTAGATGCTGCCGGCCACACCGGAGAAAGGACAGCCGCTGACCGAGGTCGCCGGCGCGGTGTAGAGGGCGCGGACCAGGTTGTTGGCGGTGTCGAGCATGATCTGCGGACGGGAGACACAATCCCCGGCCTTGGCAATCGTCGTCTGCTCAAAGGAACCCGTGCCGGGCTTGAATACCACCAGCAGCAGCTGGGGCAGATTCGGGTCGTGCAAGCCTTCGTCGACGGCGGTCTTCACTACTGCGAACACCCGTCCGGCGGGGTCGGCCTGCAGCGATTTGATGTTCAGGTGATCATTGACCATCTTGTCTCCCTTGATGGCCTCCTTCACCTGCCACGATGTGGCCGCCACTGGATCCTCGCCGTCCTTGTGAGTGGCCCAGTACGCCGTTCCGGTGGCCTGGTCGGTCCACATGACCCCGATTTCGTCGCCTTTGAAGGCGACGATGGCCGAGAGGTCATCCGGCGTCGGGTTCGGGTCCGCGGCGGGCACGATGAACGGCGTCCCCCACCCGGTGCCCTCGGGCTGGGACTTGTTGACATAGACCGTGCTGGTGGTGCCGACGACCTGCGTCCAGGTGGCCCAGATCGCGCCAGTGGAGTCCTGGGCAATGGTCAGCGTCTCGCTGCTGCTCCCCGAGATGACGGTGGGGAAGCCATTGTCCAGCGTGTAGGCGCCGCCGGAATAGCTGTAGCGGTACAACCGGGCCTGGGCTGTCACGGAGCTGCCTGTCGTCACGTAATTGGAGGCGATGTACAGGTGGGTGCCGTCCCAGAGCGCGTCCGACGACGTGGTCCCCCGGCTGTCGCTCCTGACCCCGGTGTCCACCCAGGCGGCTGCTTCCCGGTCCAGCCGGTAGATGCTCCAGCCGCTGCCGGTGGTCCACATGTTCGCCCACCAGGAACCGTCGTTCCACCACAACTTGCTCTGTGGTTTATCCGACGTCGGAGGGTTATTGACCCCCGAATAGGTGATGCTCGGCGTTCCGACAGTGGCCGCCTGGGCGGCGGTGGAAGTACCCACCAGGCCCCCCGCGACAACAATGGACAGGGCGACCAATTGGCTCAGTCGGCGGAGGGTCTTCTTCATCTTGCTCGGCGTTTCTGTTGGGCGGTGAAAAGTATCTGTTCATCCGGATCGGGCAGCGCCTGGTCCAGGATCCGCGTGGGCCCATCCACTTCGTGGCCCGGGCCCACGTGAACTGCGATAGCAATTCATGGTGCACTGGCAAACTCTTGAAAACCTTGGAGAAAATACCGCTGCAGGCGGTGCCCCACCGGTGTTGGGGGTTTGTGGTTTGCCCTGACAGAAACTAGGCGTGCCTGGCCCGTCCCCACCGGAAGATCCCGTCCCTACCGGAAGATGTAGTACGCCCCCCAGCCGCCGCCCTCCAGGGTGCGGGTGCCCCAGGTGCCATTAAGGATGGGGTAGTACGCAAGCTGGCCGTCGGTGAACCGGGCCATCAGCCCGTACGTGCCGGCGCCCTGGAAGCCTGCGACCGTAGTGATGCTGTTGATGCTGTTCCAGCCGCCACCGACAGCGGGGTGCGGTCCGGGCTGGAAAGTTCCCGCGCCGGTTGAGCGGTACAGCACCAGAACGCCGTCGCTGCGCTTGGCCAGGATGTCCTGGGCGCTGTCCCGGTCGTAGTCGGCCATGGTGAGGTAAAGCCCGCCCCAGCCGCCACCGAGTCTGGTGCGGCTACCCAGCGTCCTTCCGTTGGTGTTGGGATAGTGCCAGAGAACACCCGCCGCGTCATAGGCCACCACGCCGGGGTATGTATCAGCCTTGCGCCAGCGGCCCACGGTCACTTGGTAGCTGCTCCACCCGGAGCCGATGACCTGCCCTGCCGCGAATCCTCCTGTTGCGTTTCCCTGGTAGTAGCTCATGCGGCCGTCTGTCCATTGGGCGATCAGGTCAAACACGCCGTCCTGGTTCCAGTCCGTGACGAATCCGTCCTTTAGCCCGCTCCAGCCGGAGCCGATCCTGACGCGGGGCAGGAATCCACCCTCGCCGTTGGCCGGGTAGTTCCAAAGCACCCCGTCGGGTCCCGCGGCCAGGGTGTCAGCCGCTCCACGAATGGAGGCATCAGCCGGCGTGTGGGGCGGCCCGTCGTCGGCCGGGCTGACGGTGATCGTCGTCGCGGCTGTTGACGAGCCGGCTTCGTTGGCAGCGGTCAACGTCGCCGTGTAGGTCCCGGCCGCCGTGTAGGTGTGGGACGGGTGCTGCGCGGTTGCCGTTTCACCGTCACCGAAATCCCACGCCCAGGACGTCGTATCCGCGGTGGAGGAGTCCGTGAACTCCACCGTCAGGGGAGCCGTGCCCGAGGTCGGAGTGGCGGTGAATGAGGCGACCGGCGCTGTCTCCTCGGGCGGGTCCACCGTGCCGAGGCTGCGGTCCGAGAACCAGTAGCGTTTGGCAACGTGGTCGGTGGCCATGACAACCAGGCCGGTGGTGGCATTAACGTTCTGCTTGGTGCTGGTTACGTCGTTCATGTTGGCCGAGGTGGCGTCCTCGATGATCGGGGTGCCGCGCCCGGCGGCAAACACCGGGTCGTCCATGGACGCGGTTTTCTCGTAGATGCTGCCGGCCACTCCCGTGAAGGCGCAGCCGCTGACCGAGCTCGAGGGCGCGGTGTGGAACGCATGGATCAGGTTGTTCTGGGTATCGAGCATGATCTGGGGACGGGACACGCAGTCACCGGTCCGGGCGATCGTCGTCTGCTCAAAGGAGCCGGTGGCGGGTTTGAAGACCACCAGCACCAGCTGGGCCAGGTTCGGATCGGACGAGCCGTCATTGAAACTGGTCTTCACAGCCGCGTAGACCCGGCCGGTGGGGTCGGCCTGCAGCGTCTTGATGTTCAGGTGGTCATCAACCAGCTTGTTGCCCTTGATGGCTTCCGTCACCTTCCACGATGCGGCGTCCCGCGGGCTTTCGTCGTCCTCGTGGGTTGCCCAGTACGCCGTCCCGGTGGCCTGGTCCGTCCACATGATCCCGATTTCGTCGCCCTTGAAGGCCACGATGGCCGAGAGATCATCCGGTGTTGGATTGGGGTCCGCAGTTCCGGGCACCACGAACGGGATCCCCCAGTTTTCGCCGCCGGGGGCGGAGCTGTTGACGAAAACGGTGTTGATGGCGCCGGCGACTTGCGTCCAGGTGGCCCAGATGACGCCGGTGGAGTCCTGGGCAATAGTCAGTGTCTCGCTGCTGTTGTTCGAAATGGTCTCGGGGAATCCCTCGTCCAGCGTGTAGGTTCCGTCCGAGTAGCTGTAGCGGTACAGGCGGGCGGGCTGCCCCGCCGCGGAGTTGCCGGAAGTCACCACGTTGGAGGCGATGAACAGGTGGTTTCCATCCCACAGTGTGTCCGAGGACGTAGTGCCCCTGCTGTCGCTCCGGGCCCCGGTATCCACCCACGAAGCCGTGTCCCGGTCCAGCCGGTAGATGCTCCAGCCGGCGCCGGTGGTCCACATGTTCGCCCACCAGGACCCGTCGTTCCACCACAGCTTGCTCTGCGGTTTGTCCGCCGTCGGAGGGTTGCTCACGCCGGCATACGTGATGCTCGGAGTGCCGACGGTGGCCGCCTGCGCTGGACCAGAAACGCCCACCAGACCCCCCGCGACGGCGACGGACAGGACGACCAGTTGGCTTAGCCGGCGGAGGATCTTTTTCATCTTTGAGGCCGTTTCAGTTGAACCACTGGGGCCATTCATGGTGCATCGGCGAACTCAGGAAAACCTTGGAGAAAAGGTGCACCACGAATAACCCCCACCCGGCGTTGGGGGTTCACTGCAGTCAGTGCCTAGGCCTGTTTCAGCCCGTCCTCGTACTCCGCCTCAGCACGGACGGCCTCGCCCCCGGGCGGCGCAGCCGGCATCTGCGGCTGCCTCTGCAACTGCTTTCCGGCAGACAACACCGGCGCGGCCGCCGGACGCTTCGGCCGCAGCACCTCGGGCCGCCGCCCATAGATCCGCCGGATAAGCGGGGGCTCTTGCTGCAGCCGCCGCAGCACCCACGGCAGGAAGTAGGTCCTCGCCCAGACCAGGTCACCGGCTCCGGCCTGCCGCCAACTCCGCTCCGGCAGCTCCCGTGGCTCCAGGGGCTGGAGAGTGTGCGGCACGTTCAGCGTGTCCAGCACCATCATGGCAATGGTGTGGTGCCCCAGCGGGGAGAAATGCAGCCGGTCCGGGTCCCACATCTGCGGATCCCTCAGTTCGCGCAGGGCCCACAGGTCGGCAACAAGGCAGTGGTGCCGGTAGGCGATGGCACGCAGGTTCTCGTTGTAGATGGCTATCCTGGCCCGGTTCCGGCCCAGGACGGGCGTGTGCCACCAGTCAGGACCCGTGAAGAGCACAATGGTGGCCCCGGTGGTGCTCAGCCGCTCCACGCCGGCGTCGAGCCGGGCAGCAAGTTTGTCCGGATTGCTGTTGTGGAACACCATGTCGTTTCCGCCGGCGGACAGGGTGATCAGGTCCGGCTTGAGCGCGAGCGCCGGCTCCGTCTGCCGGTCCAGAATCTCCTGCAGCAGCAGGCCGCGCACGGCCAGGTTGGCGTAGGAAAAGTCCTCGCGGCCCGAGCTCAGTTCTTCGGCCACGCGGTCTGCCCAGCCGCGCAGCCCGCCGGGACTGCGCTCTTCGGGATCACCCACACCTTCGGTAAATGAATCTCCCATGGCTACGTACCGGCTCCAGGGGTGCGGAGCCTGTCCCTTGCCGGAACCGCTTGGGGTGTAGCGGTCGACGGCGTTCATCGCCCATTCCTTTCGCTCGCCGCCCGCAGGCTCCCCAGCAGCTTGGGGCGTTACTGAGGTAACGCTTTCGTTTGTCCCGGAATTCCGCAAAATCGGGAGAATTTTCCCGCGGCCGTTGCTGGTGTGAACAATGCTTCCAGCGTGACAAGAGTGGCGCCACAGTACTAACGACCTGGTCCTGTTCCGCGGCTGATGGGCCAGATTGTGCCCGGCCCACCACGGTTTTTCCGCAGGGTTCCCGCAGGAGAGCAGCATTTCCCTGAGGTTCGGCTGAGGTTAGTCCAAGGTCCGTACTAATTCGCAAAAGCATTGCTAACTTCGAATTGTCGATGTGCGTTCCGCCACACAGTGTCAGGAATCTTAGACCCTGTTGGTTGGAATGCGGCGATCGCGGCTTGGGGGGCTGCATTGGTTTCTTTCTTCCGCGCTTAGCTGCTGGTTTTGTCGACTGCCGCCGGGGCCCGCTCAGGGGTTGCCGGCTTCCTAAAACCGAAAGAGAATCATCATGCGCAAATCCGCAAAGATCATCACTGCCCTGTCCGTCGCCGGCCTCGCTGTTGCCGCCGGTTCCGCCTTCACCGGCACCGGTCTCGCCACTGCAGGCCAGGCCGCTGACGACCAGTTCGTCGGCGGTACCGTGAGCCAGTCCGTGGACGGCGCGACGCTGAACAGCATCGTGTACGGCTTCACCGATGGCACGAAGACCGCTGTCAACAAGGTGACGCTGACGTTCGCGGACGCCACCGGCGGCGAGACCCCGACCGTTGCCCTGACTGGCGGATCGGCCGCGACATTCACCTGCACGCCCATTCACGCGACAACTTTCGTGTCGGTGTGCGATGCCGCTGAGGGCACTAGCCAGATCGGTGTGACCAGCGCCTCCGTCACCGTTAGCTAGTTCCCAGACCAGGACCGGCCCGTCCCGCTGGGGGACGGGCCGGCCCTCATCTTCCTGCAGTGAGAGAGTCCCCATGCCGAACCGGTTGTTACAAGGCCTGATTGCCTCCGCCCTTGCGGCGCTGGCGGGACTGGTCGCCGTCGCCGGGATTGCCTTGGCGAGCGGCCAGATAGCGATCGTCGTCACCCGCGGCGTCAGCATGAACCCGGTCTACTACCAGGGGGACCTGGTCATCGTTGCCCCGGCACCGTCGTATTCGGTGGGCGATATAGCCGCCTACAACCTTCCCGGTAAAGACGAGGTCGCGCTTCACCGCATCATCGGCGGGGACCCGGGAGCATTCGTGTTCAAGGGCGACAACAACCAATCCATAGACCCTCTCACGCCCGGCGCCGGCCAACTCGTCGGCCGTGCCGTACTCCACATCCCCCAGGCAGGGGTGTGGCTCGAACGATTCACCAGCCCACCCGTACTGGGCCTGGCCGCCTTTGCCCTGCTGGCCGGCGGAGGCACCGCAACCACCCGACACCGTCGCAAACGTAGGAGAACAGCCATGTCCCGCCATACCGGCGACCGGCCAGCCCAATTCCTGGCCGTGAACAGCCTCCCGCCGTCATTGCGGACATCCGCGGCCATTACCCTTGTGCTGGGAATCCTCGGAGCCACGCTCGGTGTCCTGGCCTGGACGGGCCCCCTCGAAGGCCCTTCGACGGCCGAAGTCAAGAGCGGCACCCGGATGGACTTCTCATACACCGCGGACGTCGGACAGACCCCCGCCTATGACAGCACCACCGCACACTCCCCGGACCCAATATTCCGCAAGCTCGCCGACACCGTCGACGTGCACTTCACCTACCACGGCGAACCCGGCAACGTCACCGTGGCGGCGGAACTGACCACCCCGGAGGGTTGGCACTCAACCTTTCCGCTCGCCAGCGCCGCCACCTTTACCGGCAACGAGTATGAGGGAACCGTCAGGCTGGATCTGAAGGCATTCGACGCCAAGGCCAAGGCCGCATCCGCCGTCACCGGCATAGCCGCAAGCCAGGTCAGTGTCACTGTCGTCCCGCGGGTGAAGACCACAGCGGGCGCCGACTTCCACCCCGAGCTCAAACTCAACCTGACCCCGCTCCAGCTCTCCCTGGCCAACGGCGAGAAAGACCTTACCGTCACCGACGCCGCTACCGTCCAGCACGCCATCATCGCCCCGCGGACACTGGGGATCAACGGCTGGACCGTCACCGCCGCCAATGCGCGGATCATCTCCGTGGTGCTGCTACTGGCAGCCCTGGCCACCGCCGCCGTCGTCGTCCTGTTCGCCCGCCGGACCGCACCGAGTGATGAAGCCGCAGCCATCCGCCGCCGCTACGCCGCCCTGCTCGTCCGCGTCCATCCGATGCCCGCGCCCCAAGGCCGGCCCGTCATCGACGTCACCACCTTCGCAACTCTGGCCAAACTTGCCGAGCGCTACGGCCTGCTCGTCCTTCACTGGACACGCAGCGGCGTGGAGACCTTCGTTGTCCAGGACGAAAACATCACCTATCGCTACCGTGCCGGGGTGATCACGTCCGAGCCGGATGTCGGAGCCGACCTCGTCGACGCCGGAGCATGACTGTCAAGCGCACGCCCGTTCGCCCGTCGGGACCTGTCAAGGTCGTCGGCCTGGGGGACTGCCGGTGAAGGCTCCGGCGGTGCCGGGACATCGGCGGCGCTGAGAGGTCCGCAGGCCCCGAACGCCTGGCGCCTTTGGGTCAGGTCAGGTCAGGTCAGGTCAGGTCATCGAGATTGTTCCCCTGTGCCTGAACTTGGCGGGCCCGGTTCATGCACCGGCGAGAGAGCTGGGCAAGGCGGTCGCGGCCAGCAGTCCGGTACAGGTCGTGGGCCCATTCGAATTCGGCTGCCGCATCACGGTAGCGGGCTTCATCGAACAGACGCCTGCCGATCTGGTGGCGGACGAGCGCTTCTGTAGCTGGTGTGCGGGCAAGACGCAGGGCTTCTTCATGCAACCTGGCCGCTTGGTGCCATTGGTACCTGCGCTGATAGGTCTGGGCAAGCACGAGCAGTGGCCTGAGCCGGTCCCGGGACGCCGCCAGTAACGCCAATCCTTCGGCGAGGGATTCTTGCTCCCTGCCCAGCAGGGAAAGGATCCATACCCGTTCCAGTGCCGTGCAGTCCCCAAGCCGCGCCTCCATGGCATCCCGGTCCAGGACGACGTCGCGCAGGGTTGCCGGATCCATGACCCAGATCTCGCTGGTCCCCGCCCCGGACAACTGGACGTCTGCGCTCATCATCTTTTCCTCGCTCTGGAATTGGGGTTCCGGACCGCAGAGTCCTCGCCCCCTTTCCGATAAGACGGGCCAGAGGTGGGCTGCACGCACGTACCAGCATAGGCCCGTCCCCTGCGACGGCACCGCATGAGATGACGGGGATCTAGCTGTACTGAGTCAGGACGTTGGTTACATCGTGAAAGGGTGAAGACCTCTTAGGTTGGTGGTTACCACAACTGCAACTGAATCTAAGAGGTCTTCACTATAGGGTGCGGCCAACCATCGCTCCTCCGACCAGAAGCTGGGCTTCGACTACGTCCACGTGGCCATTCACGGGCTGGCGTACGCTGAGGTGCTGCCGGACGAGAAAGGCCGGACCTGCGCCGGGTTTCTCACCCGGGCCGCCGCTGCCATGGCATCCCAACGGATACCCGTGAAGCAGGTTATGACCGACAACGCCTTTGCGTACCGACTCTCCCGCGACTTCCAGGACACGCTGGCAGCCTTGGGAGCCAACCACATTCTGGTCAAACCCTGCCACCCTTGGCAGAACGGCAAGGCAGAACGCTTCAACCGCGCCCCAGGACTGTTGGGCCTACCGGCAGCCCTTCACATCCAACCAGGCGCGCACCGACGCCCTACAGGCATGGCTCGACTTCTACAACAACCACCGACCCCACGGCAGCCTCGGAGGCAAGCCACCCATCAGCAGGTGTCACCAACCTACTGGCTAAGTACACCTAGTCGGCCTCGGCTGCGTCCGTGGGCGCGGTGTTGTCCTCGCAGAGGCTTTCGGGGTCGGTGAGAATGGTCTCCCCCACCTCGCTGGGTTCGTACCCCCAAGCCATGAGCGCTGTCAGGTAGTAGCGGTCGTCGCTGTAGCGGTTCCGCCAGCTCGTGCGGTCGATGTTCGCCTCGTAGGCGGTGATCATGGTGGCGACGGTGACCAGTTCGGGTGAGGAGGGCTTTTGACAAACGGAGTTTTCCGGGAAGGTAGTAGGTGCACTTACTAGTTCTGGCAAGCAGAAGGAGAACGCCATGCAGATCGATAAGAATCAGATCCTCGAGCTCCTCAGGTCCCGGGGAGACAATGACAAAGCCGCCCAGGCCGAAACGGAACTGCCCGACCAGGTCGACACCGACCAGCACGCAGGACTGCTGTCCAAGCTCGGCATCAACCCCGCGGACCTGCTGGGCAAGCTTCCCGGCGGCCTCGGCGACAAGCTCGGGGGCCTGGGCCTCTAGACGGGGCCTGGCATTTCCGAGCCGAAGACCGGGCCCGGCACTGGCCGCTTGGCCCTGAGCTCCTCCTCCGTCTGGTGCCGGATCCGCTTCAGCACCCAGGGGACCAGGTACTTGCGCGCCCAGACGAGGTCCTCGGCGCGCGCATGGCGCCAACTGCTCTCCGGCATGTCCTTGGGCAGGTAGGGCTGAAGCGTATGCGGGACGTTGAGGGTGTCCAGCACCATCTTGGCGATGGTGTGGTACCCCAGCGGCGAAAAATGCAGGCGGTCCGGATCCCACATGCGCGGATCGGCGAGCTCCTGCAGCGCCCACAGGTCTGCGATCACGGCGTCGTGCCGATGGGCAACGGTGCGGATGTTCTCGTTGAAGATGGCGATCTTCGCCCTGTTGTGCCCGATCACCGGCGTCCCACCCCAGTCCGGCCCGGCGAACAGCACGATCGTGGCCCCCGTGGTACTCAGCAACTCGACGCCGGCGTCCAGCCTCCCGGCCAACTTGTCCGGATCGCTCCCCCGGAAGACAAGGTCGTTTCCGCCCCCGGAGAGGGTGATGAGGTCCGGCTGCAGGGCCAGCGCGGGCCCCGCCTGCTGGTCCAGGATCTGGCCGAGCAACAGGCCGCGCACGGCCAGGTTCGCGTAGGCAAAGTCCTCGTGGCCCATGCTGAGCTCCTCGGCCACACGGTCTGCCCAGCCGCGCAGCCCGCCCGGGCTGCGCGGCTCTGGGTCGCCCACACCCTCCGTGAACGAGTCCCCCAGCGCCACGTACCTGCTCCACGGGTGCGGGGCCGGCTGTGCCAAACCGCGTGTCTCAGTTCCGGCACCCAAGGCGGCGCCGCTTCCGCCGTCGGCCGCTGTCAACGGAAGACGTACGACGCCGGTCCGGTCACCCTGGGAGGTGACTGAACCGGCGTCGTACTTCTTGAATGGACGGTGCATTGGACTGTCAGGTTTCTGCCTGGGAGGCGTCCTCGAGATTCAGTTAGCGATTGCCACTCATCATGGCCCCCGACTCCCAGAAAAACCTTGGGAAAACCTTGGAACGGCCCCGCCCTTTCCGGGCAGCTTCCAAGGGGCGGCGCCGGTCCGGTTCCTTAGGCCTTGCGGGTGCGCACGAGGGCGGCTACGCCTGCCGCCAGCCCCAGCAGTCCTGCAACCAGGCCTGCCCACCCGAGGGCGGTGGAGTCGCCGGCGGCAGGGGACGTTGCCGACGCGGAGGTGGACTCTGCGGCAGGCGTCTCAGCCGCCGCACCGTGGGCTCCGTGTGTGCCATGTTCCGCCGCCGCTGCCGTGGTGACGAAGGAGGGCGCCGGGTGTTCGGGCTCTGCCCCACCGGCAGCTGGCGTCTCGTTCCAGTTCACCACCGTGCCGTCCGTGTAGGCCTGGGCTGCGGGCAGCACTACCGTGGTCCCTGCCTTGGGCAGCCGCCCCACGGAAATGGAGAATGTCTGGTATTCCTGCTGTGAAATCTGGTGGGCTGCGTCCGCCGTCCAGGTGACGGACGCGGCAGCCTTGGTGATGGTTGCCCCGTTGGCCGTCACGGGCTTGGGAAGGGCCGCTTCCTTGATCTCGGCCTTCCAGCCGTCCATGGGCTTGACCGACACGGACGTGAAGGGCGTGTCCTTCGGCAGGGTGACGGTCAGCTTGGACGTCTTGGCCGTCTCGGACTCATTGGGAACCCGGAAGGTCAGCTGGGCGAAGCCGCCCTCCGAGGTTGAGGCAGGATCAACGTTCACGTGGGCGGACGCCGCTCCGGCGCCGAGGATGGTCAGGCCCGCTGCAGCGGCGAGAACCGCGGTTGTCTTGAAGGTACGGAGTGCTGTGGTGTTCATGGCGTGTTGCCTTTCGCAGGCGCCGCCCGTTTGCCGGCCCGGCGCGCATGGGTGTGGGGAAAGCTGCTTCCCGCGCACCCATCTGCGACGCCGGGAGGGGTCAGCAGGGCAAGGCACGCAGGAGGGCCGCGGCAGGCGGTCCCCGAAGGCTGTGCAGGCGCAGGTTGCGCCACGGAGCAGGGATGACAACGGGGTTGCGGGCAAAGGTCCGCGGGCCCGCAACCGGGATCGCGGCCGGGCGCAAAACGTGGACCAGGGGACGCATCCAGGCAAGGAGCTGCCACAGCGACGCCTCGCCCCGCCGCAGGAACCAGACCGTGGCAAGAACGGCAAGCACGTGGCCGGCCAGCATGGCCATCGGATCAACCCCGGCCGCCGCGTGGGCGTCCATCCCTACAGCAGCGGACGGGAGGCACTGAAGACTCGACGTGCTCGCGTGATGGTGGCTCCCGCCGGACAGCGGGGCCTGGCACACGGCGCTGACGGACAGCGTGGTGAACGCCTCGTGCAGCACCAACTGGCCGGCGCCGAGCAGGCCGAGCAGGGTTGCGAAGGACAGTTCCCGTCGGGTCAGCCAGGTCACGGGGACCAGCACAAGCGCGGCCAGGGCCACCGCGATCATCGGTGCGGGAAGGGTGCCGCCGCCGGCCACGTGGCCCGCGGCAGCCAGCCCCACGGTCAGGCCGGTGACGATCAGGGAGCGCAACAGGCGCAGGGGAGCATGGGGCTGCATCTGCTCCTCCTGTTCTCCTGATTGCATTGGCGTTCCCACTGGTTCCCAAGCTAGGAACCGGAGGATGGGGAAACCCTGCGCGGCGGCTCCCCAGAACCGGGGCCCAAACCTTGGGGCATGCCGGAATTTAGCCGCTGAACGGCTGCCCCGGGTGCCCGTCCAGCATACCTGCCGCCCGGGTTTCCGCCGTTCCTCAGCTGCTGCCCGTTCTCAGCTGCCGGTCTCGTAATGGGGCTCAGCGACGGGTTTGGACTCCGCGGAGCGGATCTCCCGCAGGTACACCGACGCGCCGACCATAACCGCCACGGCCAGGAACTCGCTCTGCCGGTTCTGGAACGACTCAAACCAGAACTGCGACGTCCCAAGGTACTCAAGGATGGTCACCGCCGGCTGGCCGTGGCACCGCAGGACTCCAGGCAGCCGAAACACTGGACCTGGACCTCATCACCCTGGACCTCGGCCTTCCGGACCTAACGGCCTGGACGTGGCGCGCCATCTCCGGGCACTCTCGACGGCGCCGATCCTCATGATCACCGCGTGGGCCGAGATTAGTGACGAACTCAACGGCGTAGCCTCCGGCGCCGACGCGTACCTCACCAAACCCTTCCACCCTCACACGTTCCGGGAACTCGTGCAGCGGCTCTGTCCGCCGGAGCCCCTCCACGCTCCGCCGGCACACCTCCAAGGCACAAACAAAGAATCACGGGCTTAGCCGGCCGGCCGCAGCGAGGTAATCATCCGCTTGATGTCCCGGTACTCGGCAGTGCCGGCATACCTTTCCGCCTTCTCCAGGTACGGCAGGGACGGATCGCCGGGCGTCTCGTTGTTCGCGGGGTTATAGAACGCCCCGAACATGGCAGCAGTGGGCGGCCACGTGAAGAAGTGGAAGATGGGGCAGGCAGAGTTCCCGGTCGGCGCCGGGCCGGACGCGATGCCGTAGGCCGCCCCCGGAGTGTTCGCCGGCCCCGGGTCCGTGGCATTGCCGCGGGTCTCGAACACATACCGGGGCGTGAGGCCTTTCTGCGTCAGAGCCGGCATCTCCTGGGAGTCCAAAACTGAGTACGGATGCCGTTCCGTACACGTGGAACCGGTGGCCATATTGGTCCGGAGGGTAGCCAGCGGCTTGCCCGCCTGGTTCGTAATTTCCGCGAACGCGCCGCCGCCTTCGGGAAGTTCGCCCGCGGGATCCCTGACGCTCCACGCCGCGGGCAGGTCGAAGGTCAGCTGGCCGTCCGCCGTCGTGTATGTCGTCCAAGCTGCCGCCGGCGGCGTGGTGGCGCCGGTCGGGCTGGGTGCCCCGTAGGAGTCCGACGTCGGCGTTGGGCCCTGCGGGGCGGCCGTGGTTGTCGAGGTGACCGGGTCGGTCACGGTGCCTGGATTGGTCGCGGTGCCCGCCGGCGGCGCTGCCTGCTGTCCGCATCCGGCAAGCATCACAGCGAAAAGAAATGCCGCGGAAACCGCGGCGCGGGACGAGGCTGTTCTGCGCATGTCATTCTCCAGGGGCCGGAAATAGGTCTCTTAAGTGTTGCGCCTTCCGCAGCTCCGTGATCTGGGCCGGGAGTGATTGACGCTGAACCGTTGTTGGCAATAACGATCGGCCCTGCGCCCTCAACTGTTCGAGTTAATGCCGGTGTCCGTTAAGTTATGGTCCCGTCCACGTGACGCTGCCGCCGCGCCTCCTGCTTCCCGGCGCCGCGTGAATGCTAGGTTCGATGGAGAAGAACCGTCCGTGCCATCCCCATCTCCAAACCCATCGAAAGAGCAACAACAGTGGAATCGCCTGCACCTGTCCGGATACTGACCGTTTGCACGGGGAACATCTGCCGCTCCCCCGTGGCTGAGCGGCTGCTCCAGGCAGGGCTGGACCAGGTGCTGCCCGGCGGCTTCGAGGTCCGCAGCGCCGGCACCCGGGCATTGGTGGGTGACCCCGTCCAGCCCCTGTCCGCGGACATCATTCACACGTTCGGAGGAACCGCGGAAGGATTCGCCGCACGGCAGCTTACGGGCAAGATACTGCGCCCGGTGGACGTGGTCCTCACCATGACCTCCGCGCACCGCGGCGAAGTCCTCCAGCTCGACGCTTCCCTGCTCAAGCGCACCTTTACCATCCGCGAGTTCGCCCGGATGCTCGATGTCCTGGAGGAACGGGAGACCCCGCCGCCAGGAGGGAGCTTTCAGGCGGGAGACGAGCATCGCGGCAACCACCATCACCGGATCAGTGCAAACACCGAGCTCTGGCGCGCCCTCCCGGCCCGTGCGGCTTCGGTGCGGCACCTGGCGCTGGCTCCCGAAGCGGCCGACAATGACGTCGTCGATCCCTACCGGCGCAGCGCCGACTACTACCGGCAGATGGAAGACGAACTCGCGCCGGCCATCATCTCGGTCCTCCGCTTCGCCAGGCTCAACGCCCCGTCCTAGGCCGGTTAAACAGCGTACGACGCCGACGCGGTCACCTTGCGTTGGTGACCGTGCCGTCGTCGTACGCCCTATGGGTTCCCCCAGCAGACCCTGACATTCGTCACCGTATTCCCGCCCCCCACGGTCCGCGCGCTGTTCGCAGGTGCCGCTTTCCTGCTGCGCGTCCCGCACCGGGATCCGGAAGTCCGAAGCATCGGGTGCTTGCCTTTATGACTATGTGGGAGCCAGGTTGGGAAAACCCTGTGGGCCGGGTGCCCCTTCATTCCGTCAGCCCTGTTCCGTCAGCTCCGGGTTCACCCGCCTTCTTGCGTGCCCTTTCGAGCCGGATGTATAGTCGCTCATCCCCGTACGGGGCGGCCCGGAGGTCAGGACTGGTGACTGCGATGAAGAAGATAATGTGGACCATTGCAGCCGTGGCGGTGGTCTTCCTGATCATTGGCGTCACTGTAGAGGCCGTCGGATTCCTGCTGTGGGTGGCACCGTTCCTGCTAATTGGTGCTGTGCTGCTGTTCTTCCTGAGCCGCTCCGGCGGCCGCCGCATCCCCTGACATCTTCACCGAGGGCGGAGGCACCCAATGCTGGGCAGCGCGCCCCCTTAGCTGATCCTGCGCCGATAGGCAGCCATGGCGAAGGAATAGGCGAGAACGAGGCCTCCGAGGCACCAGGCGAGGGCGATCCATATGTCGCTGCCCACCGGCTGTTGCGCGAACAGGTCCTGGATGGTGTTGACGATGGACGTGACCGGCTGGTTCTCAGCGAAGGCACGCACGGGCCCAGGCATGGTGTCTGTAGGGACGAACGCCGAGCTGATGAACGGCAGGAAGATGAGCGGGTAGGAGAACCCGCCCGCGCCGTCAACAGACTTCGCTGTCAGGCCGGCAATGATGGCGAGCCAGGTGAGCGCCAGGGTGAACAGCGCCAGGATTCCGGCAATGGCGAGCCAATCCAGGACGCTTGCCGATGTACGGAAGCCCATGAGGAGGGCTACCAGCACAATGATGGACACCGAGATGCCGTTGGCAACCAGCGAGGTAAGAACATGGGCCCACAGCACAGATGACCGCGCGATCGGCATGGACTGGAAGCGCTCGAAAATGCCGCTTTGCATGTCGGTGAACAGCCGGACGGCGGTGTACGCGATGCCCGAGGCGATCGCGATCAGCATGATGCCCGGCAGCAGGTAGTTCACATAATTGTCCGTGTCGGTCCTGATGGCGCCGCCGAACACGTAGACGAACAGCAGCATGAGGGCGATGGGCGTGATCGCGGTGGTGATGATCGTGTCCACGCTGCGGAAGATGTGACGCATGGAGCGGCCCAGCAGTACGGCTGTGTCTCCGAAGAAGTGGCTTCTCATGACGCGTCCTTTCCTGCCTCGACCTTGCCGTCGTTACCCACGAGCGCGAGGAAGACTTCCTCCAGGGTCGGCTGCTTTTCGACGTATTCGACCGTCGCCGGCGGGAGCAGTTGTTTCAGCTCTGCGAGAGTGCCGTCGGCGATGATGCGCCCCTCATGAAGGATGGCGATCCGGTCCGCGAGTTGCTCAGCCTCCTCCAGATACTGCGTGGTGAGCAGGACGGTGGTTCCCTGGCTGGCGAGGTCCTTGACCACCTGCCACACCTCTTTGCGCGCCTCGGGATCGAGTCCGGTGGTCGGTTCATCGAGGAAGATCACTTTCGGCCGCCCGATCAGACTCATGGCGATGTCAAGACGGCGGCGCATGCCACCTGAGTACGTCGCTACCTTCCGCGATGCGGCATCGGTGAGGTTGAAGCGTGCGAGAAGATCATCCGCAACCTGGCCGGGGTCTTTCAGATGCCGCAACCTGGCAACCAGCACCAGGTTCTCCCGGCCGGAGAGGACCTCATCCACCGCTGCGAACTGGCCGGTAAGGCTGATGGACTCCCGAACTTGGAGAGGGTGCGTCGTGACGTCGAATCCCTCGACGGCGGCCGTGCCGTTATCCGCTTTCAGCAGCGTGGACAGGATTCTCACCATCGTGGTCTTTCCCGCTCCGTTGGATCCGAGCAGGGCGAAAATGCTGCCCGGTGCCACGTCGAAGCTCACGCCCCGCAGTACGTGCAGCTCCTTGTAGGACTTTTCGATGTCATGCACACGGATGGCAGGCCCGCGGGCTGCTGTGGGGGTTGCGCTCATGATCGCTGCTCCTCGCCGCCATGGCCTGCAGCGGCGTCGATCGCCTTGGTCAGGCGCTCACGCTCTTTGTTGATCCACTGACCGCCCGCGTAGTTGCGCATGAATGTCTCCGCAAACTCCACCGGGTCGTCACCGACGATTGCGCGGATGGGCGTTCCGTCCGCGGCGCTCTGCTCGAAGAGATCGGCGAGGTCACCGAGCATCAGCAACAGCACATCGCCCTTCGTGATGGACCCGAAGTACATCAGGTACCGCTCCAGCGCGGTCGCCGCCGCGCGGTAATCCGCAGGAAGCTGCTCCACGCGTGTCTTGTATTGCCGGTACTGCTTCTTCTGCTCGAGCGATCCCGTCAGCTGCTCGATCCACCCTGCGACCATGTTATTTTCCTCCCTTGTGGAGCTCTTCGATCCGTTCTGACAAGAAGCTCCATGTTCTCCAGAACTCCTCTAGTTCCTTCTCGCCCTGGGCGTTGAGGGAGTACACCTTGCGCGGCGGCCCTTTCTCAGACGGGCGTTTCTCGACGTCGACAAGGCCCTTCTGCTCAATCCTCACGAGCAGCGCGTAAACGGTGCCCTCAGCGATCTCGGAGAAGCCCTTCGCCCGGAGCAGCGTCGTGATTTCGTACCCGTACGCCGGCTTCCCGGTCAGGAAAGCAAGAACAATGCCCTCCAGCGTCCCCTTGAGCATCTCCGTCATTTGCCTGCCCATCGGACACCTCCTCCAGCTACTCAGTGTTACTAGCTACCAGTACATAGTAGCGCTAAGTAGCAGAAGCGCAAGGGTCCCTTCGTCAGGCCCTTGATTGAAGTCCCCGTCCTTGTTGCACTTGTCTAGCGGCCCTTTGGGACCGCACGCGCTTGAACGAGCCTGAGGACAAGGAGCCAGCAGTGAGCACCAGGAAAGCCAAGCCCGGGGACGTGGCCACGCACCAGCTGATCATCATCGGGTCGGGCCCGGCAGGTTACACGGCTGCCATCTACGCTGCCCGGGCCGGCCTGGAACCACTCGTGCTGGCCGGCTCGGTCACCGCCGGCGGTGCCCTGATGAACACCACCGAGGTGGAAAACTTCCCCGGCTTCCCGGAGGGCGTCCAGGGCCCCGAACTGATGGACGGGCTGCAGCAGCAGGCCGAGCGCTTCGGCGCCAAGGTGGTGTTCGACGACGCCACGGACCTCCAGCTCAAGGGCCACCTCAAGCGGGTGGTCACCGGCGGCGGCGAGACGCACGAGGCCCCCGCGGTCATCCTGGCCACCGGCTCTGCTTACAAGGAACTCGGTTTGGCGGAGGAAAAGAAGTTCAGCGGCCACGGCGTCTCCTGGTGCGCCACCTGCGACGGGTTCTTCTTCCGCGACCAGGACATCGTCGTCGTCGGCGGCGGGGACTCCGCCATGGAGGAAGCCACCTTCCTGACCCGCTTCGGAAAGTCCGTGACCGTCGTCGTCCGCAAGGGCGAACTGCGTGCCTCCCGCATCATGGCGCAGCGGGCCAAGGACAACCCGAAAATCAGCTTCGCCTGGAACTCGGCCGTCACCGCCATCCACGGCGACGGCAAGGTCAGCGGCGTCACCCTGACGGACACCCGCACCGGCGAAACCCGGCAGCAGTCCGCCACCGGGATCTTCGTCGCGATCGGTCACGTGCCGCGCACCGAGCTGGTGGCCGGGCAGGTCGAACTGGACGCCGAGGGCTACATCAAGGTCGACTCACCCACCACCGTCACCAACCTGTCCGGCGTCTTCGCATGCGGGGACGCCGTGGACCACCGCTACCGCCAGGCCATCACCGCCGCGGGAACCGGCTGCGCTGCGGCCCTGGACGCCGAGCGCTACCTCGCCGCGCTCGAGGATGCGGACAGCATCGCCACCGCGCTGGTGGAAGAACCCACCCACTCCTGACATCTGCCCGCCAACTACGAACTGAGGACATCTTGGAGTGGCCGGCACATGAAGAATGGCCGGAGCGAGAGTGGCCGGACGGGCCACTAGTGCTCGGCGTCTACTGGAATTTCCCGGAGCATCTCGTCCGCACGGCGGCCGACCTCGCGGCCGCACTGGGACAGCATCTCGTGTGCGCCTTCGTGGATCCGGCCAGCTACCTGACCGAGTGGGACCCGAGCGGCGAGCTACTGGCCCATTCCCTGGATCCGGCGATCAACGAGGAAGCTGATTTCCCGTCCCGGGAACTGCTGCAGGCCCTCACATCTGTCCTCGGGGCACCTGGCGAGGGCTGGTCGTTCCGGTTGCTCAACGGCGATGTTCCAAAAGCCCTCGGCCGCCTGGCGGAGAGCACCGGCGCGTCACTGATCATCGTGGGCGCCGACCGGCCCGGAGCCGCGGCGTGGGTGGACAGGCTTCTCGCCGGGTCCGTGTCGGGGAGCCTGACCAGCCGTGGGCAGTGGCCCGTGCTCATCGTGCCGGACATCGAGTGATTGGGGTCTGGTCCGGCCTGCGGAGTGGGTCTACATTGCTTGGTGGGATGCTGCACCCGCGGCTCCCGGAACACGCATGCATGGTCCAGGAGGAAATGATGAGCCCCAACCCCAAGCAGCCCATGACCGATGACAGCATCAAGGTCCGCCAAGTCAACCACTACCAGTTCAGCTGGGTGGCAGGCGACCCCGGCAAGCCCGGAACCTGGACCCTCCAGCTGGTCCTTGACCAGGGCGCCTGGGAGGAAGTCCTCACCCTCGACTCGCAGGATGCCGACAACCTTCAGGACCTGCTCTCGACGTCGGAAACGGTGTTCTACGACGTGCCCCGCCGGACCCTGATGTTCGGCACTACCAGCGCCGGACACCAGTAACCACGGGCATCACTGAGAACGGGCATTACTCGAGCGGACACTGCACCGGGGCTCGAGAATAACCGAAAACTCCATCCTGCGTACACCATGGCGAAACCTTCCAAGAGCAAACTGGGATCGGATGCCGATTACCTGGAAGGGAATCCACAATGGGGACTCAGGACGAACTCACTGCCGCGGCGCGCGAAGACCTCTCGCCCGGTGACCTTGTTGAAGCGCGGCGCGGCGGGCGTCTGCTGCACCGGGGCACCGTAACGGATGTGGCCCACAACCACGGCCTGCTGTGGATCATGGACACCCTCACGGGCGGGCGCAGGTTGCTTGACCACTCCGAACTGGAGATCACCCGCGCCCCGGCACCTGAAGGTCCCGCGGCCGTCCCGCCCCAGGTCCCGGCGGCCGGCTAGCACCCCCCATATGGGCGGTTTGTCGCCGCCGGTTTCCAAGGTTTCTTGGAGCGAGATGACGCACGATGGGCGTAGTCGCGCCGGAGTTGAGAAGCATGTCTTCCCTCCATTGACACGCAGTTTCCGCAGGCCATAGCCATGGGGGCCGGGCTGGGCCGTAGCTGATCCCGGACGGGTTGGTTTTCCTCGTCCGGATGACTTTCATCGCCGAAGAGAAACTACGAAATGATGAAAAAAACGCTCCGCTGGTTCAGCCGTTTGCTCGTTCTGTCCGTTGTCGCCGCGGGAGGCCTGGTGGGCGTTTCAGGCCCAGCGCAGGCGGCCACCGTCGGCACTCCGAGCATCACGTATTCCGGGGTGAGCAACCCTCCGACGGCGGATAAACCGCAGAGCAAGCTGTGGTGGAATGACGGGTCCTGGTGGGCGAACATGTGGACCACGGGCAGCGGGTGGAGCATTTACCGGCTGGACCGGGATACCGACACGTGGGTGGATACCGGGGTGCGGAGCGACAGCCGGGGCAGCAGTTCATCGGACACGTTGTGGGACGGCAGCAAGCTGTATATCGCCTCGAACGTGGTGACTTCCGGTTCGTCGGCGTCCGGGCAGCCCGCCCGGCTGTACCGTTACAGCTACTCGGGCGGGAGCTACTCTCTGGACGGCGGGTTCCCGGAGACCATTTCGAACAACAGCAGCGAGTCGCTGACCATCGATAAGGACTCCACCGGCGTCATCTGGGCCACCTGGACCCAGGCCACGAGCACCGCGAACACCGTTTTCGTGAACAGTTCCGGCCCCGGCGGCACGGGCTGGGGGACCCCGTTCGTGGTGCCCGGCGCGGCGGATCCGAACCCGACGCCGGATGACCTGTCCGCCATCGTGGCGTTCCGGAACGACCAGATCGGGATCATGTGGACGGACCAGGCCACCGGGACCGCGCACTGGGCTACGCATACCGACGGGGAGGATCCCCGGGCGGCGTCCTCGTGGCGGCACCGCGAAGCGATCCGCGGGAACCGGCAGGTGGATGACCATCTGAACATCAAGACGCTGCAGGCCGACCCGACCGGCCGGGTCTACGCCGCGGTGAAGACCAGCCTCAATGACGGCTCGACGGACCCGAACCTGGCCCAGGAGGTGCTGGTGGTGTTCAAGCCGGGCACGGGGGCCTTTGAGCAGACCACGATCGCCCGGACCGGGGACTGCGTCTCGCGTCCGCAGATCATGCTCGATACCGAGAACAACCTGGTCCGCGCCTTCCACACCGCACCCTCGACCACGGTCAGCGGCTGCCCGTTCTCCGGGGTGGCCGGCAGCATCTATGAAAAGACCGCATCGATGGACAACCCGGTCTTCGGGACCGGCCGCGGCACCCCGGTCATCGAGGACGCCAACTCGGCCAACATGAACAACGTGACCAGCACCAAGCAGAGCGTGAACGCGGCCACCGGGATCGTCGTCATGGCCACCGACCACGTCGCCAAACGCTACTGGTATTCGGACCGCAGCCTCGGCACCCCGCCCCCGCCGCCCGACGGCGCCCCGACCGCGTCGTTCACGGCCTCGCCGACGTCCGGCACGGCACCGCTGACGGTGAACTTCACCGACACCTCCACCGGCGGCCCGCTGTCCTGGGCGTGGGAGTTCGGTGACGGCGAAACCGCCACCGCGCAAAACCCCTCGCACACCTACACCACCGCCGGGACCTACACCGCGACACTGACCGTCACCAACGACGAAGGCTCCGATACCAGCACCAGGACCATCACCGTCAATCCCGACGGCGGCACCTCACCGGAGATCGCCGTGCGCAGCACGCGGACGGCGTCCACGGAAACGGCGACCACCACGGTCTCCCTGCCCGCACCTGCCGGCCGGGCCGCCGGTGACGTCCTGGTCGCGTCCTTCACCGCGGACAAGAACCCCACGGTTGCCGTCCCGGCGGGCTGGACCGCGATCACCAGCGGGCTCTCCATCGGCAGCGGCGCCCGCGCCTTCGCCTACTACCGGGTCGTTGGCTCCGCCGACCCCGCCACCTACACCTGGACGCTCAGCACGGCCGTGAAGTGGGGCGGCGGCATCACCGCCTACACCGGCGTCAACACCACCACACCGCTGGACAGCACCGTGGCCACCGCCGTCAACGCGACGTATCAGGCGACCAGCATCGCCGTGGGCAGCATCACCACGGCCAGCAACGGCGCCCTGCTCATCGGCGGCCTCGGCTTCGACAGCTCCAGCCCGGCAGCCACCGCTCCCACCGGCTGGACCGAGCGCTGGGAAACCACCGGCGGCCAGGTCGCGGAGCAGGCCGACAGGACCCAGGCCACGGCCGGCGCCGCCGGCACCGCCACCTGGACCTTCAGCACCGCCAAAGCCGTCGCCGCCTGGCGCACCGCCCTGAAACCGGGCGGGACGGTGCCGCCGCCCGGGCCCACCGCGCCGGTCGCGTCGTTCACCGCGACGCCGACCTCGGGCACGGTCCCGCTGGCGGTGAACTTCACCGACACCTCCACCGGTTCGCCGACGTCGTGGGCGTGGGAGTTCGGTGACGGCGCCACCGCTACCACGCAGAATCCGTCCCACACCTACACCACGGCAGGGACCTACACCGCGCGGCTGACCGCCACCAACGCCGCCGGCTCGAATTCCACCACGCGGACCATCACGGTCAACCCGGTCAGCGGGCCCGCCGCCCCTGTCGCGTCGTTCACGGCGACGCCGACCACGGGCACGGCACCGCTGGCGGTGAACTTCACCGACACCTCCACGGGTTCGCCGACGTCGTGGGCGTGGGAGTTCGGTGACGGCTCCACGTCAAGCTCGCAGAACCCGTCCCACACCTACACCACGGCAGGGACCTACACCGCGCGGCTGACCGCCACCAACGCCGCCGGCTCGAATTCCACCACGCGGACCATCACGGTCA